>CAMQCZ010000006.1 GCA_946999385.1 uncultured Lachnoanaerobaculum sp.
CCTGAAGGTAGTGGGTTTCCACCTATGGCAGACGAAAGGATTTAATTTATGAAATCAAGACTTACAAAAGAAGATGTACTTAAAATTGAAAAAGAAATTGAAAAAAGGAAGTTGGAAATAAGACCTCAATTAATAGAAGCTGTAAAGGAAGCCAGAGCTTTTGGGGATTTATCTGAAAATTTTGAATATTATGCCGCCAAAAGGGAAAAAAATCAAAATGAAAGTAGAATAAGATATTTGGAAGGCTTATTAAAATTTTCTGATATAATAGAAAAAAATCCTAATAAAGATACTATTTCTATCGGAAATATTGTTAGAATATATAATATGGATGAAGATGAGGAAGAGTGCTACAAAATAGTAAGCTCAATAAGCAGTAATTCCTTAGAAAATAGAATTAGTATAGAATCACCACTGGGAAAGGCTTTAATAGGACATAAAATTGGGGATATTATAGATATTCATATAAATAATCTTATCTCTTATAAAGTGAAAATTCTTTCTATAGATATAGATACTTCTGATTATGAAATTCGTTCTTTTTAAATAAAGCAAAGGAGAAATATTATGAAATTAGTAATTCAAAGAGTAACAAATGCAAGTGTTAGTGTTGAAAATGAAATATTAGGCAAAATCAATAAGGGACTTATGGTTTTAGTAGGTATTTCTATAAGTGATGACGAAACTATAGTTGATAAATATTTAAATAAATTAATCAAGCTAAGAATCTTTGAAGATGAAAATGGTAAAACAAATTTATCTCTAAATGATGTTAATGGTGAATTACTTTTAGTATCACAATTTACACTCTTAGCAAGCTGTAAGGATGGAAATCGCCCAAGCTTTATAGGAGCAGGGGATCCAAAAAGAGCCGAAGAACTCTATCAATATATGGTAGATAAGGCTAAAAATCTAGGTATAAAGGTAGAACAAGGTAGATTTGGTGCTGATATGATGGTAAGCTTGGTCAATGACGGACCTTTTACTATAGTTTTAGATGAAACTACAATGAAATAAAGCTTAATTTATTTATTCTAATATTTATGAGTTCTTTAATTTTATATTTTATAAAAATACCCTCTTTATAAGCTTAGTCTATAAAGAGGGTAAAATAATATAAAACAAAATTTTTTATACTTATATATTTACATTTATATTTATATTTTTATATTTATAAAATTATTTTCTTTGAATATATTTTCTTATATCAAGTGCTATAGCAACTACTATAACTATACCCTGTACTATGTATTGATAGTTTGTATCTATACCCAAGAATTGCATTGAAGACTTTAATAACTCAAATACCAAAACTCCAATTACACAGCCTGATATTCTACCGATACCACCATTAACTGATACACCACCTATAGTACAGGCTGCAATAGCTTCCAATTCATAACCCTGTCCCATATTAACAGATGTACCACCTGATTTTGCACCTAATAAAAATCCTGCAATAGCATAGAGAATAGCGGCTGTAATATAAATCCAAATTTTTGTCTTCTTAACATTAACACCTGAAACCTCTGCAGCAGCCTCATTACCACCTATGGCATACATATATTTACCATGCTTTGTCATATTATATATAAACCACATAATAAAACCAACAAGCAATGCAATTATAAATAAATATGGTAAATGTCCAAATAAAGCTCCATTAGCTATATTTGTATAATCTCGTCTAAATCCTCCTATAGGTGTTGCATTAGTATAAACTAAACAAATTCCATAAACTACAAGCTGCATTCCCAAAGTTCCTATAAAAGCAGGAACATTTAAATAAGATATTATAAAGCCGTTAATAAGTCCAAAAATAGCACATATAGCTACTGTAATAAGCAAAACTATAAAAATATTAAGCTCAGGTAAATTTGGATAAAATCTAGCTGAATAGTCCATGGTTTGTAGCAAAGTACCCGCAATACATGAAGCAAGTCCAACTATACGACCGGCAGAAAGATCTGTTCCCTTAGTTATAAGACAACCTGAAACACCAAAGGCTATAATAACACGTGCCGCTGTATTTACTGATATGTTTTTTAAATTGTTAAATGAAAAGAAATTGTCCTTCAATATGCCTGTTATAAGCACTAATATAAGTAATACTATAATAATTCCATTATCTAATAACATTTTTTTAATATCAAGATTTGGCTTTGTATTTATAATTTTATTTTCTGACATTTTAAAATCCTCCCTACTTAAATCTTGTGGCTAAATTCATAATACTTTCTTGTGTAGCCTCATCTTTATTAAGCTCTCCTGTGATTTTTCCATCACACATTACAATTATTCTATCTGACATACCTACAAGCTCCGGCATTTCAGAAGAAATCATTATAATAGCTTTTCCCGCTTTAGCCAGATCTAACATAATCTGATAAATCTCATATTTTGCACCGACATCAATTCCTCTAGTCGGCTCATCCATAATAAGTATATCCGGATTATTTGCCAACCATCTGGAAATAATAACTTTTTGTTGATTTCCTCCTGACAAGGACTGTATATGTGTCTTATTACTAGGCGTCTTTATCCTTAGCTTTGCAACATTTTCATTAACAACATTATTAATTTTTTTATGATCAAGTGCAATTCCAAATCTTAAATAATGTCCAAGAGATGATATACCTACATTATCAGAAATTGACAAGCAACCTAAAATACCGGTACCACGTCTATCCTCTGTTATCATTCCAATACCATTATTTATAGCATTAGCAGGTCTTGATATTTTTACTTCTTTTCCTGCAATCTTTATTCTTCCACTTTTTATAGCCCTAAGTCCGAATATAGCTTCCATTAATTCTGATCTTTGAGCTCCTACAAGCCCTCCAAATCCTATAATTTCTCCTCTTTTTACTTTAAAGCTGCAATCCTTAAAGGAATTATCATGTATACTTGTAAGACCTTCAACTTCCAATATAGTTTCACCTATATTTATGTCCCCACGCTCAGGATATATATTTGAAAGCTCACGACCAACCATTTGCTTTATAATTTCAGAATCTGATATATCCTTCATATCCCAGGTACCTACATATGTACCATCTCGCATTATTGTTATTTCATCTGAAATTTCTCTTATTTCTGCCATTTTATGAGATATATATATAATAGAAACTCCACGACTACGCAAATCTCTTACTATTCTAAATAGTCCTTCCACTTCATTATCAGTCAAAGATGATGTAGGCTCATCAAGTATAATAATTTTTGCTCCCTGTGAAACTGCTTTTGCAATTTCCACAGATTGCATCTGTGATATTGACAGTGTTCCAAGTAAGGACTTAGGATTAAAATTCATTTTAACCTCTGCCAGCCATTTTTTTGCTTCTTCATTCATTTTTGCATGGTCAATGATATGAAATGGTCCTATTCCCTTTGTAGGATATCTTCCAAGATACATATTTTCTGCAATACTTCTTTCAGGTACAGGCTGAAGCTCTTGATGTACCATAGCTAAACCCTTTTTCAAAGCATCATCAGGATTTTCAATATTTACATTTTGTCCGTCTACTTTTATTTTTCCGGTATCCATCTTATAAATACCGAATAGGCATTTCATCAATGTTGATTTACCGGCTCCATTTTCACCCATAAGAGCATGCACAGTACCCGGTCTAACATTTAGAGATATATTATCAAGGGCTTTAACACCGGGAAAGCTTTTAGACACCCCACTCATCTCCAATCTATATTGCTCGGCCATTTGCTACTCCTTTCAAAAAAATGGGTGTGCCTATTAGACACACCCGATATTTTAATCTATCTTTCTGTCCCATATTTTCAGTGCAATTTTTCTATTTATTATGTTGTAACTATGTATAAATAAAGCACTTAAAATATTTTAACAAATTATTATTTTACTAATTCAAGAACCTCAAGTGCTTTATCCTTTGTAACCTTTACATAGTCGACACCAATCTTTGTATCAACATCTTTTCCACTTACAAAATCTATAGCAGCATCACCGGCTGTATGAGCTTGGCTCAAGAAATCATTAAATACTGTACCTGTCATCTTGCCGTCTGCAACATTTTGACAAACCTCAGCAAGAGCATCAACACCAACTATATAGATATCTTCTCCAACCTTTCTATTTGCGGCATTTATAGCTTGCAATGCACCAAGTGCCATAGAGTCGTTGTTTGAAAATACGACTTCTACTTTTTTACCAAATTGTGTAAGAGCATCTTGTGTAATTTGTTGACCCTTTGCCTGATCCCAATCTCCTCTTTGCATCAATAATTGCTCTGTTTTAACTCCTGCATCTTCCAAAGCTTTTATAGAAAATTCTGTTCTATATTGAGCATCAACATTTTCAGGATCTCCTTGAATCATTATATAGCTAACTTTGCCGTCTCCATCAATATCACCCTTGTTTGGTAATTCAGCTATCATTTCTCCTTGGAATTTTCCTGACTGTCTTGCATCAGCACCTACATATGTAGCCTTTACCTTTTCACTGCCCCATCTATTTATTTCAGCTTCATCCGGCTCTCTATTAATATAAACAACAGGTATTCCGGCATCTGCAGCTTCCTTGGTTATTGTTGGAGCTGAAGAAGCTTGAACAAGATTAAGTATCATAACATCAACCTTATTAGCTATAAAATTCTTAATCTGATTTGTCTGCTCAGCCTGATCATTTTTACCATCTTGAATAGTAATATTTTCTTTTTTGAAGCCCTTTTCAACTAAATATTTTTCAAGTTCCTGACGATATAAGGTCATAAAGTTATCATCAAATTTATAAATAGAAATACCGACTTTTGCTTCGCTTAAATCCTTACCTGTAGCTTTTGCATCTTCTGCAACTGTTTCTGCCTGATCCTTTGCAGCTTCTGTTTGTGCGGCACTTTCACTTTCTGCAGGCTTTGAGCTTGAACATGCACTCATTGATAAAGCCATAGCAGATACTAAAGCCATAGCCAAAACTTTTTTTCTTAATTTCATAATAATTTTCCTCCTAAGTAATTATTTACTGATTTATTATGTATATATTTTATTATTATTATAATAAGAATTCTATACATTTTTTTTGGGAAATTTATTGATTTTTTTAGTTTCGGATTAAAGTTTCTTTATTGACAGCTTTTTGTTCTATAAAATAATACTTATTATCCTGCAGCTTGTCTTTTATCTTATCAGATAGCTTATCATAAAAATATAGGTCTAAGCCCATATCAATAATTGTCTTGGCAAAATTTTCAATTTCTATTGATACTGTTCCATACATTTCATCTTTTTTTATTTCTTCAACAGCTTCAGAAACCCCATCTATACCTACTACCTTTATTCCCCTTTTATCCTTTTTTATATTAATTGCTTCTATTGCTCCTAATGCCATAGCATCATTATTTGAAATAACCAATTCTATTTTATCTTTATATTCATCTAAAAATTCACACATAAGTGCTGAAGCTACAGCTTTATCCCAATTTGCAACTCCACCTGCCAGCTTATTGATAGGTAGTCTTGCATCCTGCAAGGTTTTTATCGTCCATTTTGTTCTAATCAAGGAATCTTGATGATTTGCTTCCCCCTCAAGTAAAACATACTGTATTTTTCCATCACCATTAAGATCAAGCGAATTTTTATCCTTCATATAAAGATCTACAAGCATTTTACCTTGCTTTATAGCTTCTGCTTTAGGATCAGTTCCGACATAATATAATTTATTATATCTATTCATATCATCAGTCGCAGGTCTTCTATTAAAAAATATTAAAGGTAAACCTTTTTTACTGCTTAAATCAATAATCTTTGAAACATTTATTCTTTCTACAGGATTAACACACAAAATATCATAATCCAAAGCAATACATCTTTCTATCTGTCTGTCCTGCGTTACCTGATCACTTCCTGAATTTAAAATTTCTAATTTAATTTTAATATTTTTGCTATTTTCAACCTCTTTTACATATCTTTCTATTTGATTACTTAAATTTGAAATAAATAGATCATCAGCATTATATAAAAATACTCCTATTTTTATATATTTTTTTTTGCTATGCTTTATCTTATAATTAAAATTAGGCAAAAATATTATAAATAACAATATCATACTGATTGCTAATATTAAAATGAACATTTTTTTCTTCATACACACCCCTCTATTCAATAGGATACAAAAATCTCATATTTGATTTATCAGTTAAATTTAATCTATCTATAAATTTTGCTTCTAATATATAATCATCACTTAATATTTCCTTATTTGACATTCTGACAGCCAAGCTTAGACTTAAATATCCTACTGAATAATCATCCCATGCCATAAGTCCTGAAATCACACCTTCATCAAGCTTATTTAAAAGATATGTCGTGTGTCCTACTCCATATAAACCCTCAATATATTTATTATATGTACTATTAGCCGCCAATATCTTTGTTACATCCAGAAAACTGCTTCTATCACCTGCTATTAGAATAGTTTTTTCATCCTTATTATTTACCAGCCTTTTTATATTTTGTTCCAAGTTTTTTTCATTATACTTATAATTTATCAAATTAACATAAATTTTATCACGTTCAAACTCATTTTTTATTGTTTCATATGTTATTTTATTTGAATAATAATCCAAGCCATATAAAAACAAAATAACTCTATCTATCTTATTATGCTTTAATTTAATATTTCTTACCAAATCTATATCGGCTTTTTTATAATCCAATTTCAATGAACTATGTTTAAAATTATATTTTTCATCTCCTATAATTACAAATGGAATATCATAATTTTCTTCCCATAAGCTATCTATATAAGGCTCTAAAACTATAGCATTATAAGCATTTGATTTACTCTCTTTTATAAGCTCAGTCTGCTTTTTTTTATTATTAGTACTATATAAACTTACTATATTTGCATCAACATTATACTCACTTGCCGCTTTCTCAATACCTTTTTTCATATTTGTATATATCTCATTATTATCCTTTAATAGAAATAAAACCTGATATACAGGTCTTTTCTCATCCTTAAGAATAAGATTTGTTGCTGATAAAATATATAATAATATTAATATAATAAATCCTATTATCCAAACAATTATACTTTTTTTACTCATATTCTTCTATACTCCTTATAGGTAATTTAAGTATTATTGTTGTACCTATATCAGGCTCGGATTCTATACTTAAGCCATAGTCTGATCCAAAATAAAGCTTTATCCTTTGATTTACATTATTAATTCCTATACCTGAGCCTTTTTTACTATTCGACTTTACTTTACCATTTAAAATCTCTTCAATCTGCTTATTTGTCATTCCTAATCCATTATCAATTATTTTAAAATATAAATCGCCTGATACCTCTTTTGCTTCTATTTTTATAAGTCCATCACCATCCATAAATTCCATTCCATGATAAATAGAATTTTCTGCTAATGGTTGTAATATAAGCTTTAAGGATATATAATTCAAAACATTTTCATCTACATCTATTTCATATTTAAATTTATTTTTAAATCTCATTTGTTGTATCATTAAATAATTTTTTACATGCTCTATTTCATTTTTTACACTAATTATATTTTTACCCTTACTTAGTGAAATTCTAAAAAATCTTGCTAAAGAGGTTACTATTTTTACTGCATCTGACTTATTTTCATTTTCTATCATCCAAACAATTATATCCAAGGTATTATAAAGGAAGTGAGGATTTATTTGAGATTGCAGAGTATCAAACTCACTTTTTCTTTTTTCCTCATGTTCTCTAACTATAGTATTCATAAGAGCTTTGATTTTTCTTGTCATATTTTTGATAGAAGCTCCTAAATGCCTTATTTCATATGAGCCTCCTATATAGATATTAGCATCAATATTTCCATTTTCAATTTCATTTACAGATTTTTCAAGCATCTTGATCGGATCTGTTACAATATATGAAATATAAGCATTTATTATAGATACCATAAATATAATACAGGCTATTATAAAAATTATAAATAACTTGATTTTAAAGCCGTTAAGTCCCGGAGCCTTTTGCAGATTTACCCCTATTATCTTCCAGCCTGTATATCCTACAGTTTTTACAATAATATTTCTATGAATATTATTAAATTTATCAACATATATCCCATCAGGATAAGCCGCTTCCTTTAAATTGTTTTCTTTTTCAATCCCGGCATATATTAATTGTAATTTAGGATGATAAATAAGCTCTCCAAAAGCATCTACCAAATAAATATAAGAATTTTCACCAAAATTTATATTATCTAATAATTGAATAATACTAAAATAATCTATATCTATTAAAAGCATAGCCTGTTCAATCTTGCCTGCTCTATTGATTTCTATAGCTCTTGCCATACTTATTACCCATTTGTATACATTATCATTTTGAATAAATTTATATTGAACACTTGCAGGAGAAAAATAAATGCTTTCATTATTAGTCAGTGTTTTCCCAAACCATACCTCATTTGTTATTTTATAATTCTGCTTTAATCTGGCAGCAGGTACACATAGTAATAAATCTCCTTCAGTTGAGAATATGGATATATTTTCTATATTATTCTTATTATTATCATATAATAAATTAATATTTTCACCTATTATTTTATCCGAAATATCATTATTTTTTATAATACTATAATAAATTGTATCTGATAATCGGATGCATTCTTTTATATGTCTGTCTATTGATGTATTAATTTGATTTACCAAATTAAAATTTTCTTCTTTAATACTTTTAGACAATTCACTTGATAATCGTGTGTAAATTCCAAGACTGATAAATATTGCCGCAACAATAGCTGTTACTGTAAAATATACAAAAATAGAATTTCCTATACTTAAAGTTTTATTTTTTTTCATATTTCCCTTATTTATTTCTATATTTACTTGGTGAAACTCCATATTTTTTCTTAAATACATAGCTAAAATAATTTTGTTCTGTATAACCTACCATATCTGCTATTTTATAAGTTTTATAATCAGTTGTATTTAATAATTCTATTGCTTTATTTAATCTAAGCTCCGTTATATATGCTATACATGTTTGTCCTACCTCTTTTTTAAATAGGGTAGAAAAATAAGCTGTAGACATATGCAAATGCTTACATATAAGCTCTACCGTTAAATCAGTGCTTGTATAATTCTCCATAATATACATTTTAGCTTGCATAATAACCTGCTTACTTACATTTTCTCTCTTTTCCTGCATGCTTTTATATAATCTCAAGCTTATATCTTCCAACCAAGTTATAAATTCATCTATATTATTTATCTTATTTGAAATATCTATATGTGCCTTTGATATTATCTCAAAATTATCAAGACTGATTTCATATTGCTGCATAAGTCTTATTATAACTGAAATAACACTTAAAACATAAGCCTGTTGTTGCTTTAAATGTACTTTTGTCTTACTCAATTTATCATATGTTTTTTGTACAAAAGCTTTTATTCTTGCTTCAGGACCGAACTTTATAGAAAAACTTAATTCTTCATCCTCTTTTTCTTCAAAGCAGAGTATTCCGGCACTTTTCGGCTCAACATCCTTAATAAATATAGGATTACCTATACCTACTATCTGTTTATATCCGAGTGCCTCCAAGCCGGATTGATAAATCTCCTTCAGTGCTTGTATACTATCACTTGTATCACCTATGCCTATACTCATGCTAAAGCCTAATACTCTCTTAGCTTCTTTACAAAGTGCAATAAATAAATTTGTTAAGCTTAAGTCTATATTTTTTTCATCTATCGCTATAATTATCAACAATTTATCATCAATCAAGGAATTAAAAACACTACAACGATAATATTGCTTTAATTTATCATTTATAAAATTTATAGCTGACAAGCTCACCAATTCCTTTTGTAAGCCTAATCTTGGATTTACAAGCATATTTTCGTATTCTATATCAATGCAGGCAATCTGATATTTTAAGGCATTTTCCAAATCTATTCCATACTCTTTAAATCTTAGCTCTATTTCTGAAATACTAAACTTATCATTTAATAAATTCGTTAAAAATTGATTTTTTAAAAGTGGTAAATTATCCATATAATTTTTTCTTAATTTTTCTATATCTCTTCTATTTTCTATTTCAAAATCAAGATTTTTCTTTATTTTCTTAAATATTTCACTTAGCTCTTCACTATTAATAGGCTTTAATATATATTCACTCACTCCTGATTTTATTGCTTCTTTAGCATATTCAAAATCATCAAAGCCTGAAAAAATTATAATTTTTATATTAGGATAATTCTCATGTATATTTCTTGAAAGACTTAATCCATCCATATATGGCATACGTATATCCGTCATTATAACATCAGGTTCATATATATCAATTTTTTCTAAAGCATCTTCACCATTTTCAGCATCACAAACCACTAAAAAGCCCAGTTTTTCCCAATCTATTTGCTTTATTATAGCGGTTCTGACCTCTTCCTCATCATCAACTAACATTAATTTGTAATATTCCATATATGTACATCCTCTAAATATCTATATCAATAAAAGACCTTCTATGATTTCATTTTATCATATAAGGTCTTTTTAAAGCTATATCTTTATTATATTTACTTTTCAAATCTTCCATGACATTGCTTATATTTTTTACCACTTCCACATGGACAAGGATCATTTGGATATATTTTAGCCTCTTTTTTTCTTACAGGTTCTTTTACAGCCGAATCATCTTTATTAGTTCCTGTTACCTTTGCGGCAGGCTCACGTTCTACTGTTTGTTCAACACGTAAATTATATAAAATACGTACAGTATCTTCTCTAACGGCACTTATCATATCATCAAACATTTCATAAGCACATTTTCTAAATTCCACTAGCGGATCTCTTTGTCCATATGCCTGTAAGCCTATGCCCTGTCTTAATTGCTCCATATCATCTATATGATTCATCCATTTGTTATCAATAACCTTTAAAAGCACTACTCTTTCCAATTCTCTAATTTTTTCCTGTTCAGGGAATTGTGCCTCTTTTTCTTCATATAGTTTTATAGCACTTTGCTTTAGCTTATGTATAAGATCCTTTTTATCAAAGCCTGTAATTTCCTCTTTTTTTATTTCTTTTAAAGGTATAATAGGTAATAATAATTCATTTAACTCATTTAAATCCCATTCATCCTCTTTTGCTTCCTCAGGAAATGACAAATCAACTGCATGCTCTACAATATCATTAATCATTTTAATGATAGTATCACGCATATTATCACCACTTAAAACCTTATTTCTTTCATCATAAATAACTTCTCTTTGCTCATTATTTACTTCATCATATTTTAAAAGATTTTCTCTTATACCATAGTTGTTACCTTCAATCTTAGTTTGTGCCTTCTCTATTGCACTTGAAAGCATTCTATGAACTATAGGCTCACCCTCCGGTACTCCAAGTGATTCAAACATTTTTATTAATCTGTCAGAGCCGAAAAGTCGCATCAAATCATCTTCAAGTGATATATAAAATCTTGATTCTCCAACATCTCCCTGTCTGCCTGAACGTCCACGAAGCTGATTGTCAATACGTCTTGCTTCATGTCTTTCAGTTCCTATGATTTTAAGTCCTCCAAGATCTGTAGCACCCTCTTCAAGCTTTATATCTGTACCACGTCCTGCCATATTTGTAGCTATAGTAACAGCTCCTATACTACCGGCACCGGCTACAATTTCAGCCTCTTTTTCATGAAATTTTGCATTTAATACTGTATGAGGGATTCCTTCTTTTTTCAGCATTTTTGATAACATTTCTGATGTTTCTATGGTAATAGTACCAACTAAAACCGGCTGCTTCCTTGCATAGGTTTCTTTTATTTCATCAACAACAGCTTTAAATTTTTCTTTTTTACTCTTATAAACAACATCATTATGATCTATACGTGCTATCGGCTTATTTGTAGGTACAGCTATAGCATCCATCCCATATGTATTTCTAAATTCTTTTTCTTCCGTTAAAGCAGTACCTGTCATTCCTGCCTTCTTATTAAATTTGTTGAAGAAATTTTGATATGTTATTGTAGCTAAGGTTTTAGATTCTCTCTTAACATTTACATGCTCTTTAGCTTCTATTGCCTGATGCAAGCCGTCTGAATATCTTCTACCCGGCATAATTCTACCGGTAAATTCATCTACAATTAAGATTTCATCATCTTTTACAACATAATCCTTATCCTTAAACATTAGATTATTAGCTCTAAGTGCAAGAATTATACAATGCTGTATCTCCAAATTTTGTGCATCTGCAAGATTTTCTATCTTAAAAAATTCTTCTACCTTCTTTACACCATCTTCTGTAAGATTTACAACCTTATCTTTCTCATTAACAATAAAATCTCCGGTTTCTTCAATTACTTCACCCATAATGGCATTCATTTTACTAAATTCACCACTGGCTTCTCCTCTTACAAGCTGCTTTGCGAGCATATCGCAAACCTCATATAATTTTGTGGATTTTCCGGATTGTCCTGATATAATAAGCGGTGTTCTGGCTTCATCTATTAAAACTGAATCAACCTCATCTATAATAGCATAATCCAAAGCTCGTATTACCTGCTGCTCTTTATAGATAGCCATATTATCTCTCAAATAATCAAATCCAAGCTCTGAGTTTGTTACATAAGTAATATCACAGGCATATGCTTCTTTTCTTTCATCACTTGACATACCATTTAAAACAACACCTACCTTAAGACCGAGAAACTCATGTACACTTCCCATCCACTCGGCATCACGCTTGGCAAGATAATCATTAACTGTAACTATATGAACTCCCTTGCCTGCCAAAGCATTTAAATAAGCCGGGCATGTTGAAACCAATGTTTTTCCCTCACCGGTTCTCATCTCTGCTATACGTCCTTGATGTAAAACTATACCACCTAAAAGCTGAACAGGGTAATGCTCCATATTAAGTACTCTTTTAGCAGCCTCCCTAACTGTCGCAAAAGCCTCCGGTAATATATCATCTAAAGTTTCTCCATTTGCCAATCTTTCCTTTAATATACCCGTTTGACTTTTTAATTGTTCATCACTCATAACCTGCATGTCAGGCCTTAGCTTTTCTATTTTATGTAATATAGGTTGTATCCTTTTTAATTCTCTTTCACTATGTGTTCCAAATACCTTTTCTATCAGGCTCATATTTTTCTCCTGTATCTTTATATAATTAATCAATTTTTTTATTTTACCACTTATCTTTATTTAGTGCAATCTTATGAATAAGTATTAACAAAAAGTTTACATCTTATTAATCTATAAAAATAGCAAAAAATATCTATGAAATATATTTCACGGTTATTTTTAAATATTTTTTAAATATTTTTAGGTTTTTTTTATTGATTTTCCATGTATTATTTGCTAAAATAATGCGATTTTAAAAATTCTAGAGTTGAAAATCGAATATTTATCAAAAGGGAGAAAAGAAAATGTCTAAAAAGCTTGATTTCACATCAAGGGATTATCTACTTAGTATCCAACATCTATTTGCAATGTTTGGTGCTACTGTTTTAGTTCCTTTAATAACCGGTCTTAATCCATCATTGGCATTATTTAGTGCAGGTATAGGTACCCTTATTTTTCATTTATGTACCAAATTTAAGGTTCCGGTATTTTTAGGTTCTTCATTCGCATTCTTAGCTGCAATCAGTTCTGTTGTTAAACCTGAAGGAAAAATTGTTCTTTCTAACATTCCTCTAGTTCAAGGTGGCATTATCTTTGCCGGTCTTATTTATCTTTTATTTGCAATTATAGCTTATTTCATAGGCGTCAACAAAATCAAAAAAGTATTCCCACCGGTAGTTACAGGTCCTGTTATAATTGTTATAGGTATTAATCTTGCAGGTGCCGCAATAAATGATGCAACAGGCGGATTAGGTATTTCTAATTTTAATTATGAAACTTTATTAAACTTAGGAATAGCAGCTTTTACACTTTTTATAGTTATTGCCTGCTCAATTTTTTCAAAAGGATTTTTTAAGCTTGTACCAATCTTAATAGGAATAGTTGCAGGATATGTCTTATGTGTTATTTTATCAGCATTCGGATTATTCCATATGAATTTTTCAGCCATAAGTGCTTCACCTTGGATAAATATTCCATTTAAAACAGTAGATGTAAATGGAGTGCCTTTTATGAGCTTGCCAAAATTTGAAATAGGTGCCATACTATCAATAGCTCCTATAGCATTAGTTACTTTTATGGAGCATATAGGTGATATTACAACAAATTCAACTGTAGTAGGAAAGGATTTCTTAAAGGATCCGGGCTTACATAGAACCTTACTTGGTGATGGTCTTGCTACAATGTTTGCCGGTCTTATAGGTGGGCCTAGTAATACTACCTACTCAGAAAACACCGGAGTTTTAGCAACAACAAAAAATTACAATCCTAGATTACTTAGATTGACAGCGGTTTTTGCCATACTTCTTGGTCTTTTCGGAAAAGTCGGTGCTGTATTACAAACTATTCCGGATCCTGTAAAAGGTGGAGTTGAAGTTATCTTATTCGGAATGATAGCAGCTGTAGGTATACGTTCACTTGCAGAATCCAACTTAGATTTTACTCATTCAAGAAACCTCACTATAGTCGGTTTAATATTGGTATTCGGACTCGGTTTTTCAAATCTCGGCGGTATTAATTTAAGCTTCAATAATTATACACTCAATATATCAGGTTTATTTATAGCAGTACTTATAGGTGTATTGATGAATTTAATTTTACCTGATATTGATGATACTAAATAAATTTTGAAAGGACACTATTATGAACAACGTATTTATAAATACTCACCCACTTGTTCAACACAAGATAACCTTATTAAGAGATAAACATACCGGAACTTATGAATTTCGTTCTCTAGTAGGAGAAATAGCTATGCTTATGGGCTATGATGCCTTATCTGATTTACCTACAAAGGATATAGAAATCACAACACCAATAGAGAAATGTAAATCTCCTGTTATTGCCGGAAGAAAGCTTGCAATTGTACCTATACTTCGTGCAGGACTTGGTATGGTTGACGGAATAACAGCTTTGGTTCCATCAGCAAAAATAGGTCATATAGGTTTATATAGAGATGAGCAAACCTTTGAGCCTCACGAATATTATTGCAAATTACCTAAACCTATAGAAGAAAGAACAATAGTAGTTACAGACCCTATGTTAGCAACAGGCGGTTCTGCCATAGATGCAATAACTCAAATAAAAAAACATGGTGGGAAAAATATTAAATTTATGTGTATTATAGCCGCACCTGAGGGCTTGGAAAAATTAAGAAATACTCATCCTGATATACAAATTTATGTAGGTCATGTAGATGAAAAGCTAAATGAAAATTGTTATATATGTCCAGGTCTTGGAGATGCCGGAGATAGAATTTTCGGAACAAAATAAAATTTTTAAAAATAATAAAAATAAAGCTGACCACAAAAACTTAGTTCTAAATGATATGTACCCCTTTTACCGGACAAATCCGGTGAAAAAGGTACATATCAATCAAAAAACTAATTAAAGAAGGTCAGTTTTTTTATAGAAAAATATATCACAAAATTTATTTTCTGATATTTAATATTATGTGCTTTAAAATTATAAAAGCTTTTCAATCTCTTTTATTTGTTCATCTATACAAGAAGAGCTTGGAGCTCCCTTTGTTTTTCTTTTATTTACGCAATTATATAAATCTATATTCTCATAAATATCCTCTTCAAAAACATCAGATACTTTTTTAAATTCTTCTAATGATAATTCATCTAAAGACTTATTATTTTTTTCGGCATATAAAACTAAATTACCAATGATTCCATGTGCATCTCTAAATGCCACACCCTTTTTTACAAGATAATCCGCAGCATCTGTAGCATTTGTAAAACCACCCTTAGCACTTTCAAGCATAATATCTTTATTAAATTTTATACCCTTAAGCATACCATCCATAAGTCTTAAGCAAGCATTAACAGTATCAATACTATCAAAACTAAGCTCTTTATCCTCCTGCATATCCTTGTTATATGCAAGTGGCAAACCCTTCATAGTTACCAATAAAGAAAATAAAGCTGCATATACTCTGCCTGTCTTTCCTCTTATAAGCTCTGCAATATCAGGATTTTTCTTTTGAGGCATAATACTTGATCCTGTAGAATAACTGTCATCTATGCTTATAAATCTATATTCATTAGTATTCCAGATAATTATTTCTTCGGACAATCTGGATAAATGCATAGCTATAATAGAAAATGAGGAAAGTAATTCTATCAAATAATCTCTATCGCTTACACTATCCATACTATTTCTACTTGCACATTCAAAATCTAATAGCTGTGCTACTAATTCCCTGTCTAAAGGATAAGTGGTTCCTGCAAATGCTCCTGAACCAAGGGGAGAAGTATTCATTCTCTTTCTGCAATCCTTAAGTCTATCTCTATCTCTTAAAAACATCTCCAAATAAGCACCAAAATGATGAGCCAAACTTGTTGCCTGTGCCTTTTGCAGATGAGTAAAGCCGGGCATTATAGTTTCTTTATGCTCCTTAACTATATTCAAAATTGTTTTCAATAATGAATTTAATAAAACTATATTTTCATCTATAACATCCCTTATATATAGTTTCATATCAAGTGCAACCTGATCATTTCTGCTTCTTCCTGTATGCAGTCTTTTTCCTGCTAAGCCTATTCTTTGTATCAAATTAGATTCTATAAAAGAATGTATATCCTCACAAGTATCATCGAATTTCAAAACCCCTGCATCTATATCATTTTCAATGGTTTCCAATCCCTTTAAAATCGAAGCGGCATCTTCTTTTGTTATTATATTTGTTTTTGCAAGCATTCTCACATGTGCCTTACTTCCTCTAATATCCTGCTTATAAAATCTTTTATCAAAGCTTAATGACTCATTAAATTTTTGAACTGAATCATCAGTTTTTTTTGTAAAACGTCCACCCCATAATTTCATAATTGTCTTCTTTAATATCCTCTCTCAGCTCCTGCTGCCCTTGCCTGCTCCGTATCAGGATAGTTAATAATTATATCACTGAATATTGTATTTGCATCTTCTATCTTTTGTAATTTTTTCAAAGCCTTTGCTTTATTTAATAAAGCATCTATATTATTTTTATCTAATTTTAAAGATTTATCATAATATATAATGGCATTATCATAATCCTTTTTGTCATAAAATGTGTCGGCATGCTTAAGTAAAAGCATCGAACCTCCTGCGTCTACTTTTTCCTTAATTTTATTTAATAATATTGATATATCAAAGTCTGTTCCATCGTCTATATTATCTATACTATTAGGATCAAAATCACTATATATATCTGCCAGTCTTGTAAGATCATTTGCATTAAGTGCTTCCGACATTGCAAGAAGCTTTTGATATTGTGTAGATTTATAATTTATATTTTCCTTACTTGTATTACTCAGCTCTTTTAATGCATCTCTTTCTTTAATTACATCATCCAATTTTTTTCCAAGCTTTTCTTTATCTATATTTACAGTATTTAATTTTTCACTGACAACTAACATTTCCTTATTATGAATATTATTAAGTTTAGTCTTCATTGTAGGTATATATAAAAACATAATAAATGAAGCTCCTATTAATAATCCTATAAAAATATTAATGAAGGTTTGTGTTCCTGAATAAGCTTTATATGTACTTGGTATTATAGTATCGCTTATAATATAGCTTGTAGTATCATCATTTGAATTTTTTACTATATTTTTTAAACTTTCATCTGCATATTGTTTGTATTTTAAAGCTAAAAAATTATACTTATCAATTTTCAAAATATTTTTCAATACTTTTTTTGCTCTTTTAAAATCTTTCTTTTCAAGGTAAAGTAATGATAAAAGCAAAGCGGCTTTAATAAATTTAGGATTTGCTTCAACTACCCTTGAAAGACTTAATATAGCAAGATCTTTGTTAAATTCATTGGCATCTATCAAGGCCTGATTATATCTGAATGTTAAATCTTTGTATAATCGCATTCTATCCGACTTTTTTTGAACCTCATATATATATATATCAGCTATATTGTCATTTTTTTTAATATTAATACTAATTACCCATGAAAGCAAAGCTAAAGCAATTTCACCGGTTTCATAGTAAAGCAAGCCTAATAGATTTCTTGCATTTATATTACTTTTATTATACTCTAAGGATTTTTTTAAACACATAATTGCCATACAAAGATTTATTTGCTTGGCATAACTAAGACCTGCATTATAATAGGCATTAGAAATTCTTATCATTTCTCTTTTTTGCATTATGTTGCTCCTTAGCTTCTTTTCTTAAAATATCAAACAAAATATCTTTAACATCTGTCAAATCTGTTCTTAAAATTTCTTCTTCAATTTCATCAACATCAAGACTTGGCTTGAATCTCAATAATTCTTCTTCAAAATTCAGCATTTAAGCCTCCTACATTATTATTTTTAATATCAAATATCTCAGAAAAAATATACAAGGATCCCAAGATAAAAACCATTTCAGTATCTTCTTTTTCATTTTTTATATATTTAAAAGCAGTTTTAATACTATCATATTCTTTTATTTGTACATTGATAATTTTATTTAAAATATCTTTCATTTTTGATATATCTGCAGCTCTATAATTATTCATTTTTGCCAAATATATTCTCGAAATATAACTTTCAATACACTTTAAATTGGAAATCATAGCCTCAATATCCTTATCATCAACAATAGATAAAAGTAATACAGCTTTTTTCTTATTTTGTATACATAATCTTCTACAGGTTTTGGAAAATTCTAAAATAGCACCCTCATTGTGTGCCCCATCTATATAAATATCCTTTTCTATTTCCTGCATCCTGCCTTTCCAACGAGTGTTTAATATACTTTTTATTATATTTTTTAAATCGAATTTTTCTATCAATTTTAAATCATATAATTTTTTCACTGCCAAAATACTCAGCCTTGCATTATTTATTTTATATTCTATGTTTAATTTTTGCAATTCTTTTTCATAGCTTCCCAATTTTATATATAAATTAAAATCACTCAACCTTTCTACAGCTTTTACTTTTATCAATTCAGCATTTTTATATACTTCTTTTCCAACCTCAGCAGTATTATCATCATAAATAAGCTCTATATCAGGTCTTAAAATTCCGGCTTTTTGACTTACTATCTCACTTATTGTATTGCCTAAATATTTTTCATGATCCCTGCTTATACTTGTTAATATGCACAAATCCTTTTTTTGTATTGAATTTGTTATATCATATAAACCGCCTAAGCCTGTTTCCAAAACAATAAAATCAACCTCATTATCATAAAAATATTTTATTGCCATATAAAATAAAAATTCAAAATATGTGGGAGCATAAAAAGTCTTCATTGATAAGTCTTCTGAAAGAGCTTTAATATATAGAGCAATATCGTTAAATTCCAAATCTGAAATTTCTTCCATATTTATCATAATTCTTTCATTTATTCTAATTAAATGAGGAGATATAAATGTTCCAACCTTATAATTCATATCCTTTAAAATATTACTTATATAAGCACAGGTAGAGCCTTTGCCATTTGTTCCTGCAACATGTATAATTCTTACTTTTTTATTTTTTTTCATCTCTATATTTGCCAAGAACTCTCTTACAGCTTTAAGAGAGTTCTTTTTTTTAGCCCACATAGGAATATTTTCTATATATTCTTTTATATCCATATTATTTCTTCAAATTATCTAATTGTTCTTTCACTTGACTTAACATTTTTTCATATTTTAACAGCTTATTTTTTTCCTCTTCAATTTTTGAAGCAGGTGCCTTTGATATGAATTTTTCATTACTTAGCATTGAATTTGATCTTTCAAGCTCTTTAAGCAACTTTTCTTTTTCTTTTTCCAGTCTTTCAATTTCCTTTTCCATATCTACAAGCTCACTAAGCGGCATTGCTATAATTGCATCTGCAACTACCATAGTCAAAGCATCTGAAGGTATATCCGAATTGTCAGCTTTTACTATAATTTCAGAAGCATAAGCTAAATTCATAATGAAATTTTTTGAACTTTCATAAATTTCTCTTATTTTTTTGTCTTTAGAAATTATAAATACCTTTGCCTTCTTACTAGGTGGCACATTTTTTGTACTACGTAAATTTCTTATACTTCTTATGCTTTCTTTTATATGCTCTATGGCATTTAATTCATCAAAAAACTCAAATTCAGGCTTATATATAGGCCAAGAGCTAATCATAATAGATTCTTCTTCCTGATTTAAATTTTTAAATATTTCCTCGGTAATAAAAGGCATAAAAGGATGCAATAATTTCAGACCTGTACTTAAAACCTTACTAATCGTCCATAAAGCAATATTCCTTGTTCTGTCTTGCTTGTTCCAAAGTCTAGGTTTTAGCATTTCTATATACCAATCACAAAGCTCTTCCCATAAAAAGTCATATACCTTTGAGAGAGCTATTCCAAGCTCAAATCTTTCTAAATTATCTGTAAGCTCTTTTACAAGACTATTTAATTTTGTTAATATCCATTTATCAGCTATTGTAAGCTCTGAAAGTTTTGCATTTTTAAATTCTTCATTGTCTATATTCATTAAAATAAATCTTGAAGCATTCCAAATTTTATTTGCAAAATTACGACTTGACTCAACACGTTCCCAATAAAATCTCATATCATTTCCCGGTGCATTTCCGGTCATAAGTGTCATTCTAAGTGCATCGGCTCCATATTTCTCAATAACCTCTAAAGGATCTATACCATTTCCTAAAGATTTTGACATTTTTCTACCTTGATCATCACGAACAAGTCCATGTATTAAAACTGTATTAAATGGTGCCTTTCCTGTTTGCTCATAAGCTGAAAATACCATACGAATTACCCAAAAGAATATTATATCATAGCCTGTTACTAGGACATTTGTAGGATAAAAATATTCAAGCTCTTCTGTTTTTTGTGGCCAACCCAAGGTTGAAAAAGGCCATAGTGCTGATGAAAACCAAGTATCAAGTGTATCATTATCTTGTGTCAGGCTTGTATTTTTACAATATTTACAATACTTAGGTAAAATTCTTGATACATTTTCTTTTTTACATTTATCACAATAATATACAGGTATCCTATGACCCCACCACAGTTGCCTTGAAATGCACCAATCCTTAATATCCTCAAGCCAATGAAGATATGTTTTTGTATAAGACTCAGGAACAAATTTTAACTCTCCGGAAGATATTGCCTTTATTGCAGGCTTAGCAAGTTCCTTCATACTTACAAACCATTGCAATTTAATCAGTGGCTCTATTACAGTTTTGCATCTATCATGTACTCCAACATTATGTATATGTGGAACAACCTTTACTAAAAGCCCTTCCCTTTGCAAATCCTCTACTATCAATTTTCTTGCTTCATATCTGTCCAATTTATCATATTTTGAGCCCTCAAAGCTTATAGTAGCATCATCATTTATTATATTGATTTCTTGTAAATTATGTCGCTTTCCAACTAAAAAATCATTAGGATCATGTGCTGGCGTTATTTTAACACACCCTGTTCCAAATTCCTTATCTACATATTCATCTGCAACAATAGGAATTAACCTTTTAACTAGTGGCAAAATTAAATTTTTACCTACCAAGTGCTTATATCTTTCATCTTCAGGATTTACGGCAACGGCAGTATCTCCCAACAAGGTTTCAGGTCTTGTAGTAGCAATCTCAACAAAACCGCTTCCATCCTCCAACGGATAATTTATATGCCAAAAGCATCCTTCTTTTTCTATATGCTCAACCTCAGCATCGCTTATACTCGTTTTACAAACCGGACACCAATTAATAATTCGTGGCCCTTTATAAATATAGCCTTTTTCATATAATTTTACAAAAACCTCACTTACAGCCTCAGAGCACTCTTTATCCATTGTGAATCTTTCTCTATCCCAATCTGCACTTGAGCCCAGTTTATGTAATTGATTTATAATACTACTTCCATATTCTTCTTTCCATTGCCAAGCTTTTTCTAAAAACTTTTCACGCCCCAAATCATTTTTATCTATACCTTCAGACTTTAATTTTTCTATTACCTTCACCTCTGTAGCAATAGCGGCATGATCCGTTCCCGGTTGCCAAAGTGCTTCAAAGCCTTGCATTCTTTTAAATCTTATCAATATATCCTGCATAGTATTATCAAGAGCATGTCCCATATGAAGCTTACCTGTTATATTTGGCGGAGGCATAACGATAGTAAATGGTTTCTTATCTTTATTTACTTTAGCATGAAAATATTTATTGTCTAACCAATTTTGATAAATTCTATCCTCAATTTCAGAAGGATTATACACTTTTTCCAAATTCTTCATTATATTACTCCTTTAAGTTATAGCTCTATATTCCTGTCTTATATCAAAAATTTTTTGCTTTAATAAATTAGCTCTTTTTATACTATCATAATTAAATATTGATTTTAAATTTTCTATTTCTTTTGAAGCTAAAATTTCCTGTCTTTGATTGTCGAACTCTTTTTCCCATTCAAGCCTTTCTTTTTCACTAATCAAAGAATCCACCTCTTCTATAGCTTCTACTCCCAGTTTTTCTAAATATACCAAGTATTTTAATATTCTTTTATCCTGTATACATTCATAAGCATATCTATAATTTAAATATGCCTTATTGAAATAAAAAATTTTTGAATAAGCTGCAGCTAAATTATTATATATACTCCCGATAAATTTTATATTTTTAACATCCGGCTTTTCCAAAGATAATATTCTTTCATATAGTTCTATTGCTTTTGAATATTTTCTAAGCTCAAAATTATAATCCGCCTTACATTTTTCAAATTCATATTTAGATAAAGCTCTTAAATTTTCAATCTTTTTTTTATATTTTGCTATTTCATTTTTAGTATAAAACTCTGATGCATCTAAAATATAATATAATATATCATCATTTAAACGATTTTCTCTATAAATCTTTAGAATCCAGTTTTTTAAATTAATTAGTTCCAGTGATTCTGAAATAAATTTAAAAAGATTATCATTAATAAGATTATCCATAGCAAGAATAGGATGAGTATATATAAGATATGCAAGCTCCTCTATTGAATATATATTTATATCCAAGCTCTCAATATATAAAGGCTCCTTCACCTGCTTTTTATTACAAATTATTACTCCCATAAATCAACCTCTTGCATAAAGCCTGCATCAGTTTTTGGATAAAAATCTCCAAAGCCTGCATCACTGATATCTAAAACCATTGTTCTTGCATCCTTAAATTTTGTTTTTACATCTATTCTTTTAGTTTTATTAGGTCTATCCTTCAAAAAATCCAATTTTATTTTCACGATTTTTTTCCTTTTTTGCTCTATCGGTAACAAGGAAATTTCCAATTCATCTACAGAATCAGGTATAATTCGTAATTCACTATCTAAATCATACCACCTATCTCCGGCTTTAAATAAATTAAATTCCATGGCTTCATGCTCTTTTTCAACATTAATGCCTATACTGGTATCAAGTCTTCCATCACAAATACAGGTTATATTAAATAAATCTTTTTTATTAGATAATTCTAGGGCTTTTACACTTGCACCTACAGCAAATATATCTCCTTCAAAATAAACTCTTCTTTTCTCGCATAAAAGTGCTAAAAAATCCTTTGCCCAATCCAATTTTTCAAAGCCCTTTCCGGTTAAAATTATAGATGAGAATCTCTTTTTATCTATTAATTTTTTAGCAGTATCAGTCAAAATCTTATCTACCAGCTTTGCTCCTGCCTTATTATTTAATAAATCAATATTTATAGACTCTTCCATTTTTTTTGATTCTGCATAAACAATGCTTGTTCTGCTAAGTCTCTTTATTTTAAGCTCATAATAAACAAAGTTCTGATTTGATAAATCAAATAAAGCAACTCTGTTATTCCAAATTTCTTTATCTTTACTTAATGTATAATAAATAAAAGCCTCAGCCCTACTTATAACTAATATATTAGCTTTTAAATATCCCAAATTATTCAAGCATTTAACTATTTTTTCTACTAAGGAGCTTTTTATATATGGTATACTGACTACTATCTTATCGGGATATGAATTGGCATCTCTTAAGCTTTTATCAATCAATATAGATAAATATATTTGTAACAAATCAATACCATAATATTTGATATCTTCAATAATTACAAATTGATCCTTATCTGTCATACTTAATAATTTATCATATATATAGCCTGATCCGGAAAGCAAGCTTTCATAAGCTTCTTCTCCAACAAGCCAATTATCGGTATTTTTATCTTTACATATGGTACTAGGATATTTATAAATTTTTGTATCATTATAATAAACAAGCGTCGTATTTATATCGCTAATATCAATCCCTAAAACCTTGGTCATCACGAAACCTCTCTACATTAAAGTAAATATTTTATCTGTAAAAATATCTTTAAAAATAAAATCTTCCATCAATATGTATAATTTTTCTTCATTCTTTTGATTTATTATATCATTAATCAAAGCAAATCTTGAAAATATATGTTTTTTATCTCCAATATTTTTTATTATTCCTTCAGTTAATAAATTATCATTTTGATCAACTATCTTATATTCCCATTCCTCATCATCAAAAAGCATTTTACTCTTTGTATACATATTTCTATATATATTATTAAATTCCTCTTTTTTAAATTCTTCATCCCTTAATGTCCTTGAATATAGGTATGGAAGCTCCTTATTATTAGCTATATATAATAATATTTGCTTATCCTCTATATTATTAGGTAAATCGAAAAATTTACTCAAATTTTTATAAAATGGCAATTCCAATCCATGAATTAATAAATTATTTAATAATATTTTAGCATACTCTTTTCTTGTATTGTCTAAATTATCCAAAGCTGAATAGTATTTAAGCATTGCCAATTTGTACATTATAGGTATATTTTCCACATTTTTTTCTTTTATTATCGCATTCTCTAAATATTCAATAAATATATCTAAAATATCCATGTCATATAAAATATAATCTATACTTTTAACACTGAAATATGCTCTAACAAGTATTTCACTACTTTTTTTTCTACTTACATACCATGCAAAAACCTGATCAAGTAATATATGATTAGATGAAAAAAGTAATTGCGATAAAAGTCTTTCTTCCAAATCATATGTTTCTATATTTTCTATAATAGCTACCTCTAATAAATCATACATGCTTTTACTGTCATTATTATAATATTCGCATAAATAATCTAAAACTATATTACTTCTATTACCTACAGAAAAACTAAGATAACTAAGATATAATAGTAAATAATCTGATTTAAAGGTCTTACTTAATATCATTCTTTCCACTAATGTATTTATATTTTTTATACTTAAATTAAAGCATTTATATTTTTTAAGCATATTATATGCTTCTTCAAAATATCCCATAGAAATAAAAGCATCTGCAAGCATAGCTTTTGAAATACTGTCTAAATTATCCTTGTTTGATTTTATAAGTATATCATGCTTTCTACTTTCCCAAACATCCACACCGCTTGCTTGCTTGCCTAAATTCCTATAATAATATACCAATTTAGAAAAAATATAATTTTTAAAGCTGTCTGAAAGTTCAACGCTTTTCAAAATTTCTTCAAGATATTCAACCTCTTTATCATTTATAAGCTCCTTATCCAAAATTTTTTTGATAAATTCTAATTTCAAAATAGGATGAGAGCTATCAAGTTCATAACATCTTTTTAAAATATCATCTAATGAAACTGCCTTTTTTAATTCAAGATCAAAATTAGCATAACGATTCCCATAGTAATCACATTCCAAAATAATGGCATCATTAGAAAATATAGGTATATAAGCTTTATTATTATCAATATTATATACAAATTCTTTCTTTAATTCAGGATATAAGATAACAACACTTTTTATTAAATTATTTTTTGTCTTAATTTGATAGGATTTTAAAATTGCCGGTACAAATTTTGCCAAATCATAATCCATCATTTCTTCTTTAATTATTTTATTATATATATATGCCAAATTTTCATCTATTCTAGCCATTTTAAGACTTGAAAGAGCAAATTTTTCCATATCCTTTATATTTTTACAATATATTTCATCGGACTCATCCGAAAATTCTAAAAGATTTCTATATAATAGAGCCTTATATTTCAAGTCTAAAAAATTATTCTTTTTAAAATATTCAAATATTTTATCATCCAATAAATGATTATAAGACTCTCCCAGACTGTATATATAATATTCATATAATAGATTTATTGTAATATTTTTATCTATGGCAAGTCTAAGCCACTTATTTATCTTTTTATTACGTATATCAGCCCTTATTATAAATCTACATATTGCAGCCAAAAGCTCATCCTCTTGGTATTTTTTATATAAGCTTATTAAAAGATAATAAGAAAGCTTAGTATTTGTAGGCAATGAATTAATCCTTTGTCTTAAAACCTTATTTAAATTATTTGAAATAAAATCTTTTTTCACTCCATATAATATGCTTAGTAATTCAAATTTTCCTATATCATGTAAAAAAGCCGGATTTTCATCCAATAATTTTATATATTCTATATATAAATAAGGACTTTTATTTCCACTTTCAAATTGTTTGAGCAAATATTCATATTTAAGTATAGGTAAGTTCTTAAATTTATCATCCAACTTTAATGCAAATAAAGATAAGCTCTTATTATTAAGACCTTCCATATCCTCAAGTAAATATATAAGTCTTTGCCTTTTCTCATTATTATTATCAATATATGAGAGCATATATTCCATAAATATATACTCAAGGCTTTCACTCTCTTCTATATCATCTTTTACTAAATCTATAATATCTAAAGCCTTATCATATTGCTTATTTAAAAAGTATGCTTCCGCAGATAATAAATTTATCATAATAAAGCTATCATAATCAGAGCTTATTTCTTCTAATTCCAATCTCATAAGCTCAGGTAAAATTTCTTTTGTTTCATCATCTGCGTATTCATATTTTAATCTATATTGAATATATGATAGAAATTTTTTTTTATCTTTTATATATTCTTTTAAATCCCTATTATTTTTACTTGAATCTGAAATATTTCCATTTTCAACCTTTATTTGAATAGTTTTATTAATATAAGCATTACTAAAAGTAATATTCGCACTATTAGATTTATATTTTAATTTATCCTCTAAAATAATAATTTTATATGTTAGAATATCATCTTTAAAATCTTCATCCGATATATTATTTTTAGTAACTTTAACAAAGTCTTCATCACAGGAAACTGCAAGCTCAAAATATCCATAGTTTATTTTTTTTATATATATATCTAAATCAGTATCTTTTGTAACATTTCCCAAGTCATAAAATTCTTTTTCAAAAAATATATCTATTCTTTTTTTAATATCTAAACATACAAAAAACTCTTCTAATGAATTTTTTTTATTATTACGTTGAATCAAATTTTCATATAAAGATCTATATTTAAAATAAGACATAAAAGGAGCTACTATAAAATCCTTAAATTCAAAAATTTTAAGTGCCGCCTCTCTATCTTCTCTATAAATAAGTAAAAAATCATTTATGCTTTTTAATTCATTCAGTATGCCGCTGGTTTTATTTGAAAATGTAGTAAATCTATAAGGAATTACAAATTCTGAAGCATTTGTAATCACACTTAATTCTCCATCAATAGTATCGCCAACATCCAAATATAAGGTGTCTACTTCTAATATTATTCTATTTTTTAAGCCGCCTATAGCAGGTGTTAAAACTCTGACTCTATAATTGCTTGAATATAATAAAGCTTTAACCTTAATATTATTTTTTGTATCAATATTTATCTCAACCTTGTTTATGGCTGATATTTTAATTTTTTCTTCTATAAATTCAGGAGCTATCAATAATTCGGGATTTTCAATATCTATATCACTAGTTGCTAAACGATTAATCTTTTCTCTCATAAGCATACCTATCCATTTTCAAAATTACGTTTTATTCTAGCATGAATATATATTTGTTGCAAGCCAAGGCTAATCAATAACCTTATACCCTGAATTATTCAATTTATTTTTTAAGCTTGATACATCAAAAGCCTTATTACACTCTATATCTAAGCTTTTGCTATTTAAATCTACCCTTGCACTGTTTATTTCTTTAAATTCAAGTGCCAGCCCTTCTACAGTTTTTTTACAATGCTCACACATCATTCCATCTACCTTTAATTCAATATTCATATATTCATTATCCTCTCTTTTATATTCAAATTTTATATTTCTGAGTCTTAAAGCATTTGAAACAACAAAAATACTTGATAAGCTCATTGCAAGACTGGCTATCATAGGATTTAAAGTAAAACCAAGACCTGAAAATACTCCTGCCGCAAGCGGTATACATAAAATATTATAAATAAATGCCCAAAAAAGATTTTCTTTTATATTTATTATAGTAGACTTACTAAGATCTATGGCTTTTATCACTCCCATAAGACTTGAATTCATAAGAACTATATCGGCACAATCTATAGCAATATCCATTCCACTGCCTATGGCAACACCAACATTTGCTCTTGCAAGTGCAGGAGCATCATTTATACCATCTCCAACCATAGCTACTTTTTTGCCGGATTTTATTAATTCAAATATCTTCTTTTCTTTATCCATAGGTAAAACATCAGAAATTATATTGCTTATACCTACCTGAGTGGCTATTGCCAAGGCTGTATTTTTATTATCTCCGGTTAGCATTATTATATCTATTTTTTTCTTTTTCAAAATATCTATAGCTTGCTTGGAATCCTTTTTAATACTATCTTCAACTGCCAAAATTCCGATTACCTCTTTATTTTTTGAAAAAAACATTGGAGTTTTTCCAAGTCCGGATAATTCTTCAAAAATATTTTTTATTTCATCAAGCTTATCATTTTCTATTTTGCCTTCTTTTATAAGTTGCTCCAAGTTCAATAAATTTCCCGCATAAAGCTTATCATTATCCAAGCTTGCACTTATTCCTCTACCGGCAAAAATTTCAAAATCTTTTACCTCTGATATTTTTATATTTTTTTCTTCAGCATATTCTACTATAGCATTAGAAAGCGGATGATTTGATGCAGCCTCAATGCTTGCGGCAAGCTTCAAAAAAATATTCTTGTCCAATTTGCTTAAATTTACTATATCTACCAGCTTAGGCTTACCAACAGTAATAGTTCCGGTTTTATCCAATACAATGGTATTTATTTCATTCATCATTTGAAGAGCCTTAGCATTTTTTAATAAAATACCGTTAGTTGCTCCCTTTCCTGTAGCAACCATTATAGCAACAGGAGTTGCCAAACCCAAAGCACAGGGACAGGAAATCACCAAAACAGAAATAGCGTTCGACAAAGCTGAATCAATACCGGCATTCACAATAAAATAATATAAAAAAGTAAATATAGCTATGAGTATAACAGCCGGCACAAAAATACCTGCTATCTTATCAGCCAGACTTGAAATTGGTGCCTTTGACATGCTCGCCTCTTCTACCAATTTGACAATCTTGGCAATAGTCGTATCCTCACCTACATTTAATGCCTCGTATTTTAATATACCATTTAAATTTATTGTTCCTGTAATAAGCTTATCTGAAATATTTTTTTCTACCGGTATAGACTCACCTGTTATTATAGATTCATCTATACTTGCATTACCTTCAATAACAATACCGTCAACTGCTATTTTTTCACCTTGTCTTACAATTAAAATATCTCCTTTTTTTACTTGTTTACTATCTATTTCTATTTCTTTACCAAATTTAATTATCCTTGCTTTTTGTGGACTTAAATCTATAAGCTTTGAAATAGCATCGCCCGTCTTTAATTTTGAACGCCCCTCTAAAAATTTCCCAAGACTTACAAGACACAAAATCATTCCTACAGATTCAAAATACAAATTCATTCTTATTTGCATATTCAGATCACTTTTTCCCATTGCCATATTTATACCTATAAAATATAAGCTGAAAATACCATGCAAAAGTGCAGCTCCACTTCCTATTGCGATTAATGAATCCATATTAGGTGCCAATCGAAATAAAGCTCTAATACCATTCTCATAATATTTCTTATTCAAATATATAATAGGTAAAACAAGTAAAAATTGTGTAAATGCAAAGCTATGTACACTATATTTATTTATCAAAAAGTCAGGCAATGGTAAAAAAAACATATGTGCCATACTTACATACATAAGTATAAAGAGAAAAATAAATGAAAATATTAATTTTAATTTATCATTTTCTAAATTACTGTCAAAGCCTTTTTTTACCTTTACATTCTCAGCCTCTTTATTTACACTGCTTGCTTTATATCCAAGCCTTTCCACATTTTCTATAATATCATTGACATTGATCAGCTTTTCATCATATTCTACATTCATATAATTATTTAACAAATTAACATTACATAATTGAACACCTGATAATTTTCTTAATTTATTTTCAATTCTACTACTACAGGCGGCACAAGACATTCCTGATATATTAAATTTTTCTTTTTTCATATTTCCTCCTTGATTAACATAAATTATACTACAATTATTTACTTTTTGCGACTTTATTTAAATTCTAAATTTTTATAAAATATACTTAAAGGCAAAGCTATTGAAATATAGTATTTAATACTATATAATATAGTTTTAAATAAGCTATATTGTTCAAATCAAAAAATAATAAGCTTTAAATAATAATTAGGAGAAAAAATATGAATAATGAAGATATTTTTAAAATTATTTTAGAAAATTTAGATTCAATGTCTTATATAAAAGATCAAGCTATTCCTGATATACCTCTTTATATGGATCAGATAACAACATTTATGAATGAAAATCTTGCACCTAATAAACCTAATAGGGATGATAAGATGCTTACTAAAACTATGATTAATAACTATACAAAAAATAGGCTTATTCCTGCACCAACTAAGAAAAAATATAATAAGGAGCATATATTATTACTAATTTTTATATATTATTTTAAAAATGTTTTATCTTTTTCAGATATCGAATCTGTCTTTAAACCTATAATAGAAAAATATTTCAATCATAAAAAAAATGATGATAATGACTTAAATTTATTGGATATTTATAATGAAACACTAAAATTTGAAAAAGAAAATTTTATAAAAATAAAACAATCTATTATTGATAGCTATGAAAATAGTAAGTCGAATTTTTCTGATAAAAATACAAAGGATAAAGAATACCTTTGTTTATTTACATTTATTTGTAATTTAGGCTTTGATATCTATGTAAAAAAACAAGTTATTGAAAATGTCATAGATGAATTAAATAATAAATAAATAAAAGATATTGTAGCAATAAATATTAATATGAGTAAAAAAGCTGTACCTAATACCTTGAAAGGTATTAGATCCGACTTTTTACAATCAATAAATTTGCACAATATCTTTTATTTATTTAAAAATTATTATCTATTATAAAATACCATACTCTTCCATTGCTTTTTTCAAATTATTCAAATGCTCTTTTCCCAATTCAGTAAGAGGCATTCTTAGGCCTCCTACATTTTTACCTTGCAAATTCAAAGCCATCTTTACAGGTATAGGATTTACTTCTATAAATAATTGATCAATAAGCTCAATAGCTTCTAATTGTAATTTGGCAGCCTCTTTAAAATTTCCTTCTAATGCCATTTGACATATCTGATTAGTCTTATACGGAGCTACATTACTTAATACTGATATTACTCCAACACCCCCTAAAGACATTATAGGTACAATTTGTTCGTCATTACCGGAATACAAATCTATAGGTGCTTCACCCATTAAAGACATCATCTTGGCAATTTTAGAAAAATCAGAGCTTGCCTCTTTTACTCCAACTATATTTTCTACATTTTTAACTAAATATGCCAATGATTCAGGTTGAATATTTATTCCGGTTCTGCCAGGTATATTATATAAAATAATAGGAGTTTTAGGTACCTCCCTTGCTATCATAGTAAAATGATCTATAAGTCCCTTTTGTGTACCTTTATTATAATATGGACTTACAATAAGCAAACCGTCAGCACCATATTTTACAGCCTCCTTTGATAGATATATAGCTGTTTGAGTACAATTTGATCCACTACCTGCAATTACAGGTATACGTCCGGCTACCTTTTTACAAGTATATTTTATAATTTCAAGGTGTTCTTCACAAGTCATAGTAGCGGCTTCCCCGGTTGTTCCCATAGATATTATAGCCTTCGTTCCACCATTTATCTGTTCTTCAATCAGCCTTCCTAAACTGTCATAATTAATACTTTTATCCTCATTAAGTGGTGTAACTAAAGCCACTCCTGCCCCTTCAAATAATCTTGCCATATAACCTCCATTTATCTACTTACTCTGCCTGATGTATCTCCTGCCAAAAGATTTTCAATTTCCTTTCTTGAAACCAAATTAATATCTCCAGGTATCGTATGCTTAAGAGCAGAAGCTGCAACTGCAAATTCCAAAGCATCTTTATAATCCTGTCCTTCAGATAATGCACTGATAATACCTGCTGCAAAAGAATCTCCACCCCCGACTCTATCAACTATAGGTGTTATATTATATGTCTTTGAATGATAAGCTTTTCTTGTTTTATTATCCATAATAATACCTGACCAGTCATTATTACTTGCTGAATGACTTACTCTCAAAGAACTCACAACATATTCAAAGCCAAATTTATCAAGCATCTGATTAAATATATCAGCATAAGAATCCAATACAAGCTCTCCTTTATAAACATCACTATTTTTAGGTGTAAAGCCTAAAACCTTGCTTGCATCCTCTTCATTACCTATACATATATCAACATATTTGCACAATCTTGTCATAACGCTTATGGCTTTTTCAGAAGTCCATAATTTTTTTCTATAATTAAGATCAACTGATATTTTAACACCATATTTTTTTGCCGCTTTTAATGCCTCTTCAATAAGAAGAGTAGCACTATCTGATAAAGCCGGAGTTATTCCTGTAAAATGAAACCAGCTTGCATCCTTAAAAATTTTATCAAAATCAAAATCTTCAGGCTTTGCTAAGGCAATAGCTGAATTTGCTCTATCATATATAACATTTGATGGTCGCATAGCACAACCTGACTCAAGGAAATATATTCCAAGCCTATCACCTACTCTGGCTATATTAGAAGTATCTACATTCATCTTTCTCAAGCTGGCTATACAGGCATCACCTACCAAATTATCAGGTATAGCACTAACAAATTCAGCATTATGTCCATAATTAGCTAAAGAAGTAGCTACATTGGCCTCCCCTCCGCCATAATTTACCTCAAGACTGTTTGCTTGCATTATTCTCGAATTATTAGGGGTTGATAATCTTAACATAATCTCGCCCATACATACTATTTTTGACATTTTTTTCTCCTTTATGTAAATATATTAAGCTTTTTTCATATTTAAATATGCTTTTATAATCTCTATAACTCCATCAATTCCTATTTCACTTGAATTTATACATAAGTCATAGCTTTTGGCACTGCTCCAATGCTTACTTGAATAATAATTATAATAGCTTGCTCTTCTTTTATCAGTTTTTATCATAATATCCCTAGCTTTATCCTTGCTAATATTTTGTGCCTGCATTATTCTTTTTATTTTATCATCTTCATTAGCCGTTATAAAAACACTAATCACAGCTTTATCATCCTCAAGTGCATAATCAGCACATCTTCCAACAATAATACAATTTTCTTCTTTTGCCAATCTTTTTATAGTTTCAAATTGAGCAAGAAAAATCTTATGATTTATAGGCATATCCAAATAGCCACTTGAAGCATATCCCATAGAATAGCTATCCATAACTAATGAATATAAAAAACTTGAGCTTGGTCTTTCATCATGAGTTTTAAATAAATCCTCACATAAACCACTTTCCTTAGCCGCAAGTGTCAACAGTTCTTTGTCATAACACTTTACGCCAAGCTCTTTTGCAAGCATTGTTCCTATCAATTTACCACCACTTCCACATTCACGTCCAATAGTTACAACAAACCTTTTATTCATATGACACCTCCTATAATACATTCTCTATTTGTCTATTATATCAAAAAAATAAGCTTTTTAAAATATCATTAACAGCTATTAAAATTTTTAAATTTTCCATTACTAAAAATCTTATACAAGCTTTTTTAAGATATTTTCAAAATATTCAGGTAATTTCGCTTTAAATTCCATATACTCCTTAGTCCTTGGATGTACAAAGCCTAAGCTGATAGCATGTAAGCATTGACCTTGTAGCTTTAAATTACTTTTTTGATGAGAATATAACTCATCTCCTAAAAGAGGATGCCCTATACTTGCCATATGTACCCTTATTTGATGCGTCCTACCTGTTTCAAGTCTACAGCTTATATATGTATAAGAATTAAATCTTTGCAGGACCTCATAATGTGTTATGGCATTTCTACCCTTCTCATCTATAGCCATCTTCTTTCTATCATTTTTACTTCTTGCAATAGACTTTTGTATCGTCCCTTTATCCTCCTTCAAATTTCCATAAACTATAGCCCTATATTCTCTGGTAATACTATGTTCCTTCAATTGGCTCGCCAATGCTTCATGTGCTAAATCATTTTTACATACAAGTAATAGTCCGGTTGTATCCTTATCAATTCTATGTACTATACCGGGTCTTAATATACCATTAATTCCTGATAATTTATCCTTACAATGATACATCAAGGCATTAACCAAGGTATCATTATAATGCCCGGGTGCAGGGTGAACCACCATATTTTTAGGTTTATTTATAACCAGTAAATCTTCATCCTCATATATGATATCAAGTGCAATATTTTGTTCGGATATATCAGGGCTAATATTATCCGGTATTTCAAGCTTTATTTCATCATAGGGTCTTATTATATAGTTAGCTTTTATATAAAGTCCATTAACTGTAGCTTTTTTATCCTTTATTAATTTTTGTATATATGATCTGGATTTGTCTTTCATATTATTAGATAAAAATGTATCTATACGAATCAATTCCTCTTTATCACTTATATTAAAAGCTAAAATTTTCATCTTTTATAATATTTCCCCTCGCTCTATTTCCAAAAAATATTCTTACTAAACTTGTCAATTTCATCCTCTTTATAAAAAAATAAAAGTAAATAAGCTAAAAAAGCTACTGATAAGCTGACATAAATATCGGCAACATTAAATATAGGAAAATTTATAGGCTTAAAATATATAAAATCTATTACATATCCCCTGAAAATTCTGTCAATAATATTTCCTAATGCCCCTGCAAAAGTAAAACACAGGCTAAAAAATAATGGCAACATACGCTTTTTATCAGACATAATATATATATATCTTATAATAATATATGCAACAACAAAAACAATAATATAAAAAAGCCAAATTGCCCCCTGTAAAATTCCGAAAGCCGCACCTCTGTTCTCAGAATAAACAAATTCTAAAATATTTTTAATCAATGGATAATCCTTATATAATAAATTTTGTAAGGCTAAAAATTTTGTAAATTGATCAATTCCAATAGCTAAAAATTGTATAATAATAAAATATATAAATCTTTTTTTTCTAATCATTTTCTATACTCCTCAAGGCCTTCTCCATATCACTTATTCCTACGCTTCTATCAATAATAGCATGGCCTATAGATTTTAACAAAATAAACTTTATTTTCCCTGCCGTCATTTTTTTATCATTTTTAGTATATTCCAATATTTTTTTATTATCACTAAACTCTAATGAAGTACTTAGCCCAAAATATCTAAACAAATCCTTCAAGCTTATAATTTCATCATTATTTATATAAGCCTTTTCTTTAGATATCTCCATAGCACAAAGACTCCCAAGTGCTACACAAGCACCATGTGAAAGCTCAAAATTCATATATTTTTCTATAGCATGTCCTAAGGTATGCCCAAAGTTTAAATGTGAGCGAATATTCTCTTCTTTAAAATCCAATTCTACAACCTCTTTTTTAATTTCGTCAGACCTTAAAGCTATATACTCCAAGTTTTCTAAATTTCTATTTTTTATCTCTTTTTTATTTAATATTAGATATTCATAAAATTTTTTATCTCTTATAAGTCCGTATTTTATTACTTCTGCCATTCCTGAAGCATATTGCACAGAATCAAGGGTCAAAATAGTGGAAATATTTATATATACCAGACGTGGCATATAAAAAGCTCCTATCATATTTTTATATCCATTAAAATCAAGCCCTGTCTTTCCACCTATACTTGAATCAACTATAGAAAGCAAGGTTGTCGGAATCTGAATAAAATCTATGCCTCTTAAAAATGTAGCAGCCGCATATCCACATAAATCGCCTACAACACCTCCACCTAAAGCAATTAAAAAATCTCTTCTATCAAATTCTTTTTCTATTAAAAACTTATATAATTCACTTACCACATTAAGGCTCTTACTTTGCTCACCGGCCTTAAAAACAAAGGTATATAATTTTTCGCAAAAATTACATTGAGACTTTAATGCTTCTAAATACAATCTTTCTACATTAGTATCCGTAACTACGCATATTTTTGAAAAGTCGGGTACTATATTTTCTAATTCCTTTCGTAAATTATCAAAGCTTTTTTCTATTATAATATTATAAGCAAATTTTCCCTCACTATTTATATCTAATTTCAACAAGACAATAACCCTCCTATGTAAAAATTGCAATTTTAGTTAATAAACGTCCTTTTCCGGTCTTTCTTTCCACATTTATAAACTTAAATCTACCAAAACCCCTAACACTAATAATATCATTTTCTTTTAAATTATAAGAATGATTTGTGCTTTGTTTTCCATTAATAAATACTAAGCCTGAGCTTATCAGTCTTGCTACGATACTTCTTGATTTATTAAAGATAGCGGCTATACATACATCAAGCCGAATTGAATTGATATTTATATAAATCTCCTTTGAATTATTTATGTATACCAGCTTTTCTATATCATAATCTTCTATCTTTATCTTTGTTTTTTTTACAAACTCCAAATTTTCTTTGATTATTTTTTCAATTCTTTTAATAATAATTATATAAGCAATATTATCGTGTATAATAATATCTCCTATATTATTTCTCTCAATCCCCAAATTTAAAATAGCACCAAGAAAATCCCTATGAGCTAATTCTTGTGAAAATTTATCATTTAAGGGCTTTATTTTCAAAATTGAAAGCATTTTAAAATCAAATTTTTCCTGATAATACGGAATAAAGCAAACAATTTTTCTTTCTGCTAAATCATATCCACCAAAGCTTGTATATTTTATATTTGGCAGGCTATCTATAATAGAATGAAAGACTGTTTGCTCATATAAATTTAAAAATAATGTATTTGTAGAAACTTCTCTAAAATAACAATTACCGGCTAATTCCAAAATTCTATTCTTTAAATTTTTTTCGTCCTTATTGTCCATATCTAAACTTTAAATGTAAATCCTTGAGTTTCATAAGCATTATTGAGAACATCGGCAAATTCTCCACTAAGCTCTACTGATTCAGGTGTAGCAACAACAATATAATTAGATATTTTTTGTAAATTCCCTCTAATACTATATGTAGAACCTGAAACAAAATCAATTATTCTTCTTGAAATATCCCCATGAATCCCTTCCATATTTATTACAACAACCTTACCTTCAAGTAAAGGATTACATATATTTATCACGTCATCAAAGCAGTTAGGTTTTATAGCAACTAATTTCATTCCATTTCTATTTTGTCCGCCTGATCTTTGCTTAAAAGAAATACGTGATTTCTCCTGTGCAAAATTCGGATATCTTTGATAATTTTCCTGTTTATCATCAAGCTCCTCATGCTCATCATTTTCATCATATTCATCATTTTCATTACCAAATCTTAATTTGTTAATAAAATTATCTATTAATCCCATTGTGTAACTCCTATCTATTACCGAAAATAAAGCTACCCACTCTAATGAATGTAGCTCCTTCTTCTATAGCCACCAAAAAATCTCTCGACATTCCCATTGATAACTCTCGTATTTCAATATTATTAATGTTTTTCTTATTTATGTCAAGTGATATTTTTTTCATTTCTTTGAATATTTCTCTATTTTTATTTGCATCATCTACCAAGGGGGCAACTGTCATAAGTCCAAGTATTTTTATATTTTTTAATTCTTCAAGCTCATATAGATTATTATATAATTCTTCTTTTTTAAATCCGAATTTACTCTCTTCATTTGCTATATTTAATTCTAAAAAAATTTCAGCTATAATTCCCTTCTTTTTTGCTTCCTTATCTATTACCTTTGCCAATTTTAAACTGTCAACCGAATGTATATATTTTACTTTATCAATAATATATTTCACCTTATTACTTTGCAAATGCCCTATCATATGCCAATTTATATCATTAGGAAGCTTGTCATACTTTTCTAAAATTTCCTGAACTCTATTTTCACCAAATTCTCTTATACCATAATCATAGGCTTCCTTAATAAGCTCTACAGGCTTTGTTTTACTAACTGCTATAAGCTTACAGCTTTCTTTATCTATATTATAAGTATTACATATTTCATTTATTTTATTAAAAATAGCATCTAAATTTTCTTTTATCATCTTATTACCCCTATTGATATATAAAATCTTTTTCATTATATCTTTTCGGATCAACTAAAATATGGTCATAAGCACTCAAGCCATAATCCGTTTCTTTTGATATTGTATAATATTCTTCATTATCAGCCAAAATTTCTATATATTTAAAAATAGCATATCCTTTATTTATATTATATACTCCCTTTAAGCTTGCTTTTTCTCCTATTTTATATTTATCATTAGTTTTAATTGATACTATAGTATCCCCTTCCTTCAAAGCAGATTCTTTATCTGTACTTATATAATATTTGTCATCAATTATAGCATAAATATCAACAAGTACGAATTGTATACTTTCCTTATTATCTATATAAGTCTCCTTATTAAATCCCAAGCTGTTGGTGCTGCCACCACGACTTATAAAGTCCTTAGGAATAGTGAAAAATTCTTTTTCTATAACTGCTTTTTCAGGTATTTTTAAACCTGTTGCATTTTTACTTTCTATTTCAAAATCTATATATCTGTCTGAAATAAAATTAATAACATAGCTATCAAAATCTAACTTTGCATACTTATTGCCATTCTTATCAGAAAAAGTTGAATATTTTGCTTTCAGCTCTAAATTTTTACTCAAAAATTTTATTTTCAATATATTTTTATCTTCATATTCTTTAAGCTCGTTGTCATCTATAGGAAATATAATAGACCAGTTTTCATCTGTTATAGTCTTATAAATAGGTTTATTCTCGTCTATTCTATCTCCTGTCTTTATATATTGACTCTTATATTTACTCTTATCAAATATATCCTTACTTATATTATCCTGATTGAGTGTTTCCATACCATCCAACTTAAATGAAACTATCCCTAAATCCTGTGCCTTAAATCTTGTATATTGTATATTTTTATCCTTTAATTTTTCTTCGAGTGTTTCATAAGAGGCTATATTTGTATATTCAAGCAAAGATAATTTAAGCATATCCTTACTGTCATAAACCTTTATAAAATTATTATCATCATAGCTTGTAGAAAATAAGGACAACTCATTTTTCACTTTTTTTAAATCGGCTTCACTTATAGCCAAATCATCAAGCTTATTATCTTTTATAAACTTCGTTAAAGAACCGTTCCCATCAATAGCACATATGTCTTGATCGACACTTACATGCCTTGACTCTCTTACAAAAAAATTTATGTTTCCGGCAATATTTGTATTTGTTACCTTTTCATTTCTTAATATAATCCCCGTATGCTTTGTATCCTTTACTATAGAGCCGGGAACAACTTCATAAAAACCCACCTTAGGTCTGAACATAGATAATATTATTATATATGCCATATATAATAATATTAAAATAAAGAGCTTTTTAGCTATTCCTGATTTTTTTCTTCTTTTTATTTTTTTATTTTTTTGCATTTATATTAAAATTTACCTTTATACTTATTTAAAATATATTAATTATATCCTATCTTAAGTTCTATATCAATAAAAAGCAAAAAAATTGACTTCCTGACAAATCACTAAAACAAAGCTCAATATTTTACCTTAGTAATTTATCAGGAAGTCAAACATTAATTTAATTTTTATATTTTATAAAGAAACTATTATATTCTTTTTAGCATTTTCAGATAAATCTTTTTCATTTGCTGAAATACTCATAACAAAATTTATATTATATTTTTCTCCTATTTTTTCCAATATATCTATAACAGCTGTAATATCTTTAGCTTCAAGGTTGGCAAGCTTCAAAAAACTGTCTAAAAAAACATATTCAAGGTCATGATTAGAAGATACAAGTCCCATTATAAAGCCTATAAAACCATCTGCACTTACAAATGGATAATCGCAGACATTAATAAGTCTAATTTTATTATTCAATTCATACATATGCTTTGAGCTTTTATCAAGATATATAACATCTCCAACAGCTTCTTTTATTACCATATTTGCTTTTTCAAGTAAATATTTTGTCTTTCCTTTTCCTCTTTCGCCACAAATAACACTTAACATATTTTTGCCCTCCTTGAAAATTATATCAATATTAAGTTTTAATGTATCTATTTTACAATATTTATGTATTTTTTTCAATATTATTTATCGACTTTATCAAGTAATTTATTCATATTTTGATACAATGAAATTTTATTTTCAGCCTTTAAAATTATACTGATATATTCATCCTTATTTTCCTTATTTCTTGTCCCCAAAACCAGACAAGAGCCTGCCGCCTTGGTTGTACCTGTCTTAGCTCCTATAATTTCTAAATTATCCAAGAGCTTAGCTTTTCCTAATAAATATTGATTACTATTATCCCAATGATTTATGAATTTTGAACCGTCTGCTAAAAAATATGTAGGCTCATAAGCCACTGTTGTAGTAATTTCTCTAAAAATATCATATTTTAAGCATTCATGCATTATTAAATATAAATCATATGCACTGGTATAGTGTTCACTATCTGTAAGACCATTTGCATTTTTAAAATTTGTATCACTTGCATAAATTTTTTTTGCTTCATCATTCATTAAATCTGCAAATTTTTCTATAGAGCCTGAAATATGAATAGCTATTGCATTTGCCGCATCATTACCTGAAGGTAATAAAAGTCCATACAAAAGCTGCTTTATAGTCAATGTGTCTTTAGGTTTGATATTTGCCATACTTGAACCTACTTCATTTATCAAAACCTCATTTCCGACTGTAACCTTATCATCTAAATCAGCATATTTTAAAGCTATTAAAGCCGTCATCAATTTAGTTGTACTTGCAGGATACATCCTTTTAAAAGGATTTTGACAATAAATTACCTCTTTATTATTATTTGAAGCTAATATACAAGAGCCTGCTTGAATTTCAGCCTTAGTTTCATTATTTTCACAAATAGCAATATTTTTAGCGTATGGCTCTAATTCATTTATTGCTACATCATCTTCACAAAATTCAAAAAAATATTTGTCGAATTTAAAATTTATATTTTGCTTTCTATATAAAAATATAAGTAAAAAAACAGATATAAGTACAAATAATATTATAAATTTTAATTTATATCTGTTTTTTCTTCTTCTTGAATATTTTTTTATCTTAGTATCTTCTATATACATCTCTAAATTCAAAATCCCCACGTTCCATAGCTTTTATAAGTAATTCTGCACTGGCTAAATTAGTAGCAAGAGGTATATTATGCGTATCACAAAGCTTTACAACATTATTAACATCAGGCTCATGTGATTTTGATGTTAAAGGATCTCTTAAAAAAATGACTAAATCTATATCATTATTTTCAATTTGTGCTCCTAATTGTTGCTCTCCACCAAGATGACCTGCCAAATATTTATGCACAGTTAAATTTGTTACTTCTTCTATAAGTCTTCCTGTAGTTCCTGTAGCATATAAATCATGCTTTGATAAAACACCTCTATATGCAATACAGAAATTCTGCATCAACTTCTTTTTAGCATCATGTGCAATCAATCCTATGTTCATAATTCCTCCTTAATCAAGCTTTTTTTGCATCAATCCTACATTTAATACCAATCCTATGCCAATATACATGCTCATAAGAGAGCTTACTCCATAGCTTATAAAAGGTAAAGGCAAACCTGTATTTGGAAACACTCCTGTAGCTACTGCAATATTAGTAAAACTTTGAAATATAATTAAGCTTGCAATCCCTGTACAAATCAGTCTTGCCTGCATATTACTTACTCTTGCGGCTAAATTTAATATTTCAAAAGCTAATATAGTCATTAATAAAATAACAAGTATAGAGCCTATAAATCCAAGTTCTTCACCTATTATAGCAAAAATAAAGTCTGTCTGATCCTGCGATAAAAAATTACCATTTTTAACAGAATTAACGGTAGTATTATTTAAACCCTTCCCATATAGCTGCCCTGAACCTATTGCCATAATAGAATTTGCCTGCTGTGCCCCAACATCAGAATATTTCTTAGGATCGATCCATGCAAGTATTCTATTCATCTGATATTCTCTTAAAAATGGCACTTTTTTATTAATTAACAAAAAGATGAAAGATAATATTATAGGAATACTTATCCCTGATAATATAGCTATAAGCTTATAACTCAAGCCTGCAACAAAAAGCATTGAAAAGCTGATGATAAATAAAACTACTGTCGTTGATAAATCAGGCTCCAACAATATCAATAAATAAATCAGACCGACACTTATAGAAAATATCAATAATGTATAAAAGCTATTTATATTTTCTTTTTTCTTATCTAAAAACCAAGCTAAAAATATTATGATTCCTATCTTAACAAACTCAGCCGGCTGAATAGTTCCTATAATAGGTAATTTTATCCATCTTGTAGCACCGGCTCCATTAGGTCTATATCCCATAAGTAAAACTAAAAATAGCATAACCACACATAAAGCATATATAATCAATGATATTTTTAATATTTTGTCATATCTAATAAATGATATAAGCAACATTATAATAAAACTAATTATTATACCTAAAACTTGTTTTTTTACTATACTTATATCAGAAGTTGCACTATTTATGACAAAAGAACCTAATATACTTAGTGATAATGTATAAATAATTATCCTAAAATTATATTTTTTTAAGTTATATATATCAAACATCTCTCTCCTCAAATTTTACAACAATTTTTTAAAAAATACTAGTCTTAATCACCAATTTTTATATTACTTACATCTAAGCTTTTATTTTGCATTATAATATCAAGGCTTGTATAACCAAAGTATAATTTATATATATTTTTTGCAATAGTAGCGGCATTTGATGAAGAATAACCATATGGTATATTGACAGTTACTGCAATTTCAGGATTTTTATATGGTGCAAAGGATAAGAAAAAAGCATGATTCGCTCTTGTTTTACTTTCCTGTGCAGTACCCGTTTTTCCCGCTATTTCAACCGGTAAATCACTAAATATACTTTTAGCTGAGCCTTCACTAATAACCTTAAACATTCCTTCTGATATAGTATCCCATGTGGATTCCTTTATATCAATTTTTGCTTTAAGCTTAGGCTCAAATTTCTTTAATATTCTCCCATCCTTATCATCTTCTTTTTCTAAAATACTTAAATCAAATAAATTTCCTCTATTTGCTATTGCACTGACATATCTTGATAATTGTACATTTGAAAAAGAATTGGATCCTTGACCTATTGAAGAACGCTCAGGTGCTTTATTTGTTATCATAGGTTCCGTTTCAACAAGCTCAACACCGGATTTTTGATCAAGTCCAAAAAGTCTTGCATATTTTGCCAATCTTTCTATACCTAAACCAGGATTATAATCACCATTTTTCTCCAATGATAATCTATGTCCAATTTCAGCAAAATAATAGTTACACGAATTTTGTATAGCCTGCACCATATTCAGTTCTCCATGCATGGATGGATAAATCCAACATTTAATATGTGGCTCTATAGTATCATACTCTCCGGTACACTTTATTTTTTCATAAGCCTTTACAACATGTTCCTCTAATCCTGCTATCGCCGTAATAGGCTTAAAAATTGAACCCGGTGCTTTTTTTGTTTGAGTTGCATTATTATAAAGAGGTAAAGATTCATCATTTAATAATTTATTATAATAATCAACATCCATAACATTACTAAGCTTGTTATTATCATATCCAGGATAAGAAACTAAAGCCTTTAATTTTCCTGTCTTTACATCTGTAACAACTGCAGCCGCTGAACAAGGCTCTAAGGCTAATTGTGCAGGTGTTATTTCTAATTTTGAAATTTTATCTATCAAAAAATTATAAGCATAGTTCTCAGAATTTCTATATAATTCATTATATCTTTCCTTATCTTCCTTTAATATTCCCTGCTCATATAAGCTAAGACAAATCTCTCTACCGCTAACCTTTCCGCTTTTTATCAAATATTTATATAATATTTTTTTGAAACCAAGATTATCCTTTAATTTATCTATAATAAATTCACTTAAATTATTATAAATATCTTCAACGCTTAAATACTTTGTATTCCCACCAAATTTTGTAGTATCAATAAGATTATTGGAAGCTAAATATTGCAAATAATTCCTTAAGCTGATATTATCCTCCTTCCACATTAAATATTCCTCATCCCTTTGATTTACTAATTCTTTTTTTATAATAGACATCTCATCCGAGCTTAAAAAATTATAAATATATACTAAGAAAGCATTTAAATCTTCATCTAAGTCTTTCATAGCTTTTGCATTATCCATATTAAGCTCATTTTTAATTTTTGATATACTGTTCGCATAATAATCAGAATATTTTGCATATATATTTTTTTCTATATAGCCGGCATCGGCAGCTTCAAATCTATCTATAGACAAAATATTATTATTAATCAATTGAAAATATGCATCCTTTACAGGTATAAGTCTATCTGTCGAATTTGTATTTTCATTATTAGGATTATCATTGTATACAATTTTTTTAGTCAAAATACCGGTAAGCTGTTGTTCCAATATATTATATATACCAATCTGTAAATCCCTATCTATACTTAAATAAATATCATTTCCTGATTGTGGTAAAACCTCTTGCTTAACATCCAATATATGCCCTACATTATCAACATTAATAATTTTATAGCCTTTTTTACCACGTAAATCATAATCAAGATATTCTTCTATTCCAATTCTTCCAACTATATCATTCTCAGAATAGTCCTCATTTTTTTCCTTAAATTGTTCTAATTGATTTTCTTGTATTTTTCCTGTATAGCCAATTAAAGATGAAAAATATACACTGTCATTATATAATCTCAGTGTTTCCTGCTCTATATTAACACCTAAAAGCTTAGCTGCATTTTCTAAAATAGCCGCTTTTGTCCTTTCCTTAATATCAGACGCAACCTTTGTTGCATCATATTTATGAAATGATGTAAGTCCCATTGTATATCTTATATTTATTATGTCTAATTTTTGCCTATTATTCAATTCTATTTTTTTGCCGCTATCATCATAAAGATTATATAATTTATATTCATTAAATTTTTTATCAACTAATGCTTCTGCACTGATATTACTACTATTATCACTCCTTTTAGTCTTTTTATCTAATTCATCTATTGATTTTAAGCCGTAGCAATCCCTTAAAAATCTCTTTTTTGAAATATTTGAATTGGTTGTAAAATAATAATTACCATTATTATCCAAATCAACTAAAAATTCTCCAATAATTTTTTCATCATATTTATGTAAAATTTCTACTAACCTGTATATAGTTGAATTTTTATCTATATAATTTTTATAATCACCATTATCTATGATAGTAACTGCATATGCCAGCTTATTATAGGCTAATAATTTACCATTTACATCATAAATATTTCCCCTTGTTGCCTGTGTTAAAATTGTTTTTTCAGTCTTTTGTATGTAATTATTTTGATAATATTCTCCATCTAAAATTTGTAATATAAATAAACGACAAAATAAAAGCAATATAATAAAAATATATACCGAACCTAAGACAAATAATCTTGAATATATCAATTTATTTTTAAATTCTACAAATAATCGACGTAAATCATTCAGCAAATTTACCACCTCTATCCATATCTATATCCTCTAAATATCTATTATATTTTAATAAGAGCCTATACATAAGCAAAGTGAAAATCAAACTTATAATAAGCTCCGGCATAATAATTCGTCTTATATAAAATATAAAATCAAACTTTTTTCTTGGTAAAAATCTAAACAAATATATATAGATATTATATGCAAATTCATTTATTGTACACATCAAAAGAGGAAGAAAAATAAACTCCTCATAAAAATATTTTGACAATATACCATTTATATATGCTATACAAGCAAAAAATAAAGTAAAATATCCAAATGGCAATGAATAAAATAGATCCATCAAAATTCCGGCAAGTACACCATATATTAAACCTTCTCTTTTTCCATATATAAAGCTAAAAGTAAATACCATAATTATTATTAAATTAGGTGCTGCTGATAAAAATGGTATAAATGGAAATACACATCTTTGTATAGCAAAAGCCAAAATTAACATAGCTATATTAGCATTGATTCTTCTCATACTATTACCTTATTCTCCAAGATCCTTTTTATTTGTTATAACCAAAACCTCCTGCAATGTATCAAAGCTTACTATAGGAAGCAAATATCCTGATTTAGTTAATCTTGAATTATCCACTTTAACATCGTTTGCATAACCTATTAATAATCCCGGTAAAAATTTACTACTTATATTACTTGTTACAATCTTATCTCCATCCTGTATGTCAGAATTAATATCTATATCATTTATTTTTAGTTTACCCTTTTCATACAATTTCAAATCACCTGCTATGATACAATTATTTCCGGTACGTATAGACATTGCACTAACTCTTGAAATATCATCAATAATCGTTCTTACAGTTGCATAATTGCTTCCGACATCACTTACAATCCCTACTAATCCACCGCAGGCAATTACATTCATATCAATTTCTATTCCATCTCTACTGCCTTTATCAATACGAAAAACTTTAAACCATCGTCCTGAATCCTTAGCTATAATTCTGGCTCCAATTTTCTTATAATCTTTATAGTCATTATCAAGCTTATATAAATCTCTAAGTCTTGATAATTCCATATTATCCTCTTCAAGCTTTGTATTTTTTAAAACCAATTCATCAATTTTTTTTCTTAATTTTTTATTTTCATCATATGCTTTTTTTAAAGTACTTTTTTCCTCTATCGAATTATAAAAAGCTTTACCTGCCACATTTACACCATTTTGTATAGGTGTAAGCATAAATCCTACACCTGATCTAAGTGGTGAAATCCATTTGGATTTTATTGCAGTTACAGCTATCAATATAATACAGATAGTACTTATTATAATTAAGATATATCTATCTCCTTTAGAATCCATTATATGACTCCTTGTTCCTTAAAACTATAATATTTATTATCTCCTATAATAACATGATCATTAAGATGTATACCAACCAATGAGCATGACTTTTCAAGCATTTTTGTTACATTTATATCTTCATTACTCGGTTGTGGATTACCGCTTGGATGATTATGTACTATAACTATATTAACCGCTTCATATTTCATTGCTTCTATCAAAATATCTCTTGTAGATATAATAGAAGAATTTATAGTTCCCCTGCTTATCAATAAATCCTTTTTTAACATCTGCTTTGTGTCAAGTAAAGCAAGCCTAAGCTCCTCCTTATTTAAGCAACGCATTTGTTGCATATAATAATTTGCAACCGCCTCAGGTGTGTTCAAACAATTATTTTTAACTCTTGTACTTTTCCACAGCCTCTTTGAAAGTTCTACTATAGCCAAAATTTGTATTGCCCTAATTTTACCTATACCCTTTAGCTTTATTAATTGTTCTATATTTACATTGATAATATTTGATAAGTCAGGCTCTTCATCTGCTATGCTCAGAATTTGATATGACAAATCCAAAACACTCAAATCCTTAGTACCGACTCTAAGTAAAATAGCTAAAAGCTCTATATCTGTAAGTGCTTCGCAACCATATTTTTCAAATCTTTCATATGGTAATTCTGTTTTTTTCTTTATATCATTTAATAACATATAAGCCTTTCAGGCTCTCCAATTTTATGCTTTTACAAAGCTTGTAATACTTTTTCTACTGATAATAATATTCCATATTTAGCATGTGTAAATGTAAGCCCGCCTTGAAAGAAAACTGTATAAGGTTCTTTTATCGGTGCATCTGCACTAAGCTCTATTGATGAGCCTGATACAAATGCCCCTGCCGCCATTATAACATCACAATCATAACCCGGCATAGCCCAAGGTTCAGGACTTACATAGCTATCTACAGGAGCCGCCTTTTGTATCCCCTCGCAAAAGGCAATAAGGGCTTTTTTATTTTTCAATGTAATCGCCTGTATAATATCAGTTCTGGCTTCTATTGAATTAGGAAGGCAAGAAAAACCTAATTTTTCATATATATTAGCTGCAAATATTGCTCCCTTAAGAGCAGAAGCGACAATATTAGGAGATAAAAATAAACCCTGTAATATATTACTATTTAAGCCTAAGCTTGCACCTACCTCTTTTCCTATTCCGGGGGCTGTAAGTCTATATGAAGCATTTTCTATATATTCTTTTTTCCCTACAATATACCCACCTATCGGTGCAAGTCCTCCTCCGGGATTTTTTATCAAAGAGCCTACTATCATATCTGCTCCGACCTCAAGCGGCTCTTTGTCTTCTACAAACTCTCCATAACAATTGTCAACCATAATGATAAGACTGCTTTTTATACTGCGTATAAAGCTTATAAGCTCCTTTATGCTTTTTATACTTAGACTTCTACGATTAGCATAACCCTTTGATCTTTGTATAGTTACTAATTTAGTTTTTTCATTAATAGCCGCTCTTATAGCTTCAAAATCAAAAGAACCGTCTTCTAATAAGTCTGCTTGTCTATAGCTTATTCCATATTCTGCCAACGATCCCCTTGCTTTTCTTATACCTATGACTTCCTCCAAAGTATCATAAGGCTTACCTACCGGCGAAAAAAGCTCATCTCCCGGTCTTAGATTTGCTGAAAGTGCAACATGCAAAGCATGCGTACCACTAACCAACTGTGGTCTTACAAGTGCATCCTCACCTTTAAATATATCAGAATAAATATTTTCTATTATATCTCTTCCCAAATCATTATAACCATAGCCTGTAGTTGCGGCAAAATGTATATCACTCAGCTTATTATTTTTCATTGCAGATAAAACCTTTAGCTGGTTATATTCTGCCATCATATCTATTTCCTTAAATCTATTTTCTAATGACGAAAGTATTTCCTCTCCTAAATCGTAAACTTTTTTGCTAATCCCAAGCTTTTCATATGTATCATTAAGTTTCATATTATTTCAGTATTCCTCATTATATCTTAAAATTATTTATTTTCTGTGTATTTAATATTAAACATTTTTAAAATTAATAAATTTTATTATTAATTCCAATATTTCATTATTATTTGAATATTTATCTTTATCTATATAAATCACTTCATTTTCTCTTTTAAACCAGGTTAATTGTCTTTTGGCAAAATGTCTTGTATTTTTTTTGATTTCTTCCTTTAATTCTTCCAATGTAAGCTTATTTTCAAGATATAAAAATTGTTCCTTATATCCTATACCCTGCATAGATATTAAATCCTTTTTTATACCCTTTTTTAATAATTTTCTAAATTCTTCTAAAAGCCCTTCCTCAAACATTAAATCAACTCTTTTATTGATATTATTATATAAAGCTTGTCTATTCATAGTCAAAACAAAATATCTATAATCATATTCGCTTTTCTTTAAGCCTTGAATAAAATTATGTTCAGAAATTTTTTTACCATTTAATAAATTATATTCTAATGCTCTTATAATTCTTTTTTTATTATTTTTATGTATAAAACAGGCAGCGTCTATATCCAGCTTGGACAATTTTTCAAGCATATAATCAGCACCTTTTTCTTCATACTCCTTTTCCAGACTTTTTCTAAGCTTCTGTTTTTGTTCATCATCCTCAGTTTCAAAATCTATATCATATAAAAGTGCCTGTATATAAAAGCCTGTTCCTCCAACTAATATCGGTATTTTATTTTTTGCATATATTTCTTTTATTGCAAGCTTCGCCAAATCCTTAAAAATTTTTATATTAAATTCCTCGAATGGTTCTAAAATATCTATAAGATAATGCTTTATACCCTGCTTATGTACTTCCTTTATCTTAGCAGTTGCAATATCAAGTCCTTTATATACCTGCATAGAATCTGCACTTATTATTTCACCATTTATTTTTTTTGCCAGCTCTATTGACAGCTCGGTTTTACCTACAGCAGTAGGTCCTGCTATAATAATTAATCTATTATCCATTAAATTATCCTTTTAAATTTTTTTTCAAGATCATATTTGCTTATTTTTATTATTGTAGGTCTTCCATGTGGGCAATTATAAGGATTATTTAAGCTTAACATTTTTGTTATAAGAATATCAGCCTCAGCCTCACTTATATTTTGATTCCCCTTAATAGCCGCCTTACACGATATACTTGCCAGCTTATCTAAAATATGCTCAGCCTTTACAGCTATATCACTTTCACTAATTTTTGCAATCAATTCAAGGAAAAGTTCTTTTTTATCAATAGAAGGTAAATCATTCGGAATAGCATTTAATTTATAATCTTTACCTCCAAAATGCTCTAATTCAAATCCCAGCTTTTCAAAGACTTCTCTATTATTTTCAAAAGCTTCAATTTCAACATCAGTCATATTTATAACTATAGGAGGAAGAATATATTGTTTTGTTTTTATGCCCTTTTCATATTCTTCTAAAAACTTTTCATACAAAACCTTTTCATGTGCTGCATGCTGATCTATAATGAACATTTCATTATCTAATTCTATTATCCAATATGTCGAGAATATTTGTCCTATTAATTTATGTCTTTTTATATTTTGTTTATCAAAAAAATTTAATTGAGTATTATCTACATTTTCTTTATATATTTTATCCCCATCTTTTTTTTCAATAATATTATTTTCTAAATTTTCATCCTTATTAAATTCAACTTTATATTCTCTATATGGCTCATTTTTATTATCAGTCTTATATGTATCTATTTCCTCAAAAATCTTATCATATGTTTTTTGTTCTTTTACAAAGCCTGATGATTTATTATCAAATTCTTTTATCCTATTTTTTTCAAAGCTTTCCGGAAATCTGAGCTTATTTTGTAATTCCAGCTTTTCAAACAGCTCTCTTTTTAATTCTTCTTGTCTATCCTTCTGAGAAATATAAGCTCTTTTAACTAAATCTGAGTTTAATAATGTATTTTCAACACTCGATTTTATTATTGAATATATTACACTCGCATCCTCAAATCTTATTTCCATTTTACTCGGATGAACATTTACATCAATAAGCTTTGGCAATATTTCTATATTCAAGCTTGTAAATGGATATTTACCATTCATAAGTCTATTACCATATCCGTCCTCTATAGCCTTGTATATTATATCATTTTTTATATATCTTGAATTTATAAAATATATTTCTCCGCTCCTATTTGCCCTTGAATAATCAGGCTTTGAAATAAATCCTGATATTTTTACAATATCATCTTGATATTTGATCTCAATTAAAGAGCGGGTAGCTTCCTTGCCATAAATTTGATAGATAACATCTTTTAAATTAGAATTTCCTCCTGTATGCAACTTATTAATATTATTACTTATATATCTAAAGCTGATATCAGGATGTGAAAGTGCCAATTTTTCAACTATATCACTAATTTTTGCAGTCTCTGAATTTAAACTTTTTAAAAATTTACGTCTGGCAGGTGTATTAAAAAATAAATCTTTAACTATAATTGTTGTTCCGTCAGGAGCTGCCACTTCTTCAAAGGACTTTTCAAAGCCTCCTTCCACCTTATACAAGGCAGCCGTAGTTTCATTTCTTGTCTTACTAATTATTTCCGTTCTGGTAACTGCCCCTATACTTGATAATGCTTCTCCTCTAAATCCAAGACTCAAAACATTTTCCAAATCATCAGCTGTTTTTATTTTACTTGTTGCATGCCTTAAAAAAGCTTTTTTTATATCCTCTTTAGCTATTCCTTGACCATTATCAGTTATTCTGATTAATGAAGTACCGCCATTTTTTATCTCTATAGCTATTTGGTCAGATAAAGCATCTATAGAATTTTCCAATAATTCTTTTACTATAGATGCAGGTCTTTCAACAACCTCGCCTGCCGCTATCTTATCTATAGTAGATTTGTCCAATATATTAATCATAAAATTCACCCTCTTTCATTAAATACGATTCTTTATCTTATTTTGTAGCTTATATAAAATATTCATAGTATCTAATGGTGTCAAAGCACTTAAATTAAGACCTTTAATCTCTTCAATTATTTCTTTATCATCTATAGTAGCAAATAAAGATAATTGTGCAGCTTCAAGTTCATTTTGCTTTTCTACAGGCTTGTATGTTTTTTTACTGCTTATAGCAATTTCTTTTGCCTTACTTGCTATATCTGCAAGCCTTAAGTCATTTAATATTTCTTTAGCTCTATCCAGTACCTGCTTCGGTACACCTGCCAATTTTGCAACCTGTATACCATAGCTTTTATCTGCTCCGCCTTTTATTATTTTTCTCAAGAAAATAATATCCTCGCCCTTTTCCTGTATTGCTATACAATAATTATTAACTCCAAACAAACTTCCTTCTAATTCTGTAAGTTCATGATAGTGTGTGGCAAATAAAGTTTTTGCACCTAAGAGCTTTGCATTACTTATATATTCAGCCACAGCCCATGCAATACTCAACCCATCAAAAGTCGATGTACCTCTACCTATTTCATCAAGAATAATAAGTGAATTTTTAGTTGCATTTCTGAGTATGTTTGAAACCTCCGTCATTTCAAGCATAAATGTGGACTGTCCGCTTGCCAAATCATCACTGGCTCCAACTCTTGTAAAAAGCCTATCACAAATACTTATATTTGCTTTACTCGCAGGTACAAAGCTTCCAATTTGAGCCATTAATACAATTAATGCACTTTGTCGCATATATGTAGATTTTCCAGCCATATTAGGGCCTGTAATTATATTCAATCTATTTTTATTTATATCCAGATATGTATCATTAGGGATAAAAAACTCATTTTTTAAGGTCTTTTCAACTACAGGATGTCTTCCTTCCTTTATATCTATAATACCCTTGGTATTAATTTTCGGTCTTTTGTAATTATTGCTATAAGCAACAATACTGAGGCTCAATAAAACATCTATATTTGCTATAATTCCGGCTGTGCCTTTTATTCTTGAAACCTCTTTTGCAATATCATTTCTTATCTCTACAAATAAATTATATTCCAAATCATTTAATCTATCATTAGACTCTAAAATAATATCTTCAAGTTCTTTTAATCTTTGTGTAGTATATCTTTCAGCATTTGCAAGAGTTTGACGTCTTATAAAATGCTTAGGAACCATATTAACAAATGAATTTGTAACTTCAAAAAAATAGCCGAATATTTTATTATATTTTATTTTTAAGCCCTTAATTTTAGAATTTTTCCTCTCTTCTTCTTCCAACTCACTCAGCCAGTTTTTACCATCTGTGCTTGCCAGTCTAAGCCTGTCCACTTCATTATTATATCCTTCTTTGATAATATTTCCCTCTTTTAATGACAGCTGACTGTCTTCTTTAATAGAGCTTCTGATCAACTCATATATATCATCAAGAGTATCCAGATTTTCATATGCTTCTTTTATTATATCACTGTCAAAGCTTGATAAAATGTTTTTGATATATGGTAATAGCTTTAATGAAGAAGCAAAAGCCAGTAAATCTTTAGTATTTGCAGTGGCTGATGTTACCTTTGCAATCAATCTTTCTATATCATATATACTTCCTAAATATTCTATAAGTTCCTGCATATCTATATGTCTTGAATTAAATTCTTCTACAGCATTTAATCTTGCTTCTATTTTTTCTTTATCTATCAGTGGTCTTTCAATATAAGAACGTAACAATCTGGCACCCATAGCTGTTTTTGTTTTATCCAAAATACCCAATAGGCTGCCTCTTTTTTTCTTCTCCCTCATAGTTTCCAACAACTCAAGATTTCTTCTTGAATTTGCATCTATAATCATATAATCCGAATTCGATCTTATTTTTATATCTATAATTTGGCTTAAATCTGATTTTTGAGTATCATGAAGATATCTAAGCAAGGCTCCGGCACTTATAACTCCTTCTGAACATTCCAAAATACCAAGTCCTTCAATATTAGTTATCTTAAAATGATTTTTTATTTCATTTTCACTATTTTTTGTTTCAAAATATAGTCTTTCAAGCTCTGTACATACCAAAGAATATTGTTCCTTCAGTTGCGATATATCCACACCTGAAATTAAAAACTCAGAATTATATAATATTTCTCTAGGCTCATATTTATTAATTTCATCATATACTTCCTTAATGTCGGATGCTGAGCTTATAAATAAATCTCCCGTTGTAATATCTGCAAAAGCTAAGCCAAATACAGATGAAATATAGCTTATACATAAAATATAATTATTTTTATCTTCACTTAATGCCGCAGTATTTGTTATAGTTCCCGGAGTTACAACTTTTATAACTTCACGTCTAACAAGGCCCTTAGCCTGCTTAGGATCCTCAAGCTGTTCGGCTATAGCGACCTTAAAGCCTTTTTGCACCAATTTATTTATATATATTTCTGCACTATGATAAGGAACGCCGCACATAGGAGCACGTTCCTCAAGACCACAATCTTTTCCTGTTAAAGTTAATTCCAATTCTCTTGAAGATATTTTTGCATCTTCATAAAACATTTCATAAAAATCCCCTAATCTATAAAAAAGAATACAATCCTTATATTCATTTTTAGTTTCAAGGTATTTTTGCATCATAGGTGATAATCCCATAATATTTACCTACTACTCAAGCATATGCCCTAAATAATAAAAGCCCTTAGCCTCATCCAGTCTAACCTTTACTATTTTACCTATCAGGCTTTCATCCGCTTTAAAATGTACTATCATATTATTACTCAATCTTGCACTTACATAATTATCAAGATGTGTATTTTTACTTTCCACTAAGGCTTCCTTTACCTCTCCTACATTCTTAAGGGCAGCCTCCGTACTATGTGTCTGTACCATTTTTAACAATCTATTAAATCTATCTTTAACTACCAAAGGATCTATTTGATCCTCCATATTAGCTGCAGGTGTGCCGGAACGTTTTGAATAAATGAATGTAAATGCTGAATCATATCTAACCTTATCTACGACCTCTAATGTTTCCAAAAAATCCTCCTCAGTTTCTCCAGGAAAGCCTACTATTATATCTGTAGTCAGTCCTATATCAGGTATTTCTTTTTTTATCTTTAAAGCTAATTCAAGATAAGATTCCTTTGTATAAACTCTATTCATTCTCTTCAATACCTTTGTACTACCGGATTGTAATGGTAAGTGCAAATGGCGACAAATTTTTTCTTCATTTTTCATAACCTGTATAAGCTCATCTGATAAATCCTTAGGATGACTTGTCATAAATCTAACTCTTTTTAAGCCGTCAATTTTGCAAACCTTTTCAAGCAAGGCTGCAAAGCTTACTTTTTTATCCAAATTTTTCCCATAGGAATTAACATTTTGTCCTAAAAGCATAATTTCTATAACACCATCCGCTACATGCTTTTTAATCTCTTCTATAATTTCTTCAGGTTCTCTTGATCTTTCTTTGCCTCTAACATATGGAACTATACAATATGTACAATAATTATTGCAACCAAACATAATATTCACGCCTGTTTTAAAGCTATAAACTCTTTTATTAGGTAAATTTTCTACTATTTTATCAGCTTTTTCCAAAACATCTACAACCTGTTCTTTTTTTGCAAGCCTATTATAAAGTATTTCAGCCAGCTTATAGATATTATGAGTACCAAATACTATATCAACATATCTGTAGCTTTTTTTTATTCTTGCAACTTCATCTTCCTCCTGCATCATACAACCACAGATACCTATCAACATATCTTTGTTATTTTCTTTGATTCTTTTTAATTGTCCCAATCTTCCATACAATTTATCATTTGCATTTTCTCTAACAGTGCAAGTGTTAAATAATACTATATCAGCCTCTTCATCTTCAGCTTCTATATATCCTATATCTGTTAAAATACCTACCAATTTTTCCGAATCTCTGGCATTCATTTGGCAACCGAAGGTACTAACCATTGCAGTCAAAGGTCTATTTAACTCCTTAGCTTTTTTATTTACATATTCCTTGAGCCTTTCTATAAAATAATATTGTCTATCAGGTTCCTTAATCGGTATTTGTTGTTCTATATTTACTATATCATACATTTCTGTATTATACATATTACTTCCTCTTTCTAAAATTCTAACATAAATTAACATATTATATATTATTTGATATACTTTTACAATAATATTTTAGTAAAGTATATGATTTCTTGTCGCTTATAGCCCATTACCTAAAGGTAATGGATTTTACTCTCATTTCTATAAACTATAAGCTCTTTAAGCTAAAAATATTATAACATAAAAATATTTTTTACTGTTACAATTTTTACTAATCTCTTTAAAGCTTTTGTGTTGACATATATATTTTTTTATTGTATCATTAATGAGCTAAATAATTTGCGGGTGTGGTGGAATTGGCAGACACGCGAGATTTAGGTTCTCGTGGGCGACCGTGCAGGTTCAAGTCCTGTCACCCGCATTAAAAAAAGTCCCTAGGGACTTTTTTTATTTTCTTATTTCTCCGTTAATAATTCTATAATAGCTTTTGTTAAATTTTCACAGCTACAAAGGCTTAAAATTTCACCGATTATAAGCTGTTTATTATTTTTATGTTCTTCATCAAGCTTGTCAATCTTTTTCATAATTTCAAGCTTTAAATCATTTTCTATCTTTGCATCAAAAAGTAATTTAAAAATCTTATCCTTTATTATTTGAGTAGAATTATAATTATCATAGGCACTTATAATAATCTTAAGATTACTATGTATATTCACATAATCAAGCTCTATAAGCAAAGCATTTATGTCATTTTTATAAGATATATCATATGAATACATCTCTTTTTCATCACAATATATTTTTAATGTACCATATTTACTTATTCCATAAAAATATAAATTATATTTTCTTTTACTTATTTTATCACCTATTTTATTTGAATCAGGTAAAATATCAAATGTATATTCTTTTTGACCATCTATCAGCTTTTTGTTATTAATACTAAAATCGGTAAATCTCCATTTTTTGCTGTCATATTCAGCCAATTCTTCTCCGTCCTCTGCAAGTCTAAAATTTGCCGCCTCACCTGTAAAAATATATAAATCAAGTTCTTTAGGATTATCTATTCTATTTCCGATTTCTCTTGCATCCAATGGAAGTATTGTACCTTTTTTAGCAAAAACAGGTATATTTTCCAAATCTCTGAATATTTCTATTTCTCTATCACCTGTATAACTTATTCCTGTAAAAATATCAACCCAATCACCCTTAGGTATATATACCTTCACCTTTGATAGACCCGTTGTAGACTCAAGCTTATTAGTAATAGGACAAACTAAAAGATTTTCCCCAAAATAATATTCATTTTTATATTTATATGATATTTCATTAAAAGAATCATAATAATACAAAGGCAAAATAAGAGGTATGCCCTCTTGATTCAATCTCAAATTCATTGTATATAAATATGGGATTAACCTTTGTCTAAGTCTTAAATATTTTTTTATAATACCATAATATATACTATTATATTTCCAAGGCTCCTTAAGCAGAAATTCATTATTTGAGCTGTGCAAACGCATTATAGGAGAAAAGACTCCAAATTGCACCCAACGCACAAATAATTCAGCATCTCCTACTCCCTTCATATGACCACCTATATCATGACTCCACCATGTATATCCTATATTAGAAGCTGTTGAAGTAAAATATGGTTGAAAGTCAAGACTATCCCAACTAATAATAGTGTCGCCTGAAAATCCTATAGGATAGCGATGGCTGCCTACACCTGCATATCTTGATAAAATCAAACCTCTATTTTTATTTCTCCCTGAATCATTATAATGTAGATAATTCAAAAGCCATAAAGGATCCAATCCTTTTTTACCTGAATTTTTTCCTTGTTGCCAATCTATCCACCAAAAATCAACACCCTGTTTTTCTAATCTATGATGAATATATTTAAAATATCCTTCACAAAACCTTTTATCTGTTATATTGAAAAGTATAGGATCATCATTTTTAATATCAAGATCCATAAATTTTGCAAAATCCTTATAATTTTCTTCAAAGGCTCTAATACCGTCGGCAGGATGTACATTTAAACCAAGCTTATAATTTTTTTCATGCAAATCATAAGCTAATTTTCTAGGATTAGGAAAAAGCTCCTTATTCCACGTATAGCCTGTCCAGCCTGTTCCATATTTAGCATCTATATCAGTCAAATGCCAATCCATATCCAATATTGCTACATTAAAAGGAATATTTTCTTCTTCAAATTTATCTATTAATTGCATATAAGATTCCTGTGTATACTTATAAAATCTGCTCCACCAATTTCCGAAAGCAAAACGTGGCAATAACGGAGTATTTCCGCTTAATTTATAAAAATCCTTTAATGCCTGCAAATAATCCAAACCATAAGCGAAAAAATATAAATCTATGGCCTCTTTATCCTTTCTCTCTTCAAAGCTGTTATTAATACATAGAAATGATTTGCTATCATCTAAGGTCGACCATAATTTTTTTGAAATTATGCCTTCATCTAAATCAACCGATCCGTCAACTCCATCCAATGTTCTTATTGTACCCTTGAGGCTGTCATTTGCATCACCATAATACCAAATTATAGAACTGCTTTCTGTATTCTTATCATTTATATTTATTCTAAGACCTTCCCCTGAAAATTCTTTTTTATCATAAATAAGTCTGATATATTTTGTTACTATAACTAGACTTTCTTCATTTTCTTCCACTCTAAAATCAACTCTTGGAAATTTACGATTAACAACTATTTGAGTCTGACTGTCGACAAATATATTACTCTTACTATATTCCAGTCTTATTAATCTATCAGTTAATAAGCTTATTCTATAAGCATCTCCCTTTATAATCATATTCTTATCGGTCTTTGTATCTATCATCTTCTTGTATAATGTATTTAACAAAAATACAATTTTCCCCTTTCAAAATTATCAATCTATTTTATTCCTGAACAGGCAACAGAGGACTGTACTTGCTCTTGTGCTAACATATATATAATTATTCCCGGTAAAATTAAAATAGTTAAGGCCGCAAATAATCTTGTATAATTATAAGAAAATGCTTCCGTAAAAAATTGTAAAGCTAATGGTAAGGTCCTCGCTTTATCTGATGAGGTTAATATTGAAGCATAAAAATATTCATTCCAATTAGCTAAAAACATTAATATAAAAGCTGTACTTAATCCACTTTTAGCCAATGGTAAATTTATTTTCCAAAATATAGTAAAAAAATTTGCCCCTTCTATAATTGCCGCTTCATCTAAGGACTTAGGTATTGACATAAAGCTTGATCTTAATATAAAAATTGACATAGCAAGCCCCATTGATAAATATACTAAGCTTAAGCCCCAAATATTATCATATAATCCAAGCTTCATTACTAAAGAAAATAAAGGCTGTGCTTTTGCTTGTACCGGTACTAAAAGTGTAATAGTATATAAGATAAAAATCAAGCCTTTAAATGGAAATTCAAACCTTGCAAGTACATATCCTGCCATAGCAAAGATTAATAATGCAACTAAGCTTGAACTAAGTGATACTATCAAGGAATTAATAAAATATCTTGTGAAATCATATTTTGAAAATATATATTTAAATGCATCAAAATTTATATTTTCAGGTAGAGAAAAGGGACTGGATAATATAGCCGAATTGCTTTTAAAAGCACTTATAAGTACCCAAATAATAGGAAAAATAGAAATTGCTACTGTAAATATAAGTACAAAATATAAAAAGATATTATATAATATTTTTCTATAATTACGCATTTCAACCTCCTAATATACACTTTCATTCATCTTAAATACTTTATTTACTACATACAAAATAATAATCCCAAATATAAACATTATGACACCATTAGCATTAGCATATCCATATTTTAAATCCATGACAGCCTTTACCAATACAAGAGGCAAATTCATGGTATCATCCCCGGGACCTCCGGCTGTTGTGAGTGCAATTTGTTCATACATAGCTACTCTTGCAGTCAATGTGGCAATAATGCTTGTTCCTATAGCATTTCTACATAAAGGAAGCTGTAAATATCTTATCATCTGAATTTCATTAGCACCATCAACCCTTGCCGCCTCAAATACCTCCTTAGGTATAGCAAATAAATCATTTAAAACTATAAGTGTTACTATTACTGAATAAAAAAGCCATGTTAAAGTTATAACAATAAAAGCATAGGGCGATTTATAGAACCATTGCAGGTGAAAATCAGGATATATTTTTCTTATCATATTATTTATAAGACCCATATCATCATTAAACATAAATTTATATATTATAGCCCAAGCCGCAGCACTTATAACATTAGGAATCATAAATACGGCTCTTGTAAATCTAAAACCATAAGGTCTTTTAAATATAACAAATGCAAGCAAAACTCCAAAACCCACGTGCAAAAAAAGAGCTATGAATGACCACAATATCAAGTTTCTGATTGATAACAAAAAAGCTTGATTTTTAAACATAGTAATATAATTTGACAGTCCTATAAATTTAGGCTTGTTAAATCCATCCCAATTAGTAAATGAAGTAACTATAATAGTAATTATTGGCTGTAGATAAAACACTATAAATATTATAAATGAAGGAAGCAAAAATAAATATATCCACTTATAATTTTTAATTTCCAATTTATTTTTTTTAAAATTCACCTTAATCCCTCCAATTGTATCACACTATTAGCCTGCTTTATAAGCTTATTGTTTTGCCTCCAATGCTTTTTTAGTCAATTCATTACAAAATTCCTTCGGACTTAAACTACCATCTATCAATTTTGAAATATATTTACCAAATTCTACATCTATAATAGAATTAGGTAAAACCTCCCCTATAGGTGCGGCATATTTTGTATCCTTATTAATACTTTTTGAAAATTCATATAACAATCTATTTTCTTTTAATTTATTCATAAAGTCATCACTATATTTTATATTAGGTGCATTACCACCCTCTGCTAAAATATATCTTTCAATCTCTTCCTTAGAATTTCTAAAAGCTAAAAATGCTTCAGCAGCTTCTATTTGTTCTTTGTTTGCAGAATTTGAAATCCAAAAATCTCCATAGCCTCTAGTATTTACTAAAGCTATATTACCCGGATAAATACTTGTCCTTACATTTTCACCATCAAAAGAATTACTCCATTTGTCTTTATTCTCAGATAGAAACTCATTATTCATCCAAGTACCATTACATATAATTGCCGCCTTATTACTCATAAAAGCATTTGCCGCATCTGCATAAGCAGCTCCCAAGGTATTGCTTGATGCTTTATTTTGTAAAAGTTCCTTTAAACTTGTAACTGCATTTACCATAATATCGTTGTTATAATCCCAAAGCTTATCATCTGCATTATTGTTTAATAATTCCAAGCCCCCATCCTCATTAGCTATAATTGAGCTTAACATAAGTCCTGTTGTCCATGCATTTTCTGCTGTCATAAAGGCTATTTTATTATCCCCCAAGCTTTGAATAAATTCATTAATACTCATCTTACTTATATCCTTGTCAGGCTTATATAGGCTCTCATTATAATATAAGCCCATAGGTCTTAAAACAATCAAAGGACAGCATATTAATTTACCGTTTACTGTACAAAAATCTCTTGATTCTTCTATAAATTCTTCTGCAATATCTTTATTTTTATTTGCAAAATCAGTTAAATCATAAGCCATATCATTATCTAAAATAGCTTGCTTAAACCACTGTGTATCTATACCACCACTTCCCGGAGAATGAACTAAGGTAGGTAGCTTATTTTGAGCTGCTAATTGTTTGATTTTTTCAGCATAGGAAGCCTGTACTACCTCTTCTACAATTACCTTATATTTTCCTTTATATTTTTCATTAAACCTTTCTACCTGTGGTATAAAAAAATTAGCCCCAACATTTTCACCTGATAAAAAAGTCGGTAATTTCAATTCTATTTCTGCTTGTTTTACCTCTTTTTCATTTTTGTTAATTGTACAGGCACATAAGCTCAAGCCTAATCCAATACCTAATACAAATTTTAAAACTTTTTCTAATTTCATACTGTACCTCCTAAATTATTTTTACAAAAACGTTTTTGTAAATATTTAATTAAAAAGTAGTAAATAATCATAATTAACTACTACCCTTTAATTAAATATTTATCTATTTTTCCTTTATTAATGTATAATCTACAAATAAATCCTTGGCATTTTTTGAATCTCTTAACATACTCATAAGAAGCTTCATACCTTCATACCCTTTTTGTATCATATTTTGATCTATAGTAGCTATTTTAGGCCTTATGTAATTCAAGACTTGAATGCCGTCAAATCCGGTAACAAAAAAATCATCTGAAATATTATATGATAAATCTTGAATAGCTCTGACTACTGCAATGGCCATCAAATCACTCATACATATAAAAGCTCTTGCTCTGGTTTTTTTATATTTTTTTATATATTCAGTAGTAAGCTTATATGCCAATTCCTCATCAAAATTACCTTCTAAAATATCTATATCTTCTTTTTTTATATTATTAGCTTCAATTGCTAAGTAAAATCCCTTATATCTGTCTAAGCTTACTCCGGCATCCTTTTTTCCGGATACTAAAGCAATTTTTTTATATCCTTTAGATAAAACATAATTAGTAATATCACAAAAAGCCTTTATATCATCAGTTAATATGGAGGCTGCCATTTTTCCTTCAAGTTTTAAATCAATCCCTACACAAGCTATATCAATATTTTTTATTTCCTCAATATAAGTATCTGTAAGCTTTAAACCTGCCAATATAACCCCTGATAAACTATATTCTCTACAAAAATCCTTTAAGCTTCTTTTTTTTTGCATTTGTGATGATATACCATACATCGCTATAGTCATATCCTTACCTTGTATATATCTGTTTAAGCCTTTTAATACATTTCCGGTAAATTCATCCATAGGACTGTTATTACCTAATTCTGAAATAATAATAGCAACATTTTCTTTTTTCTTTGATGATAAATTTCTTGCACTTTGACTTGGTCTATAAGCTAATTTATTTGCTATATCTATTATTCTCATTCTGGTATTTTCTTTGACATCACTATAATTATTTAAAGCCCTTGATACTGTACTTATAGAAACTCCTGCTTCTTTTGCAACATCCTTTATACTAATCATATCATCATCCTTTTCGGAAACGTTTTTGTTAATTCGAGTATATCACTCGTTCTTGATAATTTCAATATTTTTGTTTTTATATAAATAATTTTATTAATTTTGCACAATATATTAGTGGCATCTTTGTTATATATTACTATATCATAGCATTTTATATAATTTTATATCTTTATTTCTATTTATAGATATGATACTATCAGCATAAAATAATATTTAGGAGTTTTTATGACTAATTTTAACAATTTGCTTTTCCCCTTAGCCGATGATAAATTTAAAAGCTTTCAAGCCTCTTTAATTCCTACAATAAATAAAGATAAAATACTCGGCATCTCCATACCAAAGCTAAGAAAGCTTGCAAATGAAATCTACTTATCAAAGGACTTTTCTAAGCTCTATGAAAGCTTTTCTAAAGATTTGCCACATAAATACTATGAAGAAGATAATTTACATATTTTATTAATCAATAAAATAAATGATTTAAGCTTATGTATTAATGAATTAGAAAAGTTGCTTCCCTTCGTAGACAATTGGGCAAGCTGTGATCTTATACGACCTCTTGCATTTAAAAATATCCATTCTACATCCTCAAGAGTTTTTATATCAGCTTATATAAGAAAATGTCTTTTAAGTAAACATACTTATATTTGTAGATTTGGAATTGTAAGCCTAATATATTTTTTCCTCGATAAAAACTTTGATAAAAAGGCTTTTAATATGGTATCAAAAATAAATAGTGATGAATATTATGTAAATATGGCAAGAGCATGGTATTTTACAAGTGCTTTAAGCAAAAATTATTTTGAAGCTATAGACATATTATTGAAATATAAATTAGACAAATGGACACATAATAAAACCATACAAAAATGTTTAGAAAGTAATTCTATAGATAAGGAAAGAAAAATATTTTTAAAAAGCTTAATAATAAAGTCTAATTCTTAGATATGATTTCCTTATTCTAAGTTTTAATATAAAATGTAGCTATAGAAAAAACTATACTTGTAATGACAAATATTTATTAAAAAAATTAATTTTGTGCTATAATGTAAAAAAATATTTTTTGAGGTAAATATTATGGATACATATAATTTAACATTACTGACAGATCTTTATGAATTAACTATGATGCAAGGCTATTTTAAAGAAAAGAATGCAAATGAATTGGTTGTTTTTGATGCCTTTTATAGAAAAAATCCTTGTAATAATGGTTATTCAATATGTGCCGGACTTTCCCAAGTAATAGACTATATTAAAAATCTTTCTTTCAAGGCTGAAGATATAAAATACCTAAAAGAGCTTGGAATTTTTGAAGATGATTTCCTTGAATATCTTAAAAATTTCAAATTTTCCGGTAGTATCTATGCATTAAAAGAAGGCTCTGTAATGTTTCCTAGAGAACCTTTCATAAAAGTAATTGCACCTATCATGCAGGCACAGCTTGTTGAAACTGCTATTTTAAATATAATCAATCACCAATCACTTATTGCTACAAAAGCTGCGAGGGTATGTCAAGCCGCCGGTGATGATATAGTTATGGAGTTCGGACTACGTCGTGCACAGGGACCTGATGCAGGTATTTATGGTTCAAGAGCTTCTATAATAGGAGGCTGTAAATCAACCAGTAATGTTTTAGCCGGAAAATTATTTTCAGTACCTGTAAGCGGTACTCATGCTCATTCTTGGATAATGAGTTTCCCTGATGAATTAAGTGCATTTAGAGCTTATGCAAAAATATATAAAAATCCGCTTATTCTACTTGTTGACACATATGATACCTTAAATAGCGGTATTCCAAATGCTATAAAGGTATTTCAAGAGCTTAAAGAAAAAAATATCAAATTAACAAACTACGGCATTCGCCTTGATAGCGGAGATTTAGCATATCTATCAAAAAGAGCCAGAAAATTACTTGATGAATCCGGATTTAGCGATGCAATTATTTCAGCTTCTAATGACTTGGATGAAAATATAATCAATTCACTAAAATTACAGGGAGCTAAAATTAATGCCTGGGGTGTAGGAACTCACCTTATAACTTCAAAGGATAGTCCAAGCTTTGGAGGTGTCTATAAATTAGCGGCTATTTTTGATAAAAATAATCAAAGCTTTATACCTAAAATAAAAGTTTCTGAAAATGCAGAAAAAATAACTAATCCGGGAAATAAAAATATATATAGAATTTATACTAAAGATAGCCATAAGATTATCGCCGACTTAATCTGCTTTGAAGATGAAGTTTTTGATACTAATGAAGATTTATTGATTTTTGATCCTATCGAAAAATGGAAAAAAACTAAATTGAAGGCAAATACCTACACCATGACAAAATTGCTTATACCGATATTTATAAATGGCAATCCTGTATATAAAGCTCCCGAAGTTTTAGATATACAAGATTTTTGTAAAAGTGAGCTTGACAGCTTATGGGATGAGTCAAAAAGACTAGAATATCCTCATAGTCCCTATGTTGATTTATCTAAAAAATTATGGGATACAAAAAATAGCCTCCTTGAGCAATATCATAATATAGGATAAAACTGTTCAAGCCTCATAAACAATTATAATCACAATATTTTACTAATTATAAAAGCTGAACATATTTTATTATATAAAGTCAGGTTCTTTACAATAAAATATATTCAGCTTTTTATTTATAAATATTTTATAGCTCTCCTATTTCTCTTACCAATTCTTTAGTAAATTCCCAAATTCGTTCTACCGACTCTATATCAGCTTTTTCATCAACTGTATGAACATCAAGTATAGTAGGACCGTAGCTTATCATATCAACATCGGGCAATGAAAGATTTAAAATACCACATTCCAAGCCACAGTGTATAGTTTTTATATTTGGAGAATTTTTATATATTTTTAAAAATACTTCTTTTGCTATATCTCTAAGCTTAGATTCTTCCTTATATTCCCATGCAGGATATCCTCCATCATCGGTAATTGAAAATGAGCTGTTTCGCATTATTATACCAAGCCTCTGTCTGATTTCATCCATACAGGAACGTACAGATGAACGTAATAATGAAACAAGCCTAAGCTCTTTTTTAGATGTTTCCAATATACCATTTGAAATAGATGTCTGTACTAAGCCCTTAAATATAGGATCCATATATATAACACCATCATAGATAGCCACCAAAGCATCAATAATTTCCCTTTGATCCTTCTTGTCAAATACCATATCAGAATCAACATTATCTATTTCTTTTAATATAATTTCCATATTAGGATCTGAAAGATGCTTTTCTTCTTTTATCAGTGCTATCCTGCTCTCAAGCTCTTTTTTTGCTTCATCCGACAAATATAATTTACAAGAGCCGGCAACAGGTATAACATTATGCATTCTTCCTGAATTTATAGCCACTATTTCACAATCCAAGTCGAATATTAATCTTGCTAAAAGCTTGATTGCATTTCCTCTGGAATATTCTATTTTCATACCCGAATGTCCTCCGGTAAGATTGAATATTTCCAAATCATAAAGCTTTGATAATTTATTTTTTACCCAATTTATATTATGCTTGGATTCTATAGTCATACCGCCTGCACAAGCTACATAAAGCTCTCCTTCTATTTCACCGTCAATATTAAGAAGATATTTACCTTTGAACCTATTTCCATCTATAGAAAACGCTCCCTTCATTGCAAGCTCCTCTTCTACAGTAAATAAGACTTCTATATCTCCATGCTTAATATTATCATCATCTAAAATGGCAAGACCCATAGCAACTGCCATACCGTCATCGGCACCAAGTGTAGTATCTTTTGCATAGAGCCAATTATTATCAACAACTAATTCTATAGGATCCTTCAAAAAATCATGCTTTGAAGCTTTGGTCTTTTCACAAACCATATCCATATGCCCTTGAATAATTAAAGCTTCAGAATTTTTATTACCATTATTTGCAGCTTTTTTAATAAGAACATTTTTAGCCTTATCCTGATAAAATTCCAAGTTCCTTTCCTTGGCAAAATTTACAAAAAAATCACTAATTGCCTGCTCATTCCTTGAGCCTCTAGGTATCCTTGATATTTCATTAAACCAATAAAATACTTCCTTTGCTTTACTTTTTATTAATCTCTCATTCATATATCTTATATGATATATTTATTCAATATATCAAGTCTCTCCTCTCTGCTTAGTGAAGTGCTATACCTATAAATATACCTAAATAATTACCTATAACATAACCTAAGGTGCCTACTAAAAGTGCAGGAACAATCAAATCAACCCATCCCTTTGAAACAGCCATAGCGGCAGCTGTAGTAGGTCCTCCAATATTTGCATTACTTGCTATAATAATTTCTTCTATACTAAATTTAAATAATTTACCCATAATCAAAGACCAAATAAGATTAACCAATACTATAATCAAAGCGAATAATAGTAATAATGGCGATCTTTTTATTATTAAAGAAATAGATGCAGGAGCTCCTATTACAGCAAAAAATAGATAAATCAAAAATGTTCCAAGCTCCTGACTGCCTTTTACTGATGACATAAATTTAGGGAATAAAGAAGCCAAAAGCATTGTAAATGTAGTTATAAGTAAATACTTATTTCCAAAGAAACCACCCATAATAACGGATAATATATCATTTCCTTTAAAATTATTTGATAAAAATTCTGATATAAGATTTGATATAGTAACTATAGTAAATGCTATTGCTATTGTTAATGCTATATCCTTTAATGATATCTTCTTAGGACTCCAATATTGTGCAGCCATAGTTTCATTTTTTGCTCTTTCTTCTACTGAAAGTTTTTCCAATTTTTCTATATATGGTCTTTTATATATTTTCTTTATCAATAATATTGACGGTAAGCTTATGAGAATAAAGAAATAAATAGCCATAAGTAAATTATCAGCTACTAATGCCGCAGAAATTGTTTCTCCCGGAACTGAATAAGTATTTGAAAGTGCTACAAAATTAACACTTCCTCCTATATATGTACCAACAAACATTGGAGCTATATCATTTAATTGTGGAATAAAATTTTTTAGAATGAAATAAGATATAAAGCCACCTAAAAATGTACCCAGCCCTGAAATAAGATAAATAATTAAAATTCTACCTGATCCTTTTCTTATCCTTTTAATGTCGGCACCGAATAATAACATAGGTACGGCTAAAGGTACAACATAAGACCAAACAGCATCATAAACAGGAGCATCCGTAGGGATTATACCGACATTAGATAAAATAAGCATAAAGAACAGAGCTAAAATACAACCTGTTATTTTGCTCGCCCAATTATACTTCTGCTCTAAAATAATTGCTAATGTTGCACACAATACCAAAATTGTCCACAATGCCCAAGTGTTATCGGAACTGATTAAACTATTCATAGTTTACCTCCTTAAATAATTATAAAATAAGCAAAGATCAAAAAGACCATTTATATTAACTAATAAAATTAGTTAATATCTCTTTTATTTAATTATACCACTAAAGCCTGCATTGTAAAAGCAATTTTTATCAAAATTTACGAAATATATAAAAATAATTATTATTTTTTTAGTTTAAATCATATATATTTTATTTTAAAATATATTTATAAATATTCTTTTGAACATTATGTGTAAAAATACAAATATTACTTATGATATGGTTCATTATTAATTATACGATAAGCCCTATATAATTGCTCCAGAAAAATAACTCGCATAAGCTGATGTGGGAAAGTCATATCTGAAAAGCTTATTTTCTCCTTAGAAATATCCAGTACTTCCTTTGACAAACCGATAGAACCACCTATAATAAAAGAAATATTCCCACAAGCTTTAAGCTCCCATTCAGATATTTTTTTTGCAAAAAGATGTGAAGAATATTTTTCACCACTTATATCAAGAGAAATTGGATAAGTATTATTTTTTAATTTTGAGATTATTCTATCTCCCTCAACAGCCTTTATCTTATCATTCATAATTATAGAAGCATTTTTAAAATTTTTTTCATCCTTTAATTCAATAATTTTCAGATTAATATATCTTGATAATCTTTTTGAATATTCATCTATAGCTTCTTTAAAAAATTTTTCTTTAATTGCTCCTACACAAATTAAATCTACATTCACTATAACTTAACTCCCGGCATAAATTTATTTAAAATAATATCCTATACCCCATTTAGTATGTATATATTTTGGATTACCCGGATCTATTTCAACTTTTTCTCTCAATCTTCTCACATGCACATCAACTGTTCTAAGCTCTGAAGCATCCTTGGACTTTGCTCCCCAAACAATATTTAAAAGCTCTTCTCTTGAATATACTCTGCCCGGATTACTTACCAAAAGTTCAAATATATCAAATTCTTTTGCTGTTAAATTAATATTTCTATCCAATATAGTAGTATCTCTTGATGAAAGATCTAATTTTATATCTCCGGCACTTATAACAGAGGCTTTTTCTATGAGTTTAGTCTTTTTTTCATTTCTACGTCTGATAGCCTTT
>CAMQCZ010000007.1 GCA_946999385.1 uncultured Lachnoanaerobaculum sp.
GCATGTCCCGGACAGTCAACGTGAGCATAGTGTCTATTATTTGTTTCATACTCAACGTGAGCTGTAGAAATTGTAATTCCTCTTTCTCTCTCCTCAGGAGCCTTATCAATATTTTCAAAATCTACTATCTTATTTGTATCTGAAGGTAATCTTGTAGCAAGTACCTTTGTTATTGCAGCTGTTAAAGTTGTTTTACCATGGTCAACGTGTCCAATTGTACCAATATTAGCATGAGGTTTGGTTCTATCAAATTTTGCCTTTGCCATTTTAAAAATCCTCCTTAAAATATAACCTAAAAGGTCTATTTATTCTATTTCTATTACATTTCTATTTTTATTATACACCAAATCAATATTTAAATCAAGAGATTTTAATTTATTTATCTCCTTTTCTTTCAGAAATAATTTTTTCTTGAACTGATTTTGGTACAGGTTCATATTTGTTAAAGAACATTGAATAATTTCCACGTCCTTGTGTCTTTGAACGTAAGTCTGTTGAATATCCAAACATCTCTGATAATGGTATATAAGCATTTACCTGCTTACCTGATGCTATATCCTCCATTCCTTCTATACGTCCACGTCTTGAATTAATATCACCTATTATATCTCCCATATACTCTTCAGGCATAGTTACCTCAACCTTCATTATAGGTTCAAGTAAAACAGCTCCGGCTTTTGCCATAGCCTCTTTAAATGCCAATGAACCGGCTATATGGAATGCCATCTCTGATGAGTCAACCTCATGATAAGATCCGTCATAAACATTTGCATATATACCAAGAACAGGGAAACCTCCAAGAACTCCCGCCTTTGCAGCCTCCTTAATACCATCACAAATAGGCTGTATATATTCCTTAGGAATAGAACCTCCGACTACAGTAGACTCAAATTTAAATGTTTCTTCGGCATTGGCATCCATAGGTGCAAATCTAACCTTACAATGACCATACTGTCCACGTCCACCTGACTGCTTGGCATATTTAGAATCAACCTCAACCTCTTTAGTAAAGGTTTCTTTATAAGCAACTTGAGGTGCCCCTACATTTGCTTCTACATTAAATTCTCTCAAAAGTCTGTCAACTATAATTTCAAGATGAAGCTCGCCCATTCCTGAAATAATTGTTTGTCCTGTTTCAGGATTTGACTTAGCTCTAAAGGTAGGATCCTCTTCTGCCAATTTTTGAAGAGCCTCTATCATCTTTTGTTGTCCTGCTTTAGTCTTAGGCTCAATAGCTATATCAATAACAGGCTCAGGGAATTCCATAGACTCAAGTATAACAGGATGCTGTTCATCACAAATTGTATCTCCTGTTGTAGTTGCTTTAAATCCTACAGCTGCCGCTATATCTCCTGAATAAACCTTATCAAGCTCTTCTCTCTTATTAGCATGCATCTGTAAAATACGTCCAACTCTTTCTTTTTTACCCTTTGTAGCATTTAAAACATATGATCCTGAATTAATAGTTCCTGAATAAACCCTGAAATAAGCTAATTTACCTACAAATGGATCCGTCATAATCTTAAATGCCAAGGCTGAAAATGGCTCTTCATCTGAGGAATGTCTTTCAACCTCATTTCCATCCATATCTACGCCCTTTATAGAAGGTATGTCTGTTGGTGCAGGCATAAATTCTATTATAGCATTAAGTAATTTTTGAACACCTTTATTTTTATATGCTGAACCGCAACAAACAGGAATTGCTTTACAATCACATGTTGCTTTTCTAAGTACAATTTTTAATTTATCAATACTTGGTTCATTTCCATCCAAATATTCCATCATCAAATCATCATCAAGCTCACATATTTTCTCTACAAGCTCAACATGATATAATTCAGCATCATCCTTCATATCTTCAGGAATATCAACAACTGAAATATCATCTCCCTTATCATCATTATAGATGTATGCTTTCATTTCAAATAAGTCAATAATTCCTTTAAATTCATCTTCTTTTCCTATAGGTAATTGAAGACAAATTGCATTTTTTCCCAATCTTGTTCGTATTTGGTCAACAGCTCCATAAAAATTAGCACCTAATATGTCCATTTTATTAATAAATGCCATACGTGGTACATTATATGTATCAGCCTGACGCCAAACATTTTCTGATTGTGGCTCTACACCACCTTTAGCACAAAATACACCTACAGCACCATCAAGTACACGAAGTGATCTTTCAACCTCTACTGTAAAATCTACGTGTCCGGGTGTATCAATTATATTAATACGATTTTCTAATGCACCTTTTACATTTTTATTATCACTACCCTTTAATGTCCAGTGGCAGGTTGTAGCTGCGGAAGTAATGGTTATACCTCTTTCCTGCTCTTGTGCCATCCAGTCCATCGTTGCAGTTCCTTCATGTGTATCACCTATTTTGTAATTTACACCTGTGTAATATAGGATACGCTCGGTAAGTGTTGTCTTACCCGCATCAATATGTGCCATGATACCGATGTTTCTGGTTCTTTCCAACGGATATTCTCTTCCAGCCATAGTTTCCTCCTATATATTAGAATCTATAATGTGCAAATGCTTTATTTGCCTCTGCCATCTTATGCATGTCTTCTTTTTTCTTAACTGAGGCTCCTGTATTATTAGCAGCATCCATAAGCTCATTTGCCAATCTTTCTTGTTGTGTCTTTTCGCCTCTTTTACGTGAATACAAAGTTAACCATCTAAGAGCAAGTGCTTGTCTTCTCTCTGCTTTAACTTCTATAGGAACTTGATATGTAGCTCCACCAATTCTTTTAGCTTTAACCTCTAATACAGGCATGATATTATTCATAGCTGTTTCAAAAACCTCTACCGGATCACTACCTGTCTTATCAGCTATACGTTCAAATGCACCATAAACTATTTTTTGTGCAATACCCTTTTTACCATCTAACATTATGTTGTTTACTAATTTTGTAACAACCTTGTTATTGTATAAAGGATCTGCAAGTACATCTCTTTTTTGTATATGTCCTTTACGTGGCACGTTACTTCCCTCCTTAATATTATTGTCCTTAGACTATTAGATCTTTGGTACTCTTACATCTAATGATGTACGCCTCGTGCCTTTTTATATATCTGCAACCTACAGTTATATCAAATCGGCACCTTACCTATTTCTAATTATTTTTTATCTTTTGGTTTCTTAGCACCATATTTTGAGCGAGCTTGCTTTCTATTTGCAACACCCGCTGTATCAAGTGTACCACGGATAATGTGATATCTTGTACCTGGCAAGTCTTTAACTCTTCCTCCACGGATAAGTACAACACTATGCTCCTGAAGATTATGACCTTCACCCGGAATATAGCTTGTAACCTCAATTCCATTAGAAAGTCTTACTCTGGCAATCTTACGAAGTGCTGAGTTAGGCTTCTTTGGAGTAGCAGTTTTAACAGCTGTACATACCCCTCTTTTTTGAGGAGCTGATGCATCTATAGCTTTTTTATTAAGAGAATTGAATCCCTTTTGAAGAGCCGGTGCACCTGACTTCTTTTGTGAAGTCTGTCTGCCTTTTCTAACTAACTGATTAAATGTTGGCATATTCCTTTTTACCTCCTTTGATATTCTGTGGTTGCTGTTTTTTTCAGCCAATATGCAATACGCACATTTCAGTATTATATTATTATATATATTTATTGTCAATTATTTTTTCGATTTCAACATTTAAAAAAATAATAAAATAAATACTAAATGAGTAATCAAGCTCACTTCGTATTTATTTTATTATCATGAATTATAATTTTTATAAATTGCAGTAAAAATAGCACATATAACATTTTCATGCTTTATTTTATAATTTTAAATTATGACTCTTCTTTATTTTTTTTATTTTCATCATTATTATCTTTAATTTCATCAAGCTTTTCTTTTACTAGATTTATACCATTTTCTATTTTTTCTTTCATATCTGTTGCCACTTCGCCTGCTTTACTCAAATTACCTTCCAAATCAAAATTTTCTTTTACATCCTTAACAAAGCCTTTAGTTTTATCAATACCTTCCTTGGAAAATAAATTCACACTGCATATATCCTTATCAACACATTTTATACCCGTAGCTAATATGGAATATATAGATAAAATAATAATGATAAAATTAAATATTAAATATATATATGCAAAAGAGCTTATTCTAAATGCTCCATAAGTATTGCCCAGGCTCGGCATAATATTATCCAATCTAATTATATTAAATAAAAATTTTAACATTATATAATTTATGCTTGCACCTACTATTATAATTGAATATTGCAACATCACAAATATATAGCTTAATTTATTGCTTTTTATTATTTTTTTATTTATATAATATAAAATTATACTCACAACAGGTGTGAATATCAAAAATTTAAATCCCCCAAGCATAGCATTTAGAGCATTTAATCCATTTATATTATTTATGCCTCCATCTCCAAGCATATAATACACGATCCCTTGGTTGAATGCCAGATTAATAGGTGAAAAATATGGCATAGCCAAAAGCTCATTATACCTTGCATATTTATTTCCTAATAATATTTTTAAATCTATTTTTATAAAGGATAAAAAACATAATATCAATAATAATATTGAAAATAGTAAAATAATATTTTGAATAGAAAAAATATTATTTTTTGAACAAACAAGATCATTATTATTTGTTCTTATTAATTTAATTTTTTTCATTTACTTACCTTTCCATAGTAAAGCGAAGAATGTCGACCTAATAGTCGACATTCTTTATCTATTTTTTATGTCAATGCGTACCAAAGCTCTTTTTAAGGCAAGCTCAGCTCTTTTAATTTCAAGTCCCTGTGCTTTTTCACTAAGCCTTCTTTCTGCTCTCAGCTTAGCTTCATTAGCTCTATATTCATCTATCTCATCAGGCCACTCACAGGCTTCAGATAAAATTGTAATACTCTCTTTTTCTATATCCACAAAGCCTGACATCAAGGTAGCAATTTTAATTTTTCCATTAAGATGAATGCTTAAAATCCCGGGTGCAATGATAGCTGTTGTAGGAATATGCTTAGGATATATACCCACATTACCCTCGGTAGTAGTAAATTCTACCATATCAGCTTCACCTTCAAAAAACTCTCTCATAGGTGTATAAACCTTTAGCTTAAGTGTATCCGCCATGTTTACCTCCTATTCATTTGCTCTTAAAACTACCTCATCAATAGTTCCTGCATTTAAGAAAAATTGCTCTGCTATATCATCATGTTTTCCATCTAATATTTCTTTAAATCCTCTTATAGTTTCAGAAACCGGAACATATTTACCCTCTATACCGGTAAATTGAGTTGCAACAAAAAATGGTTGTGAAAGAAATCTTTGGATCTTTCTTGCTCTTGATACCACAAGCTTATCCTCTTCTGATAATTCATCCATACCGAGCATAGCAATTATATCCTGCAATTCCTTATATTTTTGTAAAACTTGTTGTACCCTTTGTGCAGTCTCATAATGCTCACTACCTACTACCTGTGGTGTCAGAATTCTTGATGTAGAAGCAAGAGGATCAACAGCAGGATAAATTCCAAGCTCAACTATTGATCTATCCAAAACAGTTGTAGCATCCAAGTGAGCAAATGTATTGGCAGGTGCAGGGTCGGTAAGATCATCGGCAGGAACATAAACTGCCTGAACTGAAGTTATAGATCCATTTTTTGTAGAAGTGATACGCTCCTGTAAAGCACCCATCTCTGTTTGTAATGTAGGCTGATATCCTACAGCTGAAGGCATACGTCCTAAAAGAGCTGACACTTCTGAGCCCGCCTGTGTAAATCTGAATATATTATCAATAAATAAAAGCACATCCTTTCCACCCTTATCTCTGAAATATTCCGCCATCGTAAGACCTGTAAGGCCGACTCTCATTCTTGCTCCGGGAGGTTCGTTCATCTGTCCAAAAACCATAGTAGTTTTATTAATAACACCTGATTCCTTCATTTCATAATAAAGATCATTACCTTCTCTGGTTCTTTCTCCAACACCGGTAAATACTGAATATCCGCCATGCTCTGTTGCTATATTTCTTATAAGCTCTTGTATAAGAACGGTTTTACCAACTCCTGCACCACCGAACAATCCGATTTTTCCGCCCTTTTGATAAGGACAAAGCAAATCTACAACCTTTATACCGGTTTCCAAAATCTCAGTCTCTGTAGATTGTTCCTCAAATGTAGGTGCCTTCCTATGTATTGGTAAATACTCACAGTCCTTAGGAGCTTCCTTATTATCTATAGCCTCTCCAAGCACATTAAATATTCTTCCAAGAGTATTTTCTCCAACCGGTACAGATATAGGGGCTCCTGTAGCTATAGCGTCCATTCCTCTAACAAGTCCGTCTGTTGTACCCATTGCAATACAACGAACTATATCATCACCAAGATGTGCGGCAACTTCAACAGTCAAATTTTTACCATCTTCAGTTTTTATATGTATAGCTTCATTTATATCAGGCAAATGACCTTGGGCAAATTTTATATCTAAGACTGCACCGACAATCTGGGTAATTTTTCCCATATTCTGTTCTGCCATATATTTCTCCTTTTTATTTATTTTAAAATCACTTAGCTTATCGCATTTGCACCTGCGACAATTTCTGTAAGCTCTTGTGTAATAGCACCCTGTCTTGCTCTATTATATTGTAAACCAAGCTTATCAATTAATTCCTTAGCATTATTTGTCGCATTATCCATAGCATTCATTCTTGCTCCATTTTCGGAAGCTGTAGCCTGTCTTAATGCTCCAAATATTATAGAAGTTATATATTTAGGTATAATAGCATCAAGAACTTCTTCTTCATTCGGAGAATAATCCATAATTGTCTTATCATCATCCACATTGCCAAGCCCTGTTGTTTCTTCAAAGTTTCCTTTAATCTCACTTTGAGATATAGGCAACAAATGCAACAAAGTAGGAATATGAACTATTGTATTTTTAAAGGTGGTATAAGCAATATATATATCACTTATTTTTCCTTTTTCGAAAGCTCTTAAAAGCTCTCTGCTTATATCCAATGCATCTTGATATAAAGGATCATTAATAACCTCTGAATAATCTTCTGCTATTTTAAAGCCTCTTTTGGCCAATCCGTCCTTAGCTTTTTTACCTATAGCATAAATATAGGCATCATCAGCCTTAAAATTATTATCTATAAGCTTTATCATACCATTATTATATCCACCTGCCAGTCCACGATTGGAGCTTATTACTATAACGGCTTTTTTCCCTGATTTTGAATTAATATACTTATGTTTAATATTATTAGTTTTAGCAAGTATGTTATTAATAGTTTTATACATTAAAGTAAAATAAGGCTTTGACTCTTCAGCTTTAACTCTAGCTTTCTGTAGCTTAACAGTAGATACAAGCTTCATAGCCTTTGTTATCTGCTCCGTGCTTTGTATACTTGTACGTCTGCGTTTTATTTCTTTCATTGAAGCCATTAACCTTACCTCCTTTAAGCTTTTTTACATTCATTTACTACTTTTACAAGCTTTTCATTAAGCTCTTTACTTATTTCTTTTTTATTTTTAATCTCTTCCAATATTTCAGGATATTGATTTTCTACAAATTTTAATAATTTTTCTTCAAATTCACTTATTTTATTTGTAGGAATATCCAATAAAAGCTTCTGTGTTGCTGCAAATATAATAACTATCTGTTTTTCAACAGGCATAGGCTTATAATTTGTCTGCTTAAGCATTTCCTTTATACGTTCACCTTGTGCGAGCTGTTTAGTCGTTGCTTCATCCAATTCCGAACCGAATTGAGCAAATGCCGCAAGCTCTCTATACTGTGCAAGCTCAACTCTTATAGGACCGGCTATTTTCTTCATAGCCTTTATCTGAGCCGAGCCTCCTACTCTGGATACTGAAAGTCCTGCATTTATAGCCGGTCTAAAGCCTGCATTAAACATTTCAGTTTCAAGATAAATTTGTCCGTCTGTAATAGAAATAACATTAGTAGGAATATAAGCTGAAACATCTCCTGCCTGTGTTTCTATTATAGGAAGAGCTGTAAGAGAACCGCCTCCCAAATCATCAGATAATTTTGATGCTCTTTCAAGCAATCTTGAATGAAGATAAAATACATCTCCGGGATAAGCCTCACGTCCCGGTGCTCTTTTAAGTAGCAAAGAGAGAGTACGATAAGCGGCTGCATGCTTGGTCAAATCATCATATACAACTAATACATCTTCTCCTCTTTCCATCCACTCTTCTCCAATTGCACAACCTGAATATGGTGCAATATATTGAAGAGGTGCCGGCTCAGATGCTGTTGCAACTACTACAGTTGTATAATCCATAGCACCATATTCATTAAATGTTTTTACTATATTTGCTACTGTAGAAGCCTTTTGCCCTATAGCTACATATATACAATGAACATTTTGTCCCCTTTGATTAATTATTGTATCAACGGCAATACTTGTTTTGCCTGTTTGTCTATCTCCAATTATAAGCTCTCTTTGCCCTCTACCTATAGGTATCATAGCATCAATAGCTTTAATTCCCGTTTGCAAAGGTGTATCTACAGATTTTCTTTCAATAACGCCATGTGCAACTCTTTCTATACGTCTATATGTGTCTGTTATAATCGGACCCTTTCCATCAATAGGCTGACCCAAGGCATTTACTACTCTTCCTGTTAAAGCATCACCTGTAGCAACCTCAACAACTTTTTTAGTAGTTTTTACAATATCCCCCTCACTGATACTATGCTTATCTCCAAGCAGAACGGCACCGACATTATCTTCCTCTAAATTCAATACCATTCCATAGACTTCTCCCGGAAATTCCAAAAGCTCACCTTGCATGGCATTTTTAAGCCCATGTATTCTGGTTATACCGTCAGCCACCTGTATTACAGTTCCCACATCAGCCACTTCTAATTTTGATCCATATTTTTCAATCTGCTCTTTAATAACAGAGCTGATTTCCTCCGGTCTTAAATTCATCAGGGTTTCACCTGCTTTCTTCAAAATTTTTCTATGCTAATTTAATATTTAAAAGTTCTCTTTTAATATTATATAATCTCTTTTTAACGCTGGAATCAAGCACTCTATCATTAATTCTTATAATCAATCCACCAATAATAGAGGTATCAATATTAAAATTCATCTCCATTTTATTATACTTACTTGTTTCCAATAATTTTTTTTCAATTTGCTCTTTTTTATTATCATCAAGCTCTATTGCACTTGTTACATATGCAACACCTATATTTTTAAATTCTTTTACTTGATTTATAAATTCCTCAAATATAAGCTTGAATTTATTTTGTCTTCCTTTTTCAATCACGCTTACCATAAGTCCCATAAGCTCAACTGAAATATTATTTTTAAATATATTTTCTAAAGAAGAGATTTTTTCTTCCTTCGATATCTTAGGTGAGGTCAAAAAATCTTCAAGCTCTATATTAGTCTTAAAAATTTCATAAACAGCTTTCACCTCATCATAAACTACATCCAGCTTATCAGTTTCCTTAAGCATATCAAAAAGTGCCTCGGAATATACCTTTGAAACTAGCTTTGCCATATATTACCACCCATTTCTTCCAATGTTTCATCAACAAGCTTAGTCTGTAACTCTATATTCAAGTTTGAAGAAATAGCCTTGCTTGCTATAAGTGAAGCTATATTTACTACATCTGTCTTTAAATCATCTAATGCCTTCTTCTTTTCTAATTCAATTTCTTTGTTGGCTCTCTCTATAATACTGTTAGCGTTAGCCTTTGCCTCATCTATAATTTCATTTTCCCTAATTTTAGCTTTTCTTCTGGCATCCTCCAAAATAAGCTCAGCTTCCTTTTGTACCTTGCTTATTTTTTCTTCATATTCAGCCTTTAAAGCTAAAGCTTGGCTTTCCTTATCAGCCGCATTTGTTAATTCTGCAGCTATCCTTTGCCTTCTTTTTTTCAAAACCTCTTTAGCAGGATTAAAAAGCAGGTAGGAAAGTAAAAAGAACAAAACAAAGATATTTATTCCAGTTAAGAAAGAATCGAATAATAGCTGATAATCAAAACCTATCAATCGTTCCAAGTTCTTACCTCCTATATATGTTTTTAACAAAACTATTTATATCATAATTAATAATGACATATCTTTGTTTATTTAAAAGGCTTAACAAACATAAGAATCATAGCAACTACAAGTCCATAAAGACCTGTTGTTTCCGCAACTGCCTGTCCTAATAACATAGTTGATGTTATTTCAGATCTTGCTCCCGGATTGCGACCTACAGCAGCAGCACCTTCACCTGCAGCTATACCCTGTCCTACACCCGGTCCTATACCTGCTATCATAGCTAAACCGGCACCAATAGCTGAACAACCATAAATAAAATCCTGTCCTGAAATATTCATAAAAACCTCCTAATTAAATCTTTTTATTTTATTTTTATAGCTTATCATTAATATAAACCATACTTAACATACAAAAAACATAAGTTTGAATAGCTCCGGAAAATACATCTGTATACACTTGTAAAATTGCCGGAATACCTATTTTCATAAAAATAGGCATCATTCCATACCACAAGCCCATCATTACAACACCTGATAAAAGATTTGCAAATAAACGAAGCGATATAGATATAGGATTTGCAAATTCTCCTATTACATTTATAGGAAACAAAACCGGTAATGGTTGAAACAAACCTGTTATATGCTTATACCCATGATTTTTAAAGCCCTGATATTGAACTATAAAAAATGTTATAAGACCAAGCAAGAATGTAACTCCATAATCAGCTGTAGGATTTCTAAGTCCCAGTAATCCACTAAAATTTGATAATAAAATGAACAAAAATATGGTTCCTATATAATTTAGAAATCTTGGAGTATTATCTCCTAAAACACTTTTCCCTATACTTTCCAATACTTCAACCAAAAATTCTATGATATTTTGAAAGGTACCCGGCACATCAGTAGCATGCAATAATGCATTTCTTGCAAATAAGGCAAATATTATAAGAATAATACTCACTATAAATAAGCTTATAGTAGTAGTCCCTATCCATAAATCCTGACCCGCAAAATTTATTTTATAGATACCCTTAATCATAAAATCAGGTTCACTAAAAGAAAGTGGTAAATTATTTATACCCATAATTAATACATCTCCTCCTTTCCCAAAGCAAATATTATTTTATAATTTTTTTAATAAACGGTACTGCATAAGTAGCAAACTTTATACCGAATATTGCAATTATCATAGCAAAAATATTAATATACTTGGACCTCCAAAAAATTATAACAAGTGCCGCCAAAATAACTTTTCTTATAACAGCTTTGATAATCGTCTTATTTCTTGCATATTTAAAATCCCTGCTACGCATAATATCTTCGCTGATATAGGCTATATCAATTAATATCAATATGGCTACCGAAAATCCAACAAGCGTCCCGAAAAATAATGACAAAAAATCACAATTAATATATCTATGTATAAAAAAATATATAAGCACAAGCAAAATTTCATACAAAAAAAGTCCAACAATCATTTGTAACAGCAATTTTTTCAAATTCTTATCCATCATTATTCTCCCTATTTATGCGACTTGGGACTTTAGGTCTATGTACCTCTTTTTTTGTTAATGAATGTGAATGTACCTGTTCTTTTTTTTCATCTGATAAATCTCTGTCCAGGACACTTTTTATAAGCTTATATACCATAGTATAGCCTGTGACTACTCCCAAAATAATTGCAGGAAGCATAGCCTGCTTAAAATTTGTATACTTATCAATGTAATATGCCACCAATAAGCATAAAAAAATAGGACTAAGCATAGTTATTCCTACTTGAGAAATTAATGCAAGGCTTCTAAAAACTGATTTTTTATATTTAATAAAACCCCCTCCTATCTTTTAAGTATAAACTCAAAATATATATTTGTCTATAAATATATACTTATCTATTCACGAAAAATTTTTTTAAATCCAAGAATATATAATCTTTTGTGTATCATTTTAGCCATTTAGTATATTTGTATTCATAAATAAACATTCTTGTTTTTATATTTATAAAACTGATAAATTATATATAACATTATTTTTATCTATAGACAATAATAAAATAAGCTACAGATATGTTTTTTTTATTATTTTTTAATCCTGCCTATTTTTAAGCAAATCTCTAATATCCTCCAGTAAAGCAATTTCAGGGCTTTTTGAGGCAACCTCTTTTTCTTTAATTTCTTCTTTTTCATTTCTTAAAAAGGAAATAAACTTCAAAAAGATGAATACTGATATGGATATAATAAAAAAATCTACTACAGCTTGTAAAAACGATCCGTAATATATAGCCACCTCAGGCTTATCCTTTGTAGCTCCTGCAATCACATATTTTAAATTTGTAAAATTAATGCCCCCCAGAAGCATACCGAAAAGTGGCATTAGAACATCATTAACAAGGGAGCTTACCATCTTTCCGAAAGCCGAGCCTATAATAAGTCCTATTGCCAAATCAATAATATTACCTTTTAAAGCAAATTTTTTAAAATCAGCTATAATATTTTTCATATTTACTCCAAATCTAAGAAATCCATTTTATTTTTGGAAAATATTCAAATAAAACCTTTGCTATAATTTTATTTCTATGTACAAAAGTATTTTTCCAACGTCTTGAATCTGCACTATTGTTTCTATTATCGCCTAAAGTAAAGTAGCAGTCTTGTGGAACTACATATTCAGCATCCTCCTCGGGTATCATAGGCTCTTTAATATATGGCTCATCCAGCGGAATACCTGAATTATTCAAATAGATTTTTCCGTCTGTTATTCTAACAACATCACCCGGCATGCCTATTATTCTTTTTACAAAATAAATTTTTTCATCATCAGGCCAACGAAAAATAATTATATCTCCTCTTTTAGGATCCGAAAATTTGTAGCTTAGTCTAAATCCTATAAGCCTATCTCCTGTCATAATTGTATTTTCCATAGAGCCTGAAGGAACTCTGGAATTTGCAATTATAAATGTATTTAATATAAATGCTATAGCACCGGCAATAATTAAAATGCTTATCCAACTGAAAATCTCTTTTTTTAATGAAAATTCCTCAATCTTTTCCTTTTCCAATTCTTCAATAATTTCTCTCTTTTTTTTAGTTAATCCCATACGTTTCTCCAAAATAATTTTAATATACTATAGTTTAAGTCAGATTAATAATATGTGCAATATTAATTTTTTTGTAAATCAAAAATAAACAAACTTCTTTTCCGAGCTTTTAGCTCATTATATTGCATAAGGCTTTTGTCTTTAAAAAATATAATAATAATTTTAGCTCTTTTTTATATATTTGTTATTCATTATTTATAAAATATATGTTAAAATATATATAAATATTTGAAAGGAGCTGTAGTTTTACTACTATATTGATATGAATAATAATTTAATAGATTTTCTTGATTTAGCGGCTATAGAAGAAATTGTCTATTCTGAATGCTCCAGAGTAGAAAAGATTTTAGGAGCTCATCCTACAGAAAATGGAATTTTGGTACAAGCATTTATTCCACATGCTACAAAAGTAGAACTACTTATAGACAAAAGCAAAAATACTTTGCCTATGGAGCTTGTAAATGATAACGGCTTTTTTGCAATACTTGTAAAAAGGAAAAATATTTTCAAGTATAATTTTGTTGTTACCTATGATAACGGTGAAACATATACCATAAAAGATCCTTACTCTTTTAACGGATTATATAGTGATGAAGCTATAGAAAAATTTGAAAGAGGTATAAATTATGATATTTTTGAGCTTATGGGGGCACATCCATGTACTATAGATGAAACAAAGGGTGTTTATTTTTCTATCTATGCTCCTGCGGCTATACGTGTTTCCGTAGTTGGAAATTTTAATAATTGGGACGGTCGTGCACATCAGATGAAAAAATTAGGTGCCTGTGGAATATATGATATATTCATCCCTGAGCTAAAGGAAAATGAGCTATATAAATTTGAAGTTAAAACCATTCATGGAAATACCTTACTTAAGGCAGATCCTTATTCTTTCTATAATGAGGTACGCCCAAGCACGGCAAGCATAGTTTATAATTTAGCCAATTACGAATGGAAGGATCAGACTTGGCTTGACAACAGAGATAAGCTTACAAGCAAAAATTCTCCAAATCAAGAATATCCCCTCAACATATATGAAGTTCATCTCGGATCTTGGCTAAAAAAAGAAAAAGAATTTGATGAAAATGGAAATGAAATATATGGCAGTGAATTCTTAAATTATCGAGAACTTGCAAAAAAGCTTGCAAAATATGTAAAATCAATGAATTATACACATATAGAATTACTACCTATAATGGAACATCCTCTTGATGAAAGCTGGGGTTATCAGGTTACCGGTTATTATGCTCCAAGCTCAAGATTCGGTACACCTCATGATTTTATGTTCTTCGTTGATTATATGCATAAAAATAATATAGGTGTTATAATAGACTGGGTTCCTGCACATTTCCCTAAAGACTTACATGGGCTTGGTAATCTTGACGGTAGCAGTGTATATGAGCATGCCGATCCAAGACAAGGTATGCATCCTCATTGGGGAACTTATATTTATAACTATGGGCGTCCTCAGGTTAGTAATTTCCTAATTGCAAATGCACTATATTGGGCAAAATATTATCATATAGATGGTATACGTATGGATGCTGTTGCTTCTATGTTATACCTTGACTATGGAAAAAATTATGGTGAATGGATAGCTAACCAATATGGAGGCAAAGAAAACCTTGAAGCTATAGAATTTTTAAAGCATTTAAATAGTATTTTTAAGCAAAAATATCCTTCAGCATTATTGATAGCCGAAGAGTCTACTGCCTTTCCTCAAATAAGTGGTGATTTAAATTATGGAGGACTCGGCTTTGATTATAAGTGGAATATGGGATGGATGAATGATTTTCTTAAATATATGCACTATGACCCTATATATCGCTCATATCATCATAATGAAATAACATTTTCAATGATGTATCAATATAGTGAAAAATTTATACTCGTACTTAGTCATGATGAGGTTGTACATGGCAAGGGATCCCTTGTTAATAAAATGCCTGGTGGAAGCTGGGAAGAGAAATTTGCAAATTTGCGTGTAGCTTATGGATTTATGATGACTCATCCAGGCAAAAAGCTTCTATTTATGGGTCAGGAATTCGGTCAATGTGATGAGTGGAACTCCAAAAATTCGCTTGAATGGTACTTGCTTGAATATCCTATACATAAGCAGATGCAAGCTTTCACAAAAGATTTAAACAAATTTTATCTTGAACACAGCCAACTATGGGAGCTTGATAACAATCCTGAAGGCTTTACATGGATAGATTGCAATTCCTATAGAGAATCTATTTTAGCATTTTTAAGAACAAATACTAAAAATGAAAGTGTCTTTGTAGTTTGTAACTTTACTCCTGTAAGATATGAACAATTCAATTTCAACCTTCCTTATCCTGCCAAGCTCAAGCTAATCTTCAGCTCTGATAAAGAAAAATATGGTGGAAGTGAAAAGGCATATAAAAAATCTATTATCAGAAGTGTTTGCAATGAATATGGCGATCAAAAATTCAACCAAATACAAATAGATATTCCAAGTATGGGATTTTCTATTTTTAGTATTGAAAAGGCTGACTGATGCTTAAAGTTTATTTAGCAAATGCTCTTGAAACAAATATTGATAATACTGTAATAGAGGATATTACGAAAAATATTTCCTCAAATGATAATGCTGTAAGTAAGGATATAGAAAAATTAAAGCCTGATAATATATTAGAGCTTTTGCACACTCATATGCCTAATATCTTAAATATATTTTATCAAATACTCATTATACTTATTATACTTTTTATCAGCACTAAAATAATAAGCTTTCTTCTTAAACTTTTAGATAAATTTTTAAGAAAGAGTAAATTTGACATAGGAACAAAAAAATTTCTGCTATCCTTATTTAAAGTATTATCCTACTTTATAGTAGCATTGATTTTAGCTTCTCGAATAGGCATAGATTCAGCAAGTATTTTTGCAATACTTGGCTCTATAGGTCTTGCCATCGGACTTGCAATGCAAGGTAGCCTGTCCAATTTTGCCGGAGGCGTCCTCATATTGATATCAAAACCTTTTTTGGTAGGTGATTATATTATTACAAATATGGGTGAAGGCAATGTCAGTATGATAGGTCTTATTTATACTAATATTACTACATATGACAACAAGAAAATAACGATTCCAAATGGAACCTTGGCCAACTCGGTTATTACAAATTTATCAGCAAACCACGAACGTATGCTTGAGCTTAAGATAAATATTTCATATTCAAGCGATATAACTAAGGTAAAAAATATCTTAGATAATATTTTTAAATCTGATGATAAAATTTTGAAAAATAAAGAGTTTAAATATTTTGTGGACAGCTTTGCAAGCTCATCCATAGTAATCGGTACAAGGGTATGGTGCCTTAGCAGGGATTTTCTTGATACAAAATGGAGAATGCTCGAGCAAATCAAGATTGAATTTGATAAAAATCAGATTGAAATACCTTTTGAACAAATTGAATTGAAAATCAAATAATATTTTAAATTTAAAAAAGGTATAACTCATTTTGAGTTATACCTTTTTTATTAGCTTGAAATATCACAACCGGATATCATTCTTACTATTTTTCAATTTTTAAACAACCTGTACATTGACAGCTTGTATGCCTCTATTACCTTCAGCAGTGTCAAAAGTAACTTCTTGTCCATCTTCTAAAGTTCTGTAGCCTTCTGATGCTATTCCAGAAAAATGAACAAATACTTCACTATTATCTGCTTCATCAGTTATAAAACCATATCCCTTAGTTGGATTAAACCATTTTACAGTTCCTTTATGCATTTCTTACCTCCTAAATATTTTTTTGCATTTCCCAACTATAGACTTAAAATATTATTAACTCTTATATAATAACTAAGCGATCACATATTTTTATAATATATCATAATATTTTTATAATATATTATAAAAATATGTGATTCAAAAGTTTCAATGAAATACATATTAATTATACATAATCACTACCCAAATTGTCAATATTATTTAAAATTTATTAATTTTCTATGCAAAACAAAAAGGATTCAGTTAAGATAACCGAATCCTAAACTCCCTGAGTAGGACTCGAACCTACGACACTGCGGTTAACAGCCGCATGCTCTACCGACTGAGCTATCAAGGAATACTATTAAAAAACTAAGTAATCTAACATTTACAATGGTAACATAAATAAATATATTTTGCAAGCAATACTTATATAAAACTTTTAAAAAAATTTTTCACAAAAATATAAAGCTAAGCCTTAATATTCTTAAAGCTTAGCTTGGCTTATTTTACATTTCTATCAAAGCTAACAAGGCTTCTCTATCCTTTGCTCCTGTTTCTCTTTTTACAATCTCTTTATTCTTTATCAAGATAAATGTAGGTATAGATAGAACCTTGTACTTTATTGCTATTTCCGGTGCTTCATCTATATTAACCTTTACAACCTTCAAAATATCAGATTTTTCAAGTGCAATTTCCTCAACATAAGGAGCTGACATTTTACATGGTCCACACCAGTCTGCATAAAAATCAATCAACACCGGCTTTTCACTTTGCAATACCTCTTCATCAAAATTTTCATTATTAATCTTATTTACCATATTACCTCCTCGCTATTAATTTACAAATTTTATTACCTAAACTACTAAATTTTTCTTCATACTCAGTCATTATATTATCCTTGGCTTCAGCACAGGAATGAAAATCAAAATTAATATATTCCAAGTTCCATCCGGCATCTTTTATGCTTTCAACAGAATAATTAAAAAATTCAGCCTTATCAGTTTTAAATTCTAAGCAAGCATCCTTTTTTAAAATCTTTTCATATATATCCAAAAAATGTTTTGAAGTCAAACGTCTATTTTCATGTCTAAGCTTTGGCCATGGATCGGAAAAATTAAGATATATTTTATCTATTTCATCTTTGTTAAAGCTTTTTTCAAGCTCATTGGCATCTAAACACATAAATAGTAAATTATTATATTTAAATTCTGAATTTTCAAGCCTTTCTTTCCTTTGTAAAGCCTTCATGATAATAGTTTCATATCTCTCTATACCTATATAATTTATAAGCGGATTAGCCTTTGACATATCACGTATAAATTGCCCCTTTCCCATACCAATCTCTATGTGAATAGGATTTTGATTTCCAAAAAGCTTATTCCATTTGCCTTGATATTTATATATATCAGCTCCACAAATACAACAAGCATTGTTTTTTATATATTCTTCACAGCCCTTTATATGCCTTAATCTCATAAAAACCTCTTTATCTATTTACTGTTTTTATATTATCATTTATAATAAATATAATCAAGTTTTCTAAAAATTTATAATAAAATCATTGATTTATACAAATATTATTTAAAGGAGGTAATATATGGCAAACCAAAAAAATCGAGTTTCCTTTGACATTATTCAACAGGGGATCAGAGAAATAGAAAAATTGCTTGCACAAAAGCAATATAACCTGTCAATGGTAAAAGCCAGACAAATATTGGAATATATGGTTAATTCTTTGTATATAGCTATTGATGACGGCGAGCTTGAGCTTATAGACAAAATCGACAAGCTATATAAAAATAGAATTATAAGTAAGACCAGCTTGGAAAATTATCACAAAATACGTCAAATAGGAAATAAAGCTATTCATCAAAATGATAACAATGCATATAGTGCCAATAATGCATTTTCTTTACTCAGCAACGAAATTGTAACTTTTTCTCACATTAATTTTGACAATAAAATATTTAAAAAGAAAAATGCCGCTCTAAATTCAAGGCATAGAATAATAAGAAGATATAGGAAAAATGAATTTGACTTAAGTCGCCTTATCGTAGCTTTAATCCCTATATTTCTAATAATATTAATAGCATTGGTATATAAATATAACAAGCAAAAAAATTCTATTAAAGAAACCTTGCCCATACAAACAAGCACTGTAGCAGAAAATACAAAAGCGAACGAAGCAAATATTCAGGACTCTCAAAAAAATATATATATAACTACTGCTAATTTAAATGTTCGTTCTGCACCCAATACTGATGCTTCTATAGTAAGTACCTTGAACAAAGATACAGAAATAGAATTTATACGAAATCACGATTCAGAATGGGCTGTAATTAATTATAATGGCTCTTATGCATATGTTTCAAGCAAATATATAAAAGCAAAATCAAATTAATTTTCAAAGTTGTTTATTTAATATTCACTTATAATATTACTTTTCTTAGATAACAAGAGTATAAAAATATATTTATTTAGCATTTATACTCTTGATTTTTTGTGCAATTTTACTTATTGCTCAAAAATAACTAATTGTACTGATTAATACTACTTTTAATATGTTTAAAATGCAAATATTTATAAATACTTATTTACAATATTTTAAAAAGAGTTATTATATTAAATTATAATTTTAATGAATGGAGGTTTTTATGGATGATATAATATCTAAGCTGTCAGCTATAGAAGATAGGGCAATGTCCATACTTGATGATGCTAACGAAGAAAAAGAAAAATTAGCACAGCAAATGAAAGAAAAAACCCTTAAATGGGATGCTTCAATTCAAAAAGAAACGAAGCAAAAAATTTCTGATATCGAAAAAAAAGCCAGAGAAAGCTTTGATAAAGATATAGCTAAACAAAGGGCATATTCCAGTCAAATTATCATATCCTTGCAAGAAGATTATGAAAAAAATCATAAAGAGTATGTTAATGAATTATTTAAAAAAATGATTAAGGAGTAATCTATGAGTATATTATCTTTAAATACTGCTACTCCAACAAAATTAAGAGCAATGCAAGCAAAATTATTAAAAAAAGAGGAGCTTATTTACTTATCCAATTCAGAAAGTGTAAATGAAGTAATTCATAAAATTGATGAATTAAAGCCTTATCATTTACTTTTTAAGGACTTAAATTTAGATAAGTTGCACAGACAGGATTTAGAAAGAGTCTTGTATGTAAAGCTGCTTATGGATTATTCAAAACTTTTCAGCTTTGTAGATGGTACCTATAAAAAATTTTTAAAGCTTTATTTCATACATTTTGAAATAAGGATGTTAAAAAGAATTTTAAGAGATGTGTTGGATCAAAAAAATGTTTCTTATGTCGATGATATATTTAAAGCTTATTTTGACAAATATTCAAAAATAAATTTTGAAAAGCTTTCAGAAACTACAGATGCTCACAGTTTCATTGAAGCTCTTTATGGTAGCATCTATTATGAGCCTTTATCCAAGCTAAAGGATACGGCAACACTTTTTGATTATGAGCTTTGTCTTGATTTGGTTTATTTCAAATCTCTGTGGAAAAATAAGGATAAATTCTTACCAAAAAAAGAAGCAAAGCAATTAGATGTTATAATAGGTACTCGTATTGATTTATTAAATATGGAATGGATATATAGAAGTAAAATGTATTATAAGCTTGATAATACAACTATTTATTCAATATTAATTCCTATATATTATAAACTAAATACACAAGCTCTAAAAGCTTTAGTAGAAGCAAATAATATAGATGAATTTAAATTAGCCTTTAATGAATCTTATTATGGTAGAGAAAAGAAAAAGCATTTTAATTCTATAGATAAGTTAGAGGATTTTAATGACAAATTTCTCTATTATACTTTTTTAAAAAATGTAAAGACTCATCCAAATTCAGTTGTATTACTTTACTCTTATCTTTTTAAAAGAGAGCTTGAAATAGAATTACTAATACATATTATAGAATCCGTTAAATACAAGATACCTAATTATGATATTGTATCTGCTCTTACATTATAAAAAGGAGGACAGTAAATGATAGAAAAAATGACGTTTCTTAGTATAACCGGTCTAAAAGATGATCTTGACCATGTTATTGAGAAACACATTTCCAAATTTGATATTCAGTTGGAAAACACCTTATTAGAGCTAAAAAATGTAAAGGGACTTCTGCCATATGTTGAAAGTAATCCTTACAAAGACAGCTTTGCTCTGGCTAAGGAGCTTATGAAGCTTATGAATATCAAAGAAAATGAGTTAAGCTCTAAAGTAGTAGATACCGTCTCTATTGCTGAAGCTACTGATTTTATAAATAAATTAAATAATGAATTTTCGGAAATCCTGTCTAAAAAAGAGGAAATCTGTAAAAATCAAGAAGAATATGAAACAAAATTGCATAATGTACAAAAATATATAGGATTAAATTATGATTTGTCAAAAATATTACATTTTCAGCATATAAGATTCAGATTCGGACGTATGCACAAAGAATATTACGAAAAATTTATGGCTTTTGTTTATTATGATACTGATTCAATATTTTACAAATGTCAGGAAGAGGGAGAATATATTTGGGCAGTTTATTTTGTTCCTGAGGTTATACATGAAAAGGTAGATGCTATATATACATCTATGCACTTTGAACGTTTCTTTTTACCTGACGGATATGAGGGTACTCCGGAAGGAGCTGTTAATATTCTAAATGAAGAAATAGAAAATTGTAAAAAATCTATTTCAGACTTGGATGAAAAATTGCAAAATATTATTTCATCTAAAAAAATAGAATTTAACCTATACTTTGAAAAATTACGACAATATAATGCTAATTTTGATATAAGAAAGTTGGCGGCTGTAACAAAAAATACTCAAAGACCCTTCTATATACTATGTGGTTGGTTACCTGCAAATGAAGCAAAAAAATTCTATGCAAGTATAGAGGATGACCCTAAAACCTTTTGTATCATAGAGGATGATCATAATAATCTATATAGTAAGCCTCCTGTAAAACTTAAAAATTTTGCTATTTTCAAACCATTTGAAATGTTTGTAGATATGTATGGCTTACCTGATTATAATGAATTTGATCCTACTGCACTTATCGCCTTATTATATTCTATAATATTCGGCTTTATGTTTGGAGATGTGGGTCAAGGCTTTATCTTAGTTTTACTCGGATCTTTAATAGCTTATTATAAAAAATCAAAGCTTGCAGGAATTGTAGCACGTTGTGGTATTTTTTCAGTAATTTTCGGCTTTCTATTTGGAAGCTTCTTCGGCTTTGAGGATATTCTACCTGCACTTTGGTTACATCCATCAAAGGCAATTACTAAATTACCTATTATAGGCAATCTGAATACAGTCTTTGTTGTAACCGTATTTCTTGGAATGTTAATCATTCTTATGACTATGATTTTAAATATAATTAATAGATTAAAATTAAAGGATGTCGGCGAAGCATTATTTGATGCAAATGGTATTGCAGGCTTTGTCTTTTATATCTCAGCCTGTATTAGTATAGTACTTTTAATGCTCGGTAAAACTTTACCTGCTCTTTCAATTATATTAATTATGTTTATCGCACCTTTACTTATAATATTTTTCAAAGAACCTCTTATTCATCTGGTAGAAAGAAAATCAAAGCTTTTTCCTGAGGATAAGGCAATGTTTATTGTTCAGGGTATATTTGAAATGGTAGAAATATTACTAAGTTACTTTTCAAACACTATATCATTCGTGAGAATTGGAGCCTTTGCCGTCAGCCATGCCGCTATGATGGAGGTTGTACTCATGCTGGCAGGTGCCGAAAGTGGAAATATAAATTGGTTGGTTGTTGTTATAGGTAATATTTTCGTAATGGGAATGGAAGGTCTTATAGTAGGTATTCAAGTACTGAGACTTCAATATTATGAACTTTTTTCAAGATTTTACCGTGGAGGCGGTAGAGCATTTGTACCTTATGGTAAAAATTTATAAATATTTAAAAGGAGAAAATTATGAATCTTTTAGTTAATTTAACTTTAATCTTAGCACTTATTTTAAGTATAGTTGTTCCATTTGTTGCTTTTTCTATAGGAAAAAAGAGCCAAGGTAAATATAAAGCTGCTCTTGCAACAAATTTAGTTCTTTTCTTTGGAATTATAATCTTTTCAACTTTATTCTTTGCAGGAAATTCCTTTGCGGCACAAAGTGCTGAAGCGGCAGCTTCATCTGCTACCGGTCTTGCTTATGTAGCTGCAGGTCTTTCAATAGGTCTTGCATGTATCGGTGGCGGTATAGCAGTTAGTGCGGCGGCAAGTGCGGCATTAGGTGCAATAAGTGAGGATCCCGGCATACTTGGTAAATCTCTTATATTTGTAGGTCTTGCAGAGGGTGTTTGCTTATACGGACTTATCATAGCATTTATGATACTTGGTAAATTATAAAGGTGATTTTATGAAAATGTATCTAATAAGTGATAATATAGATACTTTAACCGGTATGCGACTGGCAGGAATTGAAGGTGTTGTTGTACATACAAAAGAAGACCTACATAAAGCACTTTCTTTTGCAATTTCAGATAAAAATATAGGCATAGTATTATTGACTGAAAAATTTTCAAGCTTATATCCCGAGCTTGTAAATTCATTTAAGCTTGAATATAAATTGCCACTATTTATTGATGTCCCTGATAGACATGGTACAGGTAGAAAGCCTAATTTTATAACTGATTATGTCAACGAAGCTATTGGTTTAAAACTATAAAGGTAGGTAGATAATGACAAGCGAAGAAAAATTACAACATTTTAATGAACTTTGCATAAATGACGCCAAAAAACGTTATGATAAGATTATTGCTGAATACAAGGAAGCACTTGAAAAAACCTTTTCCGAACACAAAGAAGATGAAGAACGTCGTAATAATATGCAAATAAAATTAGAAACTGAACAAATTCATAGAAATCTTAACAAAGAGCTTTCTATAGAAGAATTAAAAATCAAAAAAATGGTAAGTGATAAAAGAAATGAGGTCGTATCTAAAATTTTCATCGAACTACAAAATAAGCTTGAAGAATTTATGACCTCTGATGAATATCCAAAATTACTTGATTTACAAATAAAGAAAGCAATAAAATTTGCAGGAAATGATGAGCTTGATATATATATAGACCCTAGTGATTCTCATCTGATTCATAAATTATCATTAGATAATAATATAAGTCTGTTAGAAAGCAAATATTCATTTATGGGTGGAACAAGAGCTGTTATTCCTGCCAGAAACTTACTTATTGACAACTCCTTTGAGAAAAAAATAAGTGATGCAAAGGAAGCTTTCCATATCAGCTTAGGAGGTGCAGGCCTTGAATAATATAGCTACAATTTTTTCAATAAACGGTCCCGTTATTAAAACTGAAGCGTCTAACTTTGCTATGAATGAGATGGTATATGTTAGTGAAAAAAATTTGGTCGGTGAAGTTATTGCACTTACAAATAATGAAAGTATAATTCAGGTGTACGAAGAAACCTCTGGATTAAGACCCGGTGATAAGGTTTATGGTACCGGATCTCCTGTTAGTGTAACTCTTGCACCGGGAATTTTAAATAATATTTTTGACGGTATTGAAAGACCGCTTACACAAATAGCCAAAAATTCAGGTATCTACATAGATAGAGGTATAAATGTATCTTCCTTGGATACAAACAAGCTTTGGAAAACACATATGCTTGTTAAAAATGGAGATTTTGTTTCAGGAGGAACTATAATAGCTGAAGTTCCTGAAACTCCTGCTATTACTCATAAGGTAATGATACCTCCAAGACTTTCAGGCTATGTTGCCAAGCTTGTTGATGATGGCGAATATACAATTAATGATACTCTTTTAACCTTACAATTAAGTGACGGTACAGAGCTTCCTATAACCATGACACAGCATTGGCCTATAAGAGTTGCAAGACCTATAGCAAAAAGATTTCCTGCATCAAAGCCTTTAATAACAGGACAAAGAATATTGGATACCTTATTCCCTCTTGCTAAAGGTGGTACAGCCGCAGTTCCCGGTGGCTTCGGAACGGGAAAAACAATGACACAGCATCAAATTGCAAAATGGTCTGATGCAAATATAATTATTTATATAGGCTGTGGTGAAAGAGGTAACGAAATGACTCAAGTCTTAGAGGAATTTTCTAAGCTTATTGATCCGAAAACCGGTAATCCTCTAATGGATAGAACTACACTTATAGCAAATACATCAAATATGCCTGTAGCTGCCAGAGAGGCAAGCCTTTATGCAGGACTTACACTGGCCGAATATTATAGAGATATGGGCTATGATGTAGCCATTATGGCTGACTCAACTTCAAGATGGGCTGAAGCACTAAGAGAACTGTCAGGTCGTCTGGAAGAGATGCCTGCCGAAGAAGGCTTTCCTGCTTATCTGGCATCAAAGCTATCAGCTTTTTATGAAAGAGCCGGACTTATGCAAAATTTAAACGGTACTGACGGTTCAGTTTCTATAATTGGTGCAGTTTCTCCTCAAGGTGGAGATTTCTCAGAACCTGTTACTCAAAATACAAAGCGTTTTGTAAGATGCTTTTGGGGGCTGGATAAAAGACTGGCTTATTCAAGACATTTCCCTGCTATACAGTGGCTTGATTCTTACTCAGAATATCTCTCAGATTTATCTGCATGGTATAATGATAATGTAAATCCAAAGTTTGTAGATTATAGAAACAGACTTGTATATTTATTAAATAAAGAAGCCTCATTGATGGAGATAGTAAAGCTTATAGGTGCAGATGTCTTACCTGACGAACAAAAATTAATTCTTGATATTTCAAAGGTTATAAGAGTAGGCTTTTTACAACAAAATGCTTTCCATAAGGACGATACCTGTGTACCTCTTATAAAGCAATTTAAGATGATGGATTTAATACTATATTTATATAAGAAATCACGTTCATTGGTAGGTATGGGTATGCCTATGTCAATTTTAAAGGATTATCCTATTTGGGATAAGTTAATATCTATGAAATATGATATAGCAAATGATGAATTGGAAAAATTTGATGAATATAAGCTGGAAATTGATAAATTTTATGATGCAGTAATAGAAAGAAATGCTTAAGGAGGTTTATTATGTCAGTTGAATATTTAGGACTTAGTTCAATAAATGGACCTTTAGTAATTCTTGAAGGTGTAAAAAATGCTACATTTGATGAAATAGTTGAAATAACTGTAAATAATAATGAAAAACGTCTTGGACGTATTATAGAAATTAATAATGATAAAGTAGTAATACAAATTTTTGAAGGAACCTCCGGTATGTCTATTCACAATACTCATACAAGACTAACAGGACAAGCTATGACCTTAGGTGTTAGTGAAGATATGCTTGGACGTACCTTTAATGGTATAGGTAAACCTATTGATGATTTAGGCCCTATAGACCCCGAAAAATTTATTGATATAAATGGTAAGCCTCTAAATCCTGTAAGTAGAGAATATCCTAGAAATTATATAAAAACAGGTATATCCTCAATAGATGGACTTACCACCTTAATACGTGGTCAAAAGCTTCCTATATTTTCAGGAAATGGTTTACCACATGATGAATTGGCGGCACAGATAGTTAAGCAAGCCTCCCTAGGTGATAATAATAGTGATGAAAAATTCGCTATTATATTTGCCGCTATGGGAGTTAAGCATGATGTTGCAGATTTCTTTAGAAGAACATTTGAAGAATCAGGTGTCAGCAATCACGTAACTACCTTTATTAATCTTGCTAATGATCCGGTTGTAGAAAGATTGATAACACCTAAGGTTGCTTTAACCTTAGCTGAATATTTAGCCTTTGAAAAAGATATGAATATACTTGTTATTCTTACTGATATGACAAGCTTTGCGGAAGCTATGAGGGAGGTATCCTCATCAAAGGGTGAAATTCCATCAAGAAAAGGTTTCCCCGGATATTTGTATTCAGAATTGGCTACCATATATGAGCGTGCCGGCATTGTACACGGCTCTAAAGGCTCTGTTACTCAGATACCTATACTTACTATGCCTAATGACGATATAACCCATCCTATTCCTGACCTTACCGGTTATATAACAGAAGGACAAATAGTTCTTGATCGTGATTTGCATGGAAAAAGCATATATCCACCTGTTAGTATACTTCCTTCACTATCTCGTCTTATGAAGGATGGTATAGGTAAAGATTTTACCAGAATAGATCATCAGGATGTAGCTAATCAGCTTTTCTCCTGCTATGCAAAGGTTGGAGATGCAAGGGCCTTAGCTTCTGTTATTGGTGAGGATGAATTGTCTGAGGTTGATAAAAAATACTTGATTTTCGGTAATGAATTTGAAAATAAATTTATAGGACAAGGAAAAGATGAAAATAGAGGTATTCTTGAAACTCTTGATATAGCATGGAAGCTTTTAGGACTTTTACCAAAATCAGAGCTTGATAGAGTTGATACCAAAATTTTGGATGTTTATTACAAAGCCTGTAAAATTTTAGATAATGGAGATATTGTTTTAGATACTTCAAATAGCCAAAATAATACTATTTAAGGAGGCATTGAATGAATTTAAATACTTTCCCCACAAAAGGAAATCTAATATCAACAAAAAATTCTCTTGCCTTAGCAAAACAAGGCTATGGTCTTATGGATAAAAAAAGAAATATACTAATTCGTGAGCTTATGCAACTTATTGATAAGGCGAAGGAAATACAAACTGAGATAGATTCAACTTACCGTCTTGCATATAAAAGCCTCGAACAGGCAAATATAGAGCTGGGTATAGATTATGTAAGTGAGTTGGCAAAATCAATCCCTATAGACGATGGAATTGTCATCAAAACAAGATCTGTAATGGGTACTGAAATTCCTTTGGTACAATATAAAGAAAAGGATATAGCATTAAACTATGCATTTTATAATACAAGAGAATGCCTTGATAATGCCATATTACAATTTAAAAAAGTAAAAGACTTAACCATAAAGCTGTCAATGATAGAAAATTCAGCCTACCGCCTTGCAACTAATATAAGTAAAACTCAAAAGCGTGCAAATGCTCTTAAAAATATTACTATTCCAAAATATGAAGCTATAAGCAGGTCTATAACAAATGCTTTAGAGGAAAAGGAAAGAGAAGAATTTACAAGACTTAAAGTAATTAAAAGAATGAGTGAGTGATGAAAGTCTATAATTATTATTTATCTATATTACTTTCTCTTTTCACTATATTTTTACTGCTACTTTTATCCTTTTGGATTGTTTGCTTTAAGCTACCGAATTATTATAAAAATGAATTTGTAAAATATGATATAGCAGATAATATGAATATTAAACTTGATGATTTAGTTGATGTCAATAAACAAATGCTTGATTATCTCTTAGATAAAAGAGAAAGTCTTGATGATATTACTGTTAATATTGACGGCTCTTACAATATCAAATTTTTTAATGAAAAAGAAATTGCTCATATGAAGGATGTAAAAATTCTTTTTCAAAATGGTATAAAATTAATATACTTATCTATTATTTGTATAGCTATACTCTCTTTTTTACTATTTAAAAAAAATATAAAGACGGCATTACTTTATTTTAGCAAGAGTATTATACGTACCATGTTATTTTTACTTATACTTTTAAGTATTATCTATAATTTTATTTCAAAAGACTTTACAAAGTATTTTATACTTTTCCATAAATTATTTTTTTCCAATGATTTATGGCTTTTGGATCCTAAAACAGATAGATTAATTAATATGCTACCTGAGATGATTTTTATGGATATAACAAAAGATATTATTTTTTGTTATACAATATTCCTTACTTTATTAATTATAGCTTGTATTATTATAAAGAGATTATTCCCAAAAACATAAAATGGGAATAGTCTCCTTTTATAATATTAAGCAAAAATTATACCGAGGCTTACTCTTACAGCTTATAAATTTTTACTATATTATTATTCTTTACTATAAGTAGTTTATATCTTATAATATTTGAAGAAAATATCTTTGGAGAATATATGAAAACATTATTAAAATTATTTTTGAGTCTGATAATAAGCTTTATGTTAATATATAATACAAGTCTTGCGGATACTGCCTGGCCTAACAATGTAGCGTCTATAGAATCAAACTCAGCTATATTAATTGATGCCGATTCAAAAACACTGTTATATGGAAAAAATATTCATGAAAAGGCATATCCTGCAAGTATTACTAAAATACTCACTGCCTTAGTTATATTAGAAAATTGCAAGCTTGATGAAAAAATAACATTTTCACATACTGCTGTATATAATGTTGAAAAAGGCTCCTCATCTGCCGGATATGATGAGGGTGATACCTTATCTGTCAATGATGCTTTACATGCGATGCTATTAAAATCTGCAAATGAAGTTGCTAATGCTTTAGCCGAACACTGTTCAGGAAGTATAGAAGCTTTTGCAAAATTAATGAATAAAAAAGCCAAGGAGCTTGGAGCAATAGAATCTAATTTTACAAATCCCAGTGGTTTAAATGATGAAAATCATTATACTACTGCATACGATTTTGCACTTATTTCAGCAGCCGCCTTTAAAAATCAAACACTTAAAGAAATAGCTCAAAAAAGCTATTATAAGTTGCCACCTTCAAAAGCAAATCCTGATGGCTTTATGGTATTTGTTCATCATGCTATGTTAAGAAAAAACAGCTCCAATTATTATCCTTATGCTATAGCGGGAAAGACAGGTTATACAAGCGTTGCAGGTAATACCTTAGTAACATATGCAAGCAATTCTAAATTAAATCTTGTCTGTGTTGTTTTAGGCAGCAAACAAAAGCATTATACGGATACAAGAGCCTTATTAGAATTCGGCTTCTCCAATTTTAAAAAAGTTACTCCTTCAGATGATGATATACCTTATTTACAAACAATAAAAAATTTAAATATAGTAAATAACAAAGATAATATGACAAATCTTATCAAAAAATCGGATGATAGCATTACTTTACCTAATTTTGCAAATATAAACGATACTAAATCTAATATTTCATATGATTTACCTAAGATTGCACCAAAAAATGCCTTGGCAAAAATTGAATATACATGGCAGGATAGAAAGGTTGGAGATATATATCTTATAAGTGATAATTTATCAGAAAAAGCATCATCAGTAAAATTAAGTGATAATACTACAGATAAAAAATCCTTCAGACTAATACTAAAGAAATTTTTTACTAATTTATATACTATAATCGTACTTAGCCTTATATTTATAATATCCTTAATATTTATACTTTTATATATACTTAGATTAAGGAGAAGAAAAAAAAGAGCTAAATACTTGGCTTATATCAGAAAAAAAAGAAAAGGATTTGATTCCTTCACTCTGATAAATAAAATAACCAATACCAAAATTCAAAGAAAGCATACTGATTTAATGAAAAACTTTAGAAGTCGTAAAAAATTTAAATAAAATATCGAAGGGAGTTATATGCAAACCTATATTGTTTTAGATTTGGAATGGAATCAATCACCAACTGGTAAAAGTGGTACAATAAAAGCTATTCCCTTTGAAATTATAGAAATAGGTGCTATAAAATTAGATAAAAACTTTAATATTATTGATGAATTTAAAACCTTTATAAAGCCTGTAGTTTATGAGCAAATACACTTTAGAGTGCATGAAATAGTAAATATCGGTATTCATGAGCTTAAAAAAAGAGGACTATCCTTTCCTACAGCCATGAATAATTTTTTCTCCTGGGTCTTTAAAGAAAATGAAAATCCTATATTCTGTACTTGGGGTAATATGGATTTAACAGAATTACAAAGGAATATGAAATATCACAATGTAGCCAATGTATTTCCAAAACCTCTTTTATACTATGATATACAAAAATTATATAATTTTTCCAATGATATAGTAGATAGCTCTAATAATAAATTACCTCTTGACAAGGCCTGCAATAATCTTGGAATTATAAGTGAGCGTCCTTTTCATCACGCATTGGATGATGCATACTATACTTCTATGATTATTAAAAATATAGATTTTAAAAAAGTTTGTAAATATTTGTCCATAGATTACTATAGCCCTCCAAGAAATAAATCCGAAGAAATATATATGCTCTTTCCAAAATATTCTAAAATGGTATCTGCACCATTTAAACAAAAGGAAGATATATTTAAAAATAAAAATATATCCGACATTAAATGTATATTTTGTAAGCGTATGCTAAAGAAAAAAATACCTTGGTTCGTTACAAGCTCAAAAAATTATTATAGTCTTGCTTATTGCCCCGAACATTCATTTTTGCAAGCTAAAATTCGTATAAAACATACTGATAATAATAAGCTTTTTGCTATTAAAACTGTCAAAATGATAAATTCAAAGAAAGTAAAAGAACTATTTTTAAAAAAAGAAGAAATAAAGGCAAAGAAAAAAACAAAAAATAATAGATTAAAGCTTAATAAAATAAAATATAATAATATTAAATGACCTCCTAATGTTATATAAAATAACAAAGGAGGTCTTTCAATAAAGCTTTTTATTAATATTTATCCGCAAATACTATTTATTACATCTTTAACCGTTTCTATCTTATCTGCTTTATAAGCATTTGCACCTGCAAAAAGCAGGGCTTTTCCTATCTCTCCATTTACCGCCTTAATTAAAGCCTCAGTTATGCAATATGGTATCTTTGTCATATCACATTTACTTAGGCATTGGTAGCACCTTCCTATTTTTTGCTTTGTATTTTTTATCTCTTCCAAAAATATATTATTTATAGCTCTACCGGGTAAGCCGACAGGGGATTTTACTATTTTTATATCATCTTTTTTTGCTCTTATATAAGCTTCCTTATAAAATTCAGGGGCATCACATTCCTTTGTCGTTACAAATCTTGTCCCAACCTGTACTCCATCTAAGCCCAAATGAAGTGCATGCTCAAAATCTTTATGTGTATATATACCCCCTGCAAGTATAATTGGAATATGTGTAGAAAATTTTTCTTCATACTCTCTAACAATCTTAATAATATTTTTAATTTCCTGATCATATAAGGCTCTTTTATATTCACTACCCTCAACAGCACCATAGTATTCAAGTTCATCCATGCTAAATCCAAGATGTCCTCCTGCCAAAGGGCCTTCTATAACTATTGCATCTGCTGTAATATTATATTTTCTATGCCACATCTTTAGAATAACATTTGCACTTTTTGAACTACTTACTATAGGTACTATTTTTGTTTTTCTATTTCTTTCACCATATATTTTATCCGTAGAAATTTCTTTTCTCATTTCCATTCCATTTTTTAAATATACCGGTAAATCTATTGGAAGACCTGCACCACTTACTATAATATCGGCACCATGTGCAACAGCCACTTCACAATATTTCTCATATCCCCTTGTAGCAACCATAATATTAAATCCGACAGCACCTTGTAATTTTTCTTTGCTCTGCCTTACTATTTCTCTAGCCTTTTTTAATTCTTCTTTAATCGCCTCTATATTAGCTTTAAACGGATTTTTAATAAAATCAGGTCTTTTATATCCTATTTGAGCTGTAGATATAAGACCTATTCCACCAAGACTTGCAACCTTACCTGCTAAATGACTTAGACTTATACCAACTCCCATTCCACCTTGAATAATAGGCTTGGTAATATTCAAATCACCTATCTTTAAACCTTTAACCATGCTTTCTCCTAAAAAATTTTAGACATATACTAAAATCCTCTATATCTGTCATATCTTTGGGATATAATTTCTTCCTTTGATTTATTATTATATTTTAATAACCAGTCAATAATTTCTATATCCATATAATTTACTATTTCATCTATATTATCAAGGCTCGCTTTTTCCTTTTCAGGTATAATTTTATCTATAATACCCAATTTTTTTAATTCTTTTGACGTTATTTTCATATCATCAACTACATCCTTAGCAAGCTTTGCATCCTTATATAAAATTGAGGCAAAGCCTTCAGGTGATAAAATAGAATATATAGCATGCTCCAGCATCCATACCTCATTACTGAGTGCTAATGCTAATGCTCCACCACTACCGCCTTCTCCTATAACTATACTAAGTATAGGTACTTCAAAGCCGCTCATCTCATATAAATTATCTGCTATTGCCTTAGCCTGACCTCTTTCCTCAGCTTCAATTCCACAAAAAGCTCCCTTTGTATCCACCAGACAAATTATAGGTCTATTAAAATCATTTGCCTGCTTCATAAGCCTAAGTGCTTTTCTATATCCTTCAGGTAAAGGCATTCCAAAATTTCTCTTTTTATTTTCCTGTATGCTTCTACCCTTTTGCTGTGCAATAACAGTAACAGGCAATCCATGAAAGCTTGCAATTCCACCTATTATTGCAGCATCATCTTTAAATGCCCTATCTCCATGAAATTCTATAAAATAATCAAACAATCTATCTATATAATCCTTTGCACCGGGTCTTGAATTACTTCTTGATATTAAAACACTGTCCCAAGTACTTTTTATATTATCTGAGTAAGTGAATTTTTCAGCTGATTTTAATTTACTTATATTTTGTAAATTTTCTTTATTTTTAATATATATATCCTTGTTATGCAATTTTAATATATCCACAATAAATTGTCTTTGTTCTTTTCTTTCCACAATTTCATCAACAAATCCATGCTCCAACAAAAATTCTGCTCTTTGAAAACCTTCAGGTAATCTTGCTCCTATGGTTTGTGCAATAACTCTAGGTCCGGCAAAGCCTATCAAAGCATTAGGCTCAGCTAATATAATATCACCAAGCATAGCAAAGGAAGCACTAACACCTCCCATAGTAGGATCTGTAAGAATGGTTATACACAGCTGCCCCCTTTGATGTAATCTTTTAAGTGCCGCAGCCGTTTTTGCCATTTGCATAAGGCTTATAATTCCCTCTTGCATTCTTGCACCACCTGAAGCGGCAAAAATTATGATAGGCAAGCCCTTGTCAGCTGCCGTTTCAACTGCAATACTTATTTTTTCACCGACATTATGCCCCATAGAACTCATCATAAATCTTGAATCACAAACAGCTAAAATGCAATCTATATTTTTAATCTTAGCAATACCTGTTACAACTGCTTCATCTAAATGAGTTTTTTCTTTCAAATCATTTAGCTTTTGTTCATATCCCGGAAAATTTAAAGGATTATAAATAGGCATAAGCTTATTAAATTCTTGAAAGCTGTCTTTATCACAAAGCATATCTATCCTTCTATAAGCATGCACTCTAAAATAATTAAAGCATTTTGGGCAAATATAATAATTGGATATTATATCGTCTATATGTATAGGACAATTACATTTTTTACACTTTCTCCATCTTCCATAAGGAACCTGAGGTTCATTTTTTATCCCCGTATTCAATACTTTAATATATGTCTTTTTAAACATATCTCTTAATTGCATCGCTACCTCCTATTTTGAAACATACTTAGGAAAATGTATATCTATATAATGTGTATCTATATTACCCTCTTGGTAATCCTCGTTATTTATTATTTCATAATTAAAATCAAGATTGGTATCTATACCTTCAATAACCATCTCTCCCAAAGCAGAGCGTAGCTTTGATATCGCCTCTTCCCTATTTTTACCATGTACAATTAATTTTACAAGCATAGAATCATAATTAGGCGGAACAACATAATTATTGTATATATGACTATCTATTCTAACTCCGTTTCCTCCCGGAAAATGTATATTTTTAATTTTTCCGGGTGATGGTCTAAAATTTTTTTCAGGATTTTCAGCATTAATTCTACATTCAATAGCATGTCCTGTAATATTTATATCTGACTGTGTAAAGCTAAGCTTTTGACCAGCAGCTATCTTTATTTGCTCTTTTATCAAATCAAGACCTGTAATCATTTCAGTAATAGGATGCTCTACCTGTATACGTGTATTCATCTCCATAAAATAAAAATTTTTATCTTTATCTAACAAAAATTCTATTGTTCCTGCATTTTCATACTTAGCTATCTTAGCAACCTTAACAGCAGTCTCCCCCATTTTTTTTCTTAGTGCCTTATCAATAGCTATACTTGGAGCCTCCTCTAAAACTTTTTGATGCTTTTTTTGTATAGAACAGTCTCTTTCACCTAGATGTACTACATTTCCAAATTTATCAGCTAAAATTTGAAATTCAATATGTCTTGGTCTTTCTATATATCTTTCAAGATACATACTACCGTCTCCAAAGGCTTTTATAGCCTCTTGTCTTGCCATATTAAAGCTTTCCTTAAAATCCTCAAGGCTTCTGGATATCCTCATACCTTTTCCGCCACCTCCGCTGCTTGCTTTAATCATTATAGGAAAACCAAGCTCCTTAGCTACCTCAATCGCTCTATTTGCATCATTTAAAATCTCATTACTCCCCTTAATAATCGGTATTTTAGCTTTATCCATGGTAATTCTTGCATTTGCCTTATCACCCATCCTTGATATAACTTCACTATCAGGACCTATAAATGTAATATTACATTCCTTACATTGTCTTGCAAATTTAGAATTTTCAGAAAGAAATCCAAAACCGGGATGTATGGCATCAGCACCTGTTGCCAAGCTTGCCGATAATATTCTTGTAATATCCAAATAACTATTTGTAGCATTAGCAGGTCCTATACAAATTGCCTCATCTGCCAGCATTGTATGCAAGCTATCTCTATCTGCTTCAGAATATATGGCCACACTTTTTATTCCAAGCTCTCTGCATGCTCTTATTATTCTAACTGCTATCTCTGCCCTATTGGCGATTAATATTTTTTGAAACATATTCTAAGCTACCATAAAAGTAAGTTCGGCTTCTACTGCTACTATTCCATCTACACTCGCAACAGCCTTGCCAACTCCAACAGGTCCTTTCCTTTTTATAATTTCACATTCTAATCTTAATTTATCTCCGGGAATAACCTTCTTTTTAAACTTCACCTTATTCATTCCCCCAAAATACACAAGCTTACCCTTGTATTCCTCTAAAGATAAAATAGCACAAGCTCCAACCTGTGCTAATGCCTCCAACATTAAAACCCCCGGCATAACTGCCTCCTGCGGAAAATGACCTGCAAATTGACTTTCAGAATATGTAATCGCTTTATATCCAACAGCTCTTTTACCTGCCTCCAATTCTTCTATATAATCAACAAATAAAAAAGGATGACGATGTGGTATTAATTCTTGTATTTCTTTTATTCCTAACATATAACTCCTATCTTATACGAAATAAGGCTTGGCCATATTCTACAATATCTCCATCTTCTACTAAAATAGCCTCAACTACTCCATCAAACTCACTTTCTATTTCATTCATAAGCTTCATAGCCTCAATAATACCGAGGATTTGTCCCTTTTTTACTACACTGCCTACCTCTACAAATGCCTTAGACTCAGGAGAGCTTGATTTATAAAATGTACCTACAAGTGGAGACAATACAATATTATCACTATTAATATTTAAGACCTCTTGTTCTTTTTTTATTATATTCCCCTCTTCAGGCTTAGTATTTGTAATACAAGAAGCATCAAACACTTTTTCTTCATGTACTATCTCAGGAGTGCTTTTTGATATATGTAATTTTTCTCCATCTTTTTCATAAGTAAATTTATCAAGTTTATTTTTACTTACGCTCTCTATTAATTGTATTATTTCCTCTATTTTCATTTTATTCCTCGTATTTTTTAAATATTATACTTGCATTATGTCCGCCAAAGCCCAAGGAATTTGACATTGCAGCATTAACAGGCATATTAATCCCTCTAAATTTACAATAATCCAAATCACACTCAGGATCATCTATTTCCAAGCCTACAGTTTGATGTACAAAGCTATCTTCTATAGACTTAACGCATACCAAAGCTTCTACAGCTCCTGCAGCACCAAGCAAATGTCCTATCATAGACTTTGTAGAATTTATTTTCACACTTTCTGCATGCTCCTTAAGTGCAAGCTTGATTGCCTTTGTTTCAAACAAGTCATTGTGATGTGTACTTGTTCCATGTGCATTTATATAATCAATATCCTTAGCACATAGACTTGCATCCTTGAGTGCAAGCTCCATTGCCATAGCGGCTCCTTCTCCACTTTCCATAGGAGAAGTTATATGATAAGCATCACAGGTTGCACCATAACCTACTATTTCAGCATATATCTTCGCACCTCTTTTTTTAGCATGCTCCAATTCTTCCAACAAAAGTACAGCACTACCCTCGCCCATTACAAAGCCTTTTCTCTCTTTATCAAATGGGATAGAAGCCCTTTTTTTATCGCTCGTTGTATTAAGTGCAGTCAATGAATTAAATCCGGCAATTCCTATAGGTGTTATAGAACTCTCAGTTCCTCCTGCAAAAATCATGTCAGCTTCACCATAGACTATACTTCTAAAGGCTTCACCTATAGAATGAGTACCTGTCGCACAGGCGGTTACAACATTAATATTCTTTCCATGAAATCCAAAATTAATGGCAACATTTCCGGCAGCCATATTTGAAATCATCATAGGCACTAAAAGTGGAGCCACTCTTTTTGGTCCCTTTTCAAACAGCTTTTTACACTCTCTTTCAACAGCTTGTAGAGAGCCTATACCTGAGCCTATACAAACACCTATTTTATAGCTGTCCTCTTTAGATATATCTAATTCTGAATCCTCTAAAGCCTCTTTTGTAGCAGCTATTGCATATTGTGAAAAGGCTTCCATTCTTTTAGCGGCTTTTGCATCCATATAATTTTTAGCATCAAAGCCCTTTAGCTGTGCAGCCAATTTTACAGGATAATCACTTGTGTCAAAATATGTAATTTCATCTATACCTACTACAGAATTTTTGCAAGCTTGCCAAAAATCATTAACATTCAAGCCGGTAGGAGTTATAGCACCTAATCCTGTTATAACAACTCTTTTTCTCATAAAACCTCCTTACAAAAATCTACATATACATTCCGCCGTCTACACTTATAGTCTGACCTGTTATATATCTTGTGGAATCATCAGCCAAAAAATATGCCGTCTTAGCAATATCTATAGGTAAACCGAAATCTTTCATAGGTATATTTTCAATTATATTTTCTACTATTTTTTCAGATAAATCAGCTGTCATATCAGTTTTTATAAAACCGGGAGCAATAGCATTTACAGTTATATTTCTCGTTGCCAGCTCTCTTGCCGCCGCTTTAGTCATACCTATAATCCCTGCCTTTGAGGCTGCATAATTTACCTGACCTACATTTCCCAAAAGACCTGATACAGAAGATATATTAATAATTCTTCCATATTTTGCTTTTATCATATATTTTGAAGCAAGCTGCATACAATTAAAGCTTCCCTTTAAATTTGTAGCTATAACCAAGTCAAACTCTTCTTCCTTCATTCTCATAAGCAACATATCCCTCGTTATACCTGCATTATTGACCAGAATATCTATCCTCTTGAATTTATCTAAAATAAATTCAAACATTTTTTTGCATTCTTCATAATTTGATACATCAGCCTTATAGGTATAAGCTTCTACACCAAAGGCTTTAATTTCTTCCAAGGTCTTATTTGCACATTCCAAGCTTCCATTATAATTAAGTATAATATTAATACCCTTTTGTGCAAACTCCATAGCTATCGCTTTGCCTATGCCCTTACTTGCACCTGTAATTAACGCTACTCTCTGACTCATTATTTTCCCTCACTATTTTTTACAGCTTCAATAACTGTAGCTACATCTTCAATATTTTCTATATTATATACTTTTACATCTTTATTTATTTTTTTAACGAAAGAGCTTAATGTCTTTTTAGGTCCTATTTCTATAAATATATCCACTCCGTCATCAATTAACATATCTATACTCTGATTAAATTTTACAGAGGAATATACCTGATCTCTCAAAAGCTCTTTAATATTAGACTTATCCTTGACAAATTCGGCATTATAATTTGCAACATAAGGAATTTTAGGATTTTCTATATTTATATTTTTTAAATACTCATATAACTTTTCTCCTGCACACTTTAAAAGCTCCGAATGAAAAGGTCCGCTTACATTCAAAGGCAATATTTTTTTTACACCCTTTGCTTTCAGCTCTGAGCAAGCCTTTTCTATAGCTTTTTTTTCACCGGATATGACTATTTGACCGGGGCAATTATAATTTGCTATATATGCTCCGTCTATATTCTCTAAAATCTCCTCTATAAGTTTAGTATCAGTATTTAATATCGCCGCCATAGAGCCAAATCCCAAAGGAAGCTCCTGTTGCATTAACTTTCCTCTTTTTGCTACTACCTTTATAGCATCAGACTCAGTTATAGCACCTGAATAATACAAGGCTACATACTCTCCAAGGCTAAGTCCCAAGCAAGTATCCGCCTTTAAGCCTTTACCTGTAATAAACTTTAGCATAGCTATCATTGTAGTTACCATAGCCGGTTGAGTATATTCTGTAAGATCCAAATAATCATTTTCTTCAAAGCAAAGCTTTTTCATGTCTATATCTAAGAGCTTACCGGCATTTTCAAAAACATTCCTTGCCTCATCACTATTATTATAAAAGCTCTCTCCCATTGAACACATTTGGCTACCTTGCCCCGGAAATAAAAAAGCAATCTTCATAAATTCCCCTTTAATCAAAAAATTTAAAATTTTCTATAAGTCTTTTAGCCTCTATGACCATTTCATCAATAATTTCTTTACAACTTTGTTTTTTCTTAATAAGCCCTGCTATCTGACCTGCCATAACTGTGCCATTTACTACATCACCCTCTATAACTGCCTTCCTTAATGTTCCAAGAGTTAAATATTCAAGCTCTTCAAAGCTTTTACCCTCCTGTTCGAGCTTTTTATATTCTCTTGTCATAGCATTTCTTATACTTCTTACAGGATGCCCATGACTTCTTCCTGTTACAGCACTATCTATATCCTTGGATGATATAAGCTTATTTTTATATTCATCATGACAAATAGATTCATCGCTGACAACAAATCTTGTTCCCATTTGAACTCCACAAGCACCAAGCATAAAAGCGGCAAGCATTCCTCTTGCATCTGCAATGCCACCGGCAGCTATAACCGGTATATTAACTGCATCACAAACCTGAGGAATCAAAGCCATAGTAGTTATTTCTCCTATATGTCCGCCTGATTCCGTTCCCTCGGCAACCAAAGCATCCACTCCTACTCTTTCCATACGGCGTGCAAGTGCTACACTTGCTATTACCGGAATGACCTTTATTCCTGCATCCTTCCACATCTTTATATATTTTTCAGGAGAGCCTGCACCGGTTGTTACAACCTTTACACCCTCGTCTACGACCAACTGTGCTATTTCATGAGCATATGGAGATAAAAGCATAATATTAACTCCGAACGGTTTATCCGTTAATGCCTTACACTTTTTTATTTCATTTGCAATTACTTCTCCCGGAGCATTTGCAGCACCTATAATACCCAAGCCTCCGGCATTACTAACAGCCGCCGCAAGTCTTGCTTCTGCCACCCAAGCCATTCCGCCTTGAATAATCGGATATTCTATTCCTAAAATCTCTGTTATTCTAGTTTTCATTTATTTTTATCCACCTGTATATTAAATTTCAACGCCTTTATTTTTTAAATATTTCACAACTCCACCAACAGTTGTTATAAGCTCCAAATCCTCTGTAGGTATTTCTATGTCATATTCATCCTCAAATGCCATTACCATATTAAATAAATCTAATGAATCGGCACCCAAATCCTCTTTAAATTTTGAATTTTCATTAATATCTTCAACATTAACATTTAATTGTTCCGCTATAATTTCTTTAATTTTTTCGTTCATTTTTTTCTCCTAAATTTTAATTAACATAACTGCCCAAGTAAGTCCGGCACCAAAACCGGATAAAACAATCAAGTCATCTTTTTTTAATTTTTTATTTTGTATAAGCTCATCCAAAAGTAAAATAATACTTCCAGCTGAGGTATTACCATATTCTGAAAGATTTGTAGGAAATTTTTCTATATTTTCATTCAATTTTTTTGCAACAGCCTCTATTATTCTTATATTAGCCTGATGCAAAATATACATTTTTATGTCTTCCTTCGATATATTAGCCTTTTCCAATATATTTTCTATGGCAAGCGGCACTGTACGTACTGCAAATTTAAAAACCTCCTGACCATTCATTTTTATAAAAGGATAATCTCCCTTTGTAGCACAGGTAAGAGCGGATTTTTTACTACCATCACTAAAGATATCTGAAGCTATAATTCCTCTCTTTTCATTTGAAAATTCTTTTCCTAATATACAGGCACCGGCGGCATCTCCAAATAATACACAGGTTTCTCTATTTTCCCAATCTACTATCTTAGATAATGCATCTGCTCCTATAATAAGGGCATTTGCATATTTACCGAATCCAAGCATATCCTTGGCAATCTCTAAAGCATATAAAAATCCCGAACAAGCCGCACTGATATCAAAGGCTACAGCCTTATCAGCTTTAATTTCAGCCTGAACACTACAGGCAATACTAGGAAAATTATTATCGGGTGTAGAAGTAGCTACTATTATCAAATCTATATCCCCTGCCTCTATATCCGATTTATCCAAAGCTCTCTTTGCAGCTTGTATACACAAATCACTAAGATTTTCATCTTTTTCCAATATATATCTTTTTTTAATACCCGTTCTTGAAAATATCCACTCATCTGATGTGTCTACCATACCCTCAAGGTCTACATTAGTTAAGCATTTTTTTGGCACTGCACTTGCACATTCTTTTAATAATATATTCATATATCCTCCAAAAAATACTTTGATACTCAAACTATTTTAATATCAAAGCTTTAGCTTGTCAACACCTTTATCACTTTAAAGTATTTTAAAATAATTTCATAAAAAATTAGAAGATATAAGCTTATATCTTCTAATAACTATATAATAATATTCCTATCTGGTACTTTGCCTTAGCATTACCTCACAATTAATTTTTATTTCCATAGTTGTCATACTTCTACCCTTCATCATACTCACCAGCATCTTGGCAGACTCCATACCGGCAGTTTTATATGGAACATGTATAGTAGTAAGTGATGGATTTATAAGCTGTCCTATTTTTGTATCACCGACACCTGCTATTTGTACATCCTCAGGTATTCTAAGACCTAAGGCTTTTATATATTCCATAACGCCTATTGCAAAATTGTCATTAGCACATATAAATGTATCTATATTATTTTTATCAAAAATTTCTTTACATAATTTTTTAGCTGAATCCATAGAAAGATCTGAGATTTTAGATATTATATTCAGATTTTGATTATTTTCCAAGCTTGCAGCTACAAATCCCTCATAACGATTTTTTCCTATAGCCTTATATTTTTTATTAGCCCCTATATAAGCTACATTTTCAGCTTTTTTTAAAAGCAGCTGCGATAAATCCTTCATAGCCTCATAATCATCAAAATATACACAAGCACAGGATTTTACCTGCTGTGCCAATATTACTACCGGAATCTTGCATTCCTTGATAAGCTTTTTATGCTCGGCGGTAATTACAGTTCCTATCAGGATTATACCGTCCACATTATAATTTACCAATGTCTTTAAATAAACCAATTCTTCATTTTCATTTACAGATGTATTGGTCAATAAAATTTTTTGACCGGTCTTAGCAATTTCTTCACTAATCCCTTCAACCATTCTTGATATACTTTCCGAGCTGATTTTAGGCACTATAACGCCTATTATACCGGTTTTCTTGGTTCTAAGTGTCCTCGCCCATGAATTAGGCTCAAAATGTGTTTTTTCTATTATTTTTGAAATGAGCAATCTTTTTTCGCTACTGACATAACCTCCATTTAAATATCTGGATATTGTAGCCTTTGATACCCCTGCCATAGTTGCTATATCATTTATTGTCATTTTCTTTTTCTCCCCATACTAAAGTTTTTTACATACTCATAAATAAATTTAAAAAAAATGCGACACAAGCTAGACTTACAAAATACATTGTAAATCTAGCTTATATTATAATTTTATATTTTAGCAACTATAAGGTAATCTCCCTATATTTATCAATAATTACATCCTGAATCATATCTCTTGTATGTGTACTTATAGGATGTGCTACATCCCTATATTCACCGTCAGAAGACATTCTGCTTGGCATAGCTATAAATAATCCCTTTTCTCCCTCTATAAGCTTTATATCATGAACTACAAACTCATTGTCAATATTTATTGAAGCTATAGCCCTCATCCTACCTTCTCTTGAAACACATCTTATTCTTACATCAACTATTTTCATACTGTTTACCCCTTTTTATAAAACATATCTTTCATTTTTTTCTATTACAATCTTTATCTTATCAGGTTCTCCTATATGAGTTGTATTAGCTCTTATTGTATCCCTGCTTTCAACGATACAATTTTCTATTACCGTATTATCACCTATATAAACATCATTAAGTATTATAGAATTTTTTATAATGGTATTATTTCCTATATATACTTTTTTAAATATAAGTGAATTTTCAACTTTTCCATTAATTATACATCCGCTTGAAATCAAACTGTTTTTTATTTCCGCACCGACATTATATTTTGCAGGAGGTAAATCATCCACCTTTGAATATATATATGGATATTCATAGAAGAAATAATCTCTAACATCTTTTTTTAAAAAATCCATATTTGTTTTATAATAGGATTCAACAGAAGCTATATTATTCCAATATCCATCCAGCTTATAGGCATATATTCTTTTTATATTTTTATATCTTATCACAACATCTCTTACAAAATCATATCTATCCTCATCTATACATTTTTCTATAAGCTCTATCAGTTGCCTTCTTCTCAAAATATAGATTCCACAAGATATCTTATTGGCATCTGAAATTATAGGCTTTTCTTCAAATTCTATAACTCTTCCGTCATCATCCATTGTAATAAGTCCGAATCTGCTAAGATCGTCATCCTGATTAACCCGTCTACAAACTACAGTTATATCAGCCTTTTTATTTATATGATATTCCAAAACCTTATTATAATCTAATTTATATACTCCATCACCTGCCACTATGATAACATAGGGCTCGTGGGATTTTTTTAAAAAATTCAAATTTTGATATAGAGCATCTGCCGTTCCTCTGTACCAATCTGAATTGCTCGCAGTTATAGTTGGTGTAAATACAAAAAGTCCTCCCTGCTTTCTACCGAAGTCCCACCATTTTGATGAGCTTAAATGCTCATTTAATGATCTTGAATTATATTGTGTAAAGACTGCAACCTTTTGTATGTGTGAATTACTCATATTACTAAGAGCAAAATCTATGCTCCTAAAGCTTCCTGCTATAGGCATAGCTGAAATAGCTCTTTTATTTGATAACTCCTTCATCCTTTTTGAATTACCACCTGCTAGAATAATACCTACCGCTCTCATCTTCTGCCACCTGCCTTTATAATATATGAACCGCTTTCAAGCCTATTATTATCATAATTATCTACAAAGGTTTCTCCCATAACAGCTACATTTTTACCTATACTTACATTATCCGGTATAATAGTTCCTTCTCCTATCACTGTTATTTCACAATTATAAACCTTTGTATCATATAAGCTATCTCTATATTCACCAACACCTATTTGAGTATTTTTCCCAATACTACTATATTCTGCAATAATTGTCTTTTCTATGTAGGTATTTTCTCCAATAATACTTCCCTTCATAATAATGGAATCCTTTATAATTGCACCCTTTTCTATGGTAACACCGGCACCTATTACAGAATTAATAACAGTTCCATAAATATTTGTACCCTCGCCTACAATACTTTTTTCTACTTTTGATTCCTCTGACAAATATTGTGGCGGAATAATATCAGCCTTTGTAAATATTCTCCAATATTCTTCATATAAATTAAATTCAGGTATTAAATCTATAAGTTGCATATTTGCTTCCCAATAGGTTGAAATAGTTCCTACATCCTTCCAATAGCCATTATATTCATAAGCAAATACTCTACTTCCTTCTTTAGCATAAATATATGGTATAATATGCTTTCCAAAATCAAGCCCCGGCTCTGATGATAATTGTATTAAAGCTTCCTTTAGAACCTTCCAGTTAAAAATATAAATACCCATTGATACAAGATTACTGCTTGGATTTTCAGGTTTTTCTTCAAACTCCAAAATCTTATTATTTTCATCAGTTACTACGACTCCAAATCTTGAGGCTTCTTCTATAGGAACCGACATACAAGCTATAGTTACATCAGCCTTATTTGCCTTATGATAATCAAGCATGACCTCATAATCCATTTTGTATATATGATCTCCCGATAATATAAGCACATAATCAGGATTATAGGATTCCATATATTCAAAATTTTGATAAACTGCATTCGCAGTGCCCGTATACCAATCACTCCCCTTTGAATGTTCATATGGCGAAAGTATACTCACACCTCCAACATTTCTATCCAAATCCCAAGGAATACCTATTCCTATGTGAGAATTAAGCCTAAGTGGTTGATACTGTGTTAAAACTCCTACTGTATCAATCCCGGAATTGATACAGTTGCTCAAAGGAAAGTCTATAATTCTATATTTCCCTCCAAATGAAACGGCAGGCTTTGCAACCTTTTGTGTTAAAACACCAAGTCTGCTTCCTTGTCCTCCGGCTAATAGCATAGCAATCATTTCTTTTTTAATCATACTATCACCTCGCAGTAATAAAATAGCTAAATGTCAACGTCGTTATATTAATATATTTTTAATTATAGCATATTTTTTGGTGAAAGTGAACATTTTTTTGGCTTTTTATTATTTTTTGTTGTCTATTTTGAGAATATGTTTTTGATATAAAACAAAAAGTAACTTAATGCTTATAAATTTACTATAAAAAACTAAAACTAAAAAAGAGCTATAAAAATAATAGATAAATTGTATCTATTATTTTTATAGCTCTTATATGCATCCTTTGATATTTAATTATCAAATAATATCCTACAAGCTGTCAGCTCTATTCTTAATATTTTCTACAAAATTTATAACATCATGATCATATTCCTTATCCATAAGACTTGAATTGATTAAAAAATCAGCACTTGCCTTATTATTGGCTATAGGAATATCATAGACCTGTGCTATTCTAAGAAGAGCCTTTACATCAGGATCATGAGGCTGTGCAGTTAAAGGATCGGAGAAAAAAATAACAAAATCTATTTTACCTTCTACAATTTTTGCTCCAATTTGCTGATCTCCACCAAGAGGCCCTGAATTATAGCCTTTAACAGGTAAGCCTGTTCTATCTGTAATCATTCTGGCTGTTGTCCCTGTACCTGAAAGAAAATGCCTGCTAAGTATATCCTTGTTGACTTTGCACCATTGTATAATATCTTCTTTTTTTCCATCATGTGCAATTAATGCAATTTTCTTTTGCTTTCCAATTTTTAAAGTTATCTTATCCATAATCCTCCTTATAATTTTAAAATCTCTTCACTCGGTGGATAACCGAATTTTGATTTAAATTTTTTGCTAAAATAAAATGTATCAATATAACCACAGCTTTTTGCAATTTCAGATATTTTAGTATTACTATTTTTTAATAATCTCCTGGCCCTTTCCAATCTATAATTATTCAAGGCTTGAATTATAGTATAGCCATGATTTTTTTTAAATATTGAATTTAAATAGGAAGAGTTTTTATTTAAATTTTCTGCCATTTTTGAAACACAATAATCACTTTCATTAAAATGCTTTTCTATATCCTCAAAAATTGCCTTACAAAGATTTTGCTCATTTGTAGAACTTGTATTTAAGCTCATACAATCTATGGATAGATTTATCAAGATATTATTTAATTCATCAATATTTTGAAATTTTTTTGATAAAATAAGGTCGTCAATATAATATGATAAAGTATTATTCTTTAATATATTATATTTAATATCCAGACTTGCAACTATCTCACGAATAAATTTATATAAGCTTATATAATTATAATTTTCTATAATATCCTCAGTGTTATTAATAATATATTCCTTTATACCTTGTTTATCTGAATTATTAAAATATTTTGTACTTACCGCTCTAACCTCTGACATATCTCTGGCTTTTTCATTATAGTCTTTATCCTTAAAAAATACCAAAAGACTTTCCTTTACATCACATTTATAAATATTATTTTTCAAATTATATATATGCAAAATACACTTATCTATAGCCCTTAAAAGCTCATCCTCTGCTAATGGCTTTGTTAAATAATCAAAAACTCCATATCTCATAGCTTCTATAGCATAATCAAAATCATTATATCCTGAAATTATTATCGTCTTTGTATTTATCTTATTGTCATAAATATATTTGGCAACCTCCAGTCCTCCTACATTAATCATTCTTATATCCATAATTAATATATCAATATCATTTGATAATAAAATTTTAATAATATCTTCTCCATCCTCACAAAGAGCCATAATTTCAATATTTGTTCTATTATCATTGATAACCTTAGCCAATCTTGCACGTATAAAATATTCATCATCAGCAATAACAGCTTTAATTTTCATTATAAGGCTCCTTTCCAATCTTAAAGGCAACAATATTTTTATCGCATTCCTTTTCAAATGTCAGCCCGGTCTCTTCTCCATAATATATTTTTAACAATTGATTAATATGCTTCAGAGCAAAATGTTGATTCCTATAAGATTTATCTCTTAATATCTCCTTTATTTTTTCTATATCAAAGTCCATACCGTTATCTATAACACTTATTTTAATAAAAGCTTCCTCTTCATCAATTTTTATTAAAATAATCCCCTTGTTTTTCAAAGCCTTGATACCATGATATATACTATTTTCTATAAGTGGTAAAAGTATTAATTTAGGGCATAAAAACCTGTTTAATTTAGTATCACAAATAATTTCATAATCAAATTTATCATGATATCTTACCTTCATAATTTCCAAATAAGCTCTACAAGTTTCAATCTCATCCTTTATAGCTACAAATGACCTTCCAAGACTTAAACAGCCACGATAAAACTTTGACAAATCCATAACAAGCTTTAATAAAGTTTCCTTCTCATTAAGACTTGCAAGTGCATAGATATTATCCAATGTATTATATAAAAAATGTGGTTTTATTTGCTCATTAATCCTATCAAGCTCCAATTTGTTTTTAATTTTTTCAATATTTAAAATCTTATTCTTCAAATCATTTTGTGCTATAATCATCCCATTAAAATCCTTAATCAAAAGATTCATCTCAGGCAAATCTGAAATATAATCAATTTTCTGCCAACGTCCTTCCTTTACAAGCTGTATATGCTTAATCAAGGCATATATAGGCTTCGTTATATTGATACTGACCTTTTTTGAAAATAGCAAAGCTACAATCAAATAAATTGCCGCAATAAATAAAAATACACTCGCTATACTAAGAGCAGGCTTTATCAATGAATATATAGGTATCACATGCACAAGTCGCCAATTATTTTCCAAAAGACTGCACACATTGATAAAAGCATAGGGTGTAAATATATGCTTCCTGTCTGAATTTTTTAAGCTTGAAATTATATGATTTTTCAACTTATTCCTATTATCAAAGAAATTGGAACTGCTCAAAATATTATAATTTTCATCTAAAATCATATATAAGGATGCTTCATCACTGGTTATTTCATAAATATTTTCAATGCTTTTTTCTGAAATGGCTATTTCTATATATCCAAATAAAGCTCCGCTCATATAATTATAACAAGGCTGTATATATGAAAAAACCGGTATCAGCTTATCTGTATTTATATCATATTTTTGACTTAGGATAAATCTTCCATTTCCTACTATTTCACCATCAAATTTACTTGCACAAAGCTTCCTTTCCGAGCTTATCAAAATATTATAAGCCTTATCATATATACTTATAGAATATATATATGGTGCAGGATATGTAAATTTATTAATTTCAAAACTCATTGCAGGCTTTTGAGTCGAAAAGCTGTCCCTGTCATTATAATAAATAGAAAATCCTCTTTGAACAGTTTTACTATTTAATAATAATCTCGTATAATGCTTTGTCGATGTAAAATACTGCTCCAATCTTCCGGAAATATGAGAGAGATTGATATCAGAAAACTCAAGCTGCTCATTAGTATAATAAAATACAAATATAGAAGAGCTTATTATAAATAATACACTCACTAAATATATTATCAAAGCTCTCAAGCGTGAAAATACTTCTAAATATATACTTTTCTTTTTTGACTTCATATAATTAATATAGCATTTTTAATTATTTTAAGCTATATTATTTTTTGTCCAACTTTCCTAATAAAAATATACATTTTTATATACCAACAATTTATCTTACAATTTTTATATATAATATATATAAAAAAGCCACATATATAATATATATTAACTTTGTGTTGAAATAAAAAAATAAAAATGCTATACTCTAGACGTAATTACGTGATTAATATTTTTGTTCTCTTAGTTAAATGGATATAACGATAGCCTCCTAAGCTGTAATTATGGGTTCGATTCCCGTAGGGAACATACCGGCTATAATGACTAAATCATTATAGCTTTTTTATTATCTATTTTTATTTAACTAAAAAGTCTAGATAGTCAAGGACTATCTAGACAAAATGTTATCTCTGTACTTTTCCGCTCACATTCCCATCTAAAATTTGTAAAATCTCTTCTCTGGTAGCCAAATTACTGTCATCATCTATAGTATGCTTCCAAGAAGACGCGGCAACAGCAAATTCCAATATTTTTTCAGACTCACTTCCATATAAATATTCAGATAACAAGCCTGCTGTAAAAGCATCTCCACCACCTATTCTATTTACTATTCTTATATCATATGTAGAAGAAATCATATAATTTTTTCCGTCATACATAAGTGCATATAATTGATTATCTGATGCTGATATCGAATTTCTTATTGTTGAAGCAATTAATTTTAAATTATATTTTGTAAAATATTCCTCAAAGCCCTTCTTTATCTCAGCATGATCAAGCTTTTGCGTTATCCAGTCCACACCTTTAGGAATATAACCTATCAAGATATCTACATATCTAAATATTTTATCCGAAAATTCCATACACTCTTTTTTAGTCCATAAATTTGTACGATAATTAAAATCATAGCTTACCAAAATATTTTTTTTCTTTGCAAATTCACAGGCTTTTAAAATTAATTCCTTTGCTTCATTTGATAATGCCGGACTTATACCTGATATATGAAATATATAGCAATCCTTAAATATATTTTCAAAATCATATTCCTCAAATTTTGATGTTGAAAATGAGGAATGCTTTCTATCATATATAATCTTTGAAGGTCGCATAGAAGCACCCTTTTCAGCAAAATAAATCCCTATTCTTTCTCCACCTCGAACAATATATTCAGTATTAACACCAAATCTTCTCAGACTATTTATACCCGCCTGACCTATGTCATTATTTGGCAATTTTGTTATAAAATATGTATCATGTCCAAATTGAGATAAACTAAGTGCTACATTGACCTCTGCTCCACCATAGTATGCATGAAATTTTTCCGTACTTATAAATCTTTCACAACCATTAGGTGAAAGTCTTATAATCATTTCACCTAATGTAACAACCTTCTTTTTCATCTTACCTCTGTTTGTATACCTTTAAATCCTTTTCTATAGCTTCTCTTAATCCATTTAAATATGTTAAGCCCAAGGCTCTGTCATACAAGCCATAGCCTGCTCTACCACTCTCACCCCAAATCATTCTTCCATGATCAGGTCTTACATAACCGTCAAAATCAGTTTCAACTAAAGCCTTCATAATTTCATACATATCTAAGCTTCCCGCCTCAGTTAAATGTGCTGCCTCATAAAATTTTCCGGGTCCCTCAAATTTTATATTTCTAACATGCATAGCACCAATTTTTCCTCTTGCTGAAAAATCTCTAACAATAGCCGCAACATCATTATTAGGATCGGAGCCTAATGAACCCGTACATATACATAAGGTATTTGAAGGAGAATCAACCATAGTTACAATTCTTTCCAAATGTTCTTTTTTATGTGTAATTCTAGGAATTCCAAAAACAGGCCAAGCAGGATCATCAGGATGAACTGCCATTTTTACACCATATTTTTCACAAGTAGGTATGACTGCTTCAAGAAAATATTTATAATTTTCAAATAATTTTTCTGCATCTATTCCCTTATAAATTTCCAGAACCTTTTCCAATTCTGCCAATCTTTCAGGCTCCCAGCCCGGTAATTGAAAATCTCCTGCACCTGATAAAATCTCATTAACCAAATCCTTAGGAGTCTTTCCTTCTATATCCTTTTCATCATATGCAAGCGTATTTGAACCGTCAGCCAATATATATGCTAAATCTGTTTTCAACCAGTCAAATACAGGCATAAAATTATATATAATAACCTTAACTCCGGCATTTGCAACATTTTTTATAGATTCCTTATAATTTTCTATATATTTATCTCTGCTCGGAAGCCCCATTTTTATATCTTCATGAACATTTATAGATTCAATAACCTCATACTCAAGACCTGCTTCATGAACTCTATTTACCATATCATCAAAAAAGCTCTTATCCCAGACCTCTCCGGCGGCAAACTCATTGTGCATACCCATTATACCTGAGCAACCCGGTATTTGTTTTATATATTTCAATGCAACCGGATCATCATTGCCATACCATCTAAATGTAAATTTCATCTTTTCTCCTTACTTTGTTGTGTATTTTATCAGAGTTTTTCTTACTGAGCCTTTTCCTTCGCTTAACTCTGCAAATATAGCTATTATCTTTTCTGCTAAACCTATTTCCTCCAAATTTATACCGAATATTTTTTCATTTCTTAATAATTCCTTCAAGCCCTCACTTATGTTAAATGCCCCAAGCTTGATATCCTTTAAGCAATTTTGTAAATATTCTAAATTAGGATCCGGACTAGGTACAAACTCTTCCCCTTCATCTGTAACTGCCAATAAATATCTAAGCCAGCCTGCTATTGCAAGCGGTATATATCTAAGCTTACTAATATCCTCTTTTCTATTCTTATATGTCTGCAAAGTTTTTCCAAATCTGACAGGGATCTTAAGTGATGTATCGGTAGCAATTCTTTGAGGTGCATCAGGCATAAATGGATTAGGAAATCTAACCTCTATTACCTCCTTTACAAAAGCCTGAGGATCTATAACCCCGGGATTTTCTACAACAGGCAGAGCCTCATCATAAGCAAGCCTTGTTATAAGCTCAACCAACTGCTCATCCTTCATTTCCTCATAAATTCTATTATAAGCCAATACGCAGCCATACACTGCCAAGGTTGTATGAAGAGGATTAAGACAGGCTGTTACCTTCATAGTTTCTATCTTATCAACCGTCTCCTTATCAACCAAATAAACACCAACCTTAGAAAAATCAGGTCTACCATTTGTAAATTTATCTTCAATAGCCAAATATTCAGCCTCTTCCGAATTCACAAATTTTGCAATAGGTGCTCCTTTTGCTCTCTCATATGGTCCTATATCTTCAAATCCCAGCTTTTCCAAATATTCCTTTACATTTTTATCAGGCCCCGGTGTTATCTTATCTATCATCGTCCAAGGGAAGGAAAGCATTTTATCATCATTAAGATAATCCAAAAACTCCTTCTCATATCTTCCATTATCAACATAAAGCTTTGCAAGTGTTAATATAGCTCTTTTTAATACATCACCATTTTTAGATAAATTATCCAGGCTAAGCATCGTTACAGGTAATTTTTCCTTAAATCTCTCATATAAAAAGCCTACTGAATTTAGCATTAAAAAGCCTGACTCTATAGGATCCTTTTCCAAATCTCTTTTTATGGCTTCTTTTATATTACCTTCATTATCAAAAATATCATAACCCTTTTCAGTAATAGTATAAGAAATAATTTGCAAATTTTTATTTCTAAAAAGCTCTTTAACTCTTTCCATATTATCCTTCATAATTACAGCTTCACTTATACTTGCTATAAGCTCTGTTGTTAAATTTTTGTCAGATTTTAAGGTTACAGATAAAGCTAAATTATCATTAGGATAATAGGCCTTTTTTACCAATTCATTATCCATCGCTTCGATAACATTAATACCTCTATCAAACTCTCCCTTTTGAAGCAAATCTTGAGCTATCCTTGAAATATAAGCTCTAAATATATTTCCCGTTCCAAAAGCTATCCACTTAGGATCTCTTATAGTGTTATCTCGCAACTCTTCTACACAAAAGGTAGGAGCCTTGTCAACGAGTCTTCTTATTTTGTCTATATTTTCCAGTTTTAATTCCATAAGTCCTCCTACATTTCAAAATATTCCTTGGCATTATTATAGCATAAATTCCTAAGCATCTCTGATAAAAGCTCATAATCGTTCGGTATTAAATTCTCATCAACCCAAGTTCCGATCAAATTACAGGCAACCCTTCTAAAATATTCATGTCTTGTATAAGATAAAAAGCTTCTTGAGTCCGTAACCATTCCGACAAATCTGCCTAGAAGAGCTAAATTTGCCATTGATGTCATCTGCTTTTCAATTCCGTCTCTTTGATCATAAAACCACCATGAAGTACCAAAAGCCACTCTGGCAGGAATATCCTCTTTAGGAAAATTGCCCATCAGGGAAGCAAATACATCATTATCATTTGAATTTAAATTATAAACTATAGTCTTTGGTAAGGCATCCCCTTGATCTAAATAATCAAAATACTTATTTAAATCCTGTGCATTCGAAAAATCACCCATAGAATCAAATCCTATGTCCGCTCCAAGTCTATTAAACATCCTAGTGTTATTATTCCTTAAAGCTCCGATATGCATTTGCATAGCCCAATTCCTTTTTGTATATTCTCTTGCATACATACTGATCATATATGATCTGAATATAGTGGCTTCTGATTGTGAAATTTCTTTATTTTGTAATTTATTTCTAAAAATTTCAAAAACCTCTTTCCTGTCAGGAACTACAAAATCAAAGCCCTCAAATCCATGGTCTGCAATCCTTGAGCCTCTTTCATTAAAATAATCAATCCTTGAAATTATAGCTTCTTCAAATTCATCCAAATTAGAAATTTTCTTTTTTGTAACCTTTTCTAATTTTTCCAGCCAAGGTAAAAATGCTTCCCTATCAATCTTGAATGACACATCAGGCCTAAATGTAGGAAAAACCTTTGTTTCAAAAGACTTATCCTCTGCTATAAGTCTATGATATTCCAAGTCATCTGTAGGATCATCTGTAGTACATATATGTGTAACTCCAGCTTTTTTAATTAAAGAACGAGCCGAAATATTTTTGAGCTTTTCATTTGCCCTATCCCAAATTTCCTTTGCATTTTCCTCTTTTAAAGGCAAATCAATATCAAAATATCTTAACATTTCAAGATGAGACCATTGATACAAAGGATTTCCTATAGCATATTTTAGTGTTTTTACAAATGCCAAAAATTTTTCATAATCATCACCATCTCCGGTTATATATTTTTCTTTAATACCGTTGATTCTCATTGCTCTCCACTTATAATGATCTCCACCAAGCCAAATCTCGGTAAGATTTTTATATTTCTTATCCTCATAAATTTCCTTAGGACTCAAGTGGCAATGATAATCATAAATAGGCATATCCTTTATGTCCATATATAATTTTTTTCCGATTTCACTTTTAATTAAAAAATCATCATTTATATAATTCATATTTCTCTCCTTATTTTATTAAGCCGGCTAATTTTGGTAAAAAAGTAGATACTTCAGGCACAAAAGTAACTAAAAGAAGCATTATCAAAATACCTATATAAAATTTCAATAGACTTGGCATAACCCTTTCAACTGTTGTTTCTCCAATTCTTGCTCCAACATATAAAATATTTCCTACAGGTGGCGTAATACCTCCAATACATAGATTATATGTAATCATAATACCAAATTGAACCGGACTCATCCCAAAATATTTTGCTATAGGCAAAAATATAGGTGTAAAAATCAATACAGCAGGTGTTATGTCCATAAATGTTCCAACAATAAGCAATATTATATTCATTAATAATAAGATAATAATCTTATTTGATGTGATTCCTAATACAGCTGATGATATAAGCTGTGGTAATCCTGTAAAGCTCATTACCCAACCCATAATATTTGAGCTTCCGATTAAGAGCATTATTATACCTGTTGTAACTGCTGAATTTTTTATTATTTCAGGAAGCTCCTTTAGGCTGATTGTCTTATATATAAATGATAATATAAGTGCATATACAACGGCTATACACGAAGCCTCGGTTGCTGTAAATATTCCCTTTATAATACCTCCGACAATAATAACTATCAATAATAAAGCAGGTATAGAATCCCAAATTATTTTAACTGACTCCTTGAAATTCGGTCTGTCGCTTCCAACATAATTATATTTTTTTGCTATAATAATTCCTGTTATAATACAAGCCAAACCCCATAAAATACCGGGTAAATATCCTGCTAAAAATAAAGCCGCAACAGAAGTTCCTCCACTTATAAGTGAATATGTAATTAAAACATTTGATGGAGGAATAAGCAAGCCTACAGGTGCAGATGAAATATTTGCCGCTGCAGAATAATTTTTATCATAACCCTCTTCTTTTTCTATAGGTCCAACTATAGATCCCATAGCAGAAGCGGCTGCAAGACCTGAGCCTGATATGGCACCAAAAAACATATTGGCAAGTACATTTGAAGCTGCAAGACCTCCGGGAAGCTTTCCGATTAAAAGCTTTGCCAAATTAATCAATCTTAAAGCAATACCGCCCTTATTCATTATATCTCCTGCAAGTATAAAAAAAGGTATTGCCAATAAATTAAATACTCCTATTCCTGAAAAAATACGTTGTGCCGATGTAATAAGTGCAGGCTCCAATGCTAATGTAAGTGAAATACCGGCTATAGATGATAAACCTAAGGTTACAGCTATAGGTACACCCAAAATTAAAAGCAGAACTAAAACTACTATCATTACTATTCCGGATATAAGCATTATATTCATATTTATATCTCCTTTTTTAAATCTTTTTCTGAATCAATTTTTATTATTTCAATAATATTTATTATTGAAAATATAATTGTCAATACTCCTGAAATAGGTATAATTGAATATAACATTCCTGTAGACCATTGCAATGCCGGAGTTATTTGGATAAATGTAAGGCTACATATCTTTATTCCTCCATATACAAATACCAAAATTGAGAATAGTATTATTATTAATTCTATTATTATCTCCAATACCTTTCTCATTTTAAAAGAAAGCTTGTCCAAAAAAAATGTTAATCTCATATGCTCTCTTATTCCAAAAACATATGTTGCCGACAATATAGATAACCAAACAAAACCGTAGGTCAATATTTCTTCCGTCCATGCACTTGGATTGTTGAATACATATCTTGTAATTACTTGCCAAGTTCCAACAAGGGTAATCATACTAAAGACTATTATCATAAAAATTGATAATATTTTCATTATTATACTTTTAAATTTTAACATAGTTACTCCTTATGCTTTTTATTTATCATATTTATATTATTATAAATTGCTTTAAGCTTGTCATTTTGAGAAAATACCTGCTCGTGTAATGGCAAAAGCTTTTCTTTAAATGATGAAACATCTGCATCTACAAAAGTAACTCCCATCTGCTCACTTGCAGTCTTTTTAGCTTCCTCAACAGCCTTTGTCCACTCTTTTTTCTCTACCTCCTGTGCAAGCTTCAAGGCATCATCAAAAACCTTTCTATCCTCTTTGCTCAGGCTGTCCATAAAATGTACATTAGCTACTATAAAATCAGGAACCATTTGATGCCTGTTATATGAATAATATTTTGCAACCTCTCCATGCTTAACAGTATTTAAGGCTAATTCATTATTTTCAGCTGCATCAATAGTCTTATTTTGTAAAGCTGTATAAACATCTCCAAAGCTCATAGGAACCGCACCGGCATTAAACGCTTTCATCATTGCTACATTGGTAGGCGATGGCTGTACTCTGACCTTCATTCCTTTTATATCTTCAACCTTTTTAAATGGCTTGCTGCCATAAAAATTTCTAACTCCTGCATCAAACCATCCAACAACCTTAATTCCCTGTGATACAGTAGAATTATAAATATCCTCTGCAAATTCACTTGTATCCATAAACTCATGATAAGCAGCCTCATTATCAAAAATATATGGCATAGAAAAAATTGAATAAATTTTATTAAATGTCTCAAGATTTGAGGCTGAGGCTACAACAAATTCTATAGCTCCGGTCTGTGTTAATTCCAAGGTGTTTTTAGAATCTCCTAAAAGCCCGTTTGAATATACAAGCACCTCATACTTATCACCCAATTTTTCTTCTATATACTTTTTAAAAGCAAGCATACCCTCGTGATCAGGATGCCCTTGTGGTTGTCCATGTGAAACACGTACTATTGTTTTAAGCTTTTCATTATGTGAATTTGCACATGCAGACATCAAAAAAGTTAAAATCAATAATACAAAAACTATACTATTTATCTTCTTCATACTACCTTTCCTCTCTTATTTACTATGAAAACTTTATCACTGTACCATTATATTATTGTTTATATTTATATGCAATTATTTTTTATAACTTTTGACAATTTTTTTAAATATTTTACTCTATTTTTAAAAGCTTATTTGATTGATTTTTTATTTTTTTTGGTTTATACTCCTAAAATAAACAATTTTACTTTGATAAATTGATTTTTTTTTAACATTTTAATTAGGAGGTTTTTTATGACATTATTAGATAGATTTGAAAAATGTGGTATCGTTCCTGTTGTCGTTATTGATAAAATAGAAGATGCAAAGCCCTTGGCAAAGGCCTTACTTGACGGCAACATAGACATAGCCGAGGTAACCTTTAGAACTTCTTGTGCAGGTGAAGCCATTGAGCAAATATCAAAGGCTTATCCTGAAATGTTGGTCGGTGCGGGTACAGTCTTAACTATAGATCAGCTTGAAGCCGCTTATAAGGCAGGAGCAAAATTCATTGTATCTCCGGGCTTTGATTGCCAAATCGTAAAAAGATCAAAGGAATTAGGCCTTCCTATTTTTCCCGGTGCCGTAACACCTACAGAAATTATCAATGCACTAAATGAAAACCTGAATATCATCAAATTTTTCCCTGCCGGTAATTATGGCGGATTAAAAACATTAAAAGCTCTTTCCGGACCTTTTACAAATGTAAAATTTATTCCTACAGGCGGTGTAAATAATGATAATTTAGAGGATTTTATAAAATTTGACAAAATAATAGCTGTCGGAGGCTCTTGGGTTTGCCCTGCAAAGCTTGTAAATGAAGGTAATTTTAAAGAAATAACAAGATTAAGTAAGCAAGCAAGCGACATCGTCAAAAAATATAGATAAATAAAAACACTTTAAGACTCATTTAAAAGTCTTAAAGTGTTTTTATTTATCACGACTCCTACTATAATTCAGACTACATTTTTCACATTTTTCACATTTTATTATCCTAATAAGCGTTTTTTCCTACTAAAATACTATGAAAAATATTGAAAGTATATATTTTTAGATATATAATATAAATTCAATACAAGAGTTACTATATTTCATAACTGTTGTGCTTATTTTTTTTATATTCATTTATAGGAGGAAATTTATGAATAAGGACTTGTTGTCAATACATAATTTAAATGTTAAGGTTGAAGACAAAGCAATTTTACATAATATTAATTTAAATATCAGAGAGGGAGAAACTCACGTTATAATGGGACCTAACGGTGCAGGCAAGTCAACTCTCGGGCATAGTATAATGGGTAATCCTAAGTTTGAGATTACCGGTGGAAATATCATATATAAGGGAGAAGATATTACCAAGCTTACTACAGATAAGAGAGCAAAAGCAGGCATTTTTCTTTCTTTCCAAAATCCGCTGGAGGTTGCAGGAATTTCTCTTGGCAACTTTGTTAAAACTGCCAAGGAGCAAATATCCGATGAACGTCTTAAATTTATGGAATTTAGAAAACAGGCAAATCAAACTCTCGATTTATTACAAATGAATCACGAATATACCAATCGTGATCTCAATGTAGGCTTTTCCGGTGGTGAAAAGAAAAAAGCCGAGATTTTTCAGCTTTTAATGCTAAAGCCAAGTCTTGCCATCTTAGACGAAGCTGATTCAGGTCTGGATGTTGATGCAGTAAGGATAGTTTCAGAGGGTGTTAGAGAATATAAGGATAAAATGAATGGAAGCCTTTTAATAATCACACATAGTACACGTATACTCCAGGCTCTACATGTGGATTATGTACATGTTATTGTTAATGGTAAAATAGTTGACACCTCTGACGCAAGCCTGATTGATAAAATCAATCAGTATGGCTTTGAAGATTATTTAGTAAAGGCATAGGTGTTTTATGAAAGAGGTAAGAGAAAAAACTAAGGTAGAAGATATTGATAGAAGTATTTATGATTTTAAAATATCTGAAGAAAACTCATTTAAGGTAAAGGGTGGCTTAACTAAAGATATAGTTGAAGAAATATCAAAAGAAAAAAATGATCCCTTGTGGATGAAAAATTTCAGATTAAAATCACTGGATATTTATAACAAATTGAACATTCCTAATTGGGGTCCCTCAATAAGTGAGCTAAATATAGATAATATTGTAACCTATGTAAGACCAAATACTAAGATGAAAAATGATTGGGAAAGTGTTCCAAGTGATATCAAAGAAACCTTTGAAAGGCTTGGTATACCTGAAGCAGAAAGGACTTCCCTTGCAGGTGTCGGTGCTCAATTCGACTCCGAGCTTGTCTATCATAGTGTAAAAAAAGAAGTAGCGGCTATGGGCGTTATCTACTCAGATCTTGAAAGTGCCATGCATGGTGAATATGCAGCTATGATTGAAGAATATTTTATGAAATTAATAACCCCTGCCGATCACAAATTTGCAGCTCTACATGGAGCAGTTTGGTCAGGAGGCTCTTTTGTCTATGTTCCAAAAAATGTAATTGTAGACATCCCTCTTCAATCATATTTTCGTCTTAATGCAAAGGGTGCCGGACAATTTGAACATACACTCATAATTGTAGATGAGGGGGCATCTCTGCATTTTATAGAAGGCTGCTCTGCACCAAAATATAATGTTGCCAATCTTCATGCAGGTGCTGTTGAAATTTTTGTAAAAAAGAATGCAAAGGTTAGATATTCAACTATAGAAAATTGGTCAAAAAATATGTATAATCTCAATACAAAAAGGGCTATCCTCGAAGAAAATGCAAGCATAGACTGGGTTTCAGGTTCCTTCGGCTCAAAGGTATCCTACCTATATCCTATGAGTATTTTAAATGGAAAAAATGCAAGAGCAAGCTTTACAGGAGTTACCTTTGCAGGAGAAGGTCAAAACCTTGATACAGGTGCAAAAATCGTACATAATGCACCAAACACCTCCTCCTTCATCAATACAAGATCAATTTCAAAAAGCGGTGGAATAAATACATATAGAAGCTCCGTACTTATTACCAAGCAGGCTAAAAATTCCAAGAGTGCCGTATCCTGTCAATCTCTTATGCTTGATAATATATCTCGTTCAGATACTATACCTGCTATGGATATACGTACAAAGGATGCAGATGTCGGACATGAAGCAACTATAGGACGTATTAGTGATGAGTCCATTTTTTATCTCATGTCAAGAGGTCTTTCCGAGGAAGAAGCAAAAGCACTCATCGTAAGTGGATTTGCAGATAATGTTTCAAAAGAATTACCACTTGAATATGCCGTTGAAATGAATAATCTCATCAGAATGGAAATGATTGGAAGTATTGGATAGAGGAGTTAATATGGAAATACTTATAAACAAATTACCTACGCCTACTTGGAATAAATTAAAATTAAATAATAGTAGCGTAAGTATTAATAATTTAAACAATTTAACAGCAAGCTTTGATATTCCGGCTAATATAAAACATACAGCGACTGCTTCATTTGGCTTTGATAAATATGAAACAAGCCTCGGCAATGAATTTGATACACTTATAAAAAATTCACATTTACAAATCAACAAATTCATCTGCCCTAAAAATCAAAGTCCTGAAAAGCCCTTATATATAGATTTAAATTTTGAAAAAGGTAAGGAGCTTGCCGGCGTATACGAATTTGAAATTGAAGAAAATTGCGACATTTGTATAATAATGGACTTTTATAATACCAAAGCAAGCTCAGTGCTTGGTTTTGTTCAAAGCAGATTTATATTACACAAAAATTCCAAGCTGCATCTTATACAGGTACAAAGAACAGCCAATGATTTTACTTTTATTAACGATATTACAAGTAAACAGGAAGAAGGTGCAAGCCTGAAATTAACAAAGCTTATTTTAAGCTCAAGGCGTTCCTTTGACAGCTTTTTAATAGATTTGGATAAATACAAAGCTTCATTTGAAAATGATATGCTATATTTGGTAGATAATGATAATGAGCTTGATATAAATTATATCATCAATCATAGAGGTATAAAAACCAGGAGCTATTTAGATATAAAGGGTATACTGCGTGATAGAGCCAAAAAAACATTTAGAGGAACTATAGATATTAAAAAAGGTGCCGTAAATGCTTCAGGTAAGGAAAATGAAGCCGTACTCTTGATTGATGATGATGTAATAAATAAAAGTATTCCTATAATACTTTGCTCGGAAGAAGATGTAGAAGGAGCTCATGGAGCCAGTATAGGAAAGCTGGATGAAGAGATACTTTTCTATATGCAATCAAGAGGAATAGAAGAAAAGAAAATTTATAAAATAATAGCCAAAGCAAGAGTTGAAGAGCTTTGTCAAAAAATCAAGGATGAAAAAACAATATCCAAAATACGTAATTTTTTAGGGGGAAGCCATGAATAAACTGACTTTTGATAAAGAGGAACAAAACTTAAGAAAGCTTTTTCCTATTCTAAATAATAATAGCACGATATATCTTGATAATGCTGCAACATCTCAAAAGCCTGCTTGTGTATTGGAAGCTATTGATAATTATTACAAAAATATAAATTCAAATCCCTTTAGAGGCTTATATGATTTAAGTGTAGATGCTACAAATGCTTATGAAGCCGCAAGAAGCAAGGTGGCAGAATTTATCAATTCACCACAGGCGGAAAATATTATATTTACAAGAAATGCAAGTGAAAGCTTAAATTTAGTAGCTTATACCTACGGCTTAAATTTTATTGATAAGGACTCTGAAATTTTAGTAAGTATATGTGAGCATCACAGTAATTTTCTTCCTTGGCAAAATTTAGCAAAAAAAACCGGTGCAACAATCAAATACCTGCCTTGTAATAAAGACGGCTCTATTGATATAAATACCTTAAACTCATATCTTTCAGATAAAACAAAAATATTTGCAATAACACATATTTCAAATGTTATAGGAAGAGAAAATGATATAAAAGAATTTACTCGCTTAGCTCATTCCTTTGGAAGCATAGTAGTTTTAGATGCCGCACAAAGCATTCCTCATATAAAAATAGATGTTCGTGATTTAGATGTTGATTTCTTAGCATTTTCAGGTCATAAAATGTTTGCTCCTATGGGAATAGGCGTTTTATATGGTAAATACGCTTTGCTCGACAAAATGCCACCTTTCTTATTTGGTGGAGAAATGATTGAAAGTGTAAGGCTCGACTCCACAAGCTATGCAAGTGTTCCACACAAATTTGAGGCAGGAACTGTAAATGTTTCAGGTGCGATAGGTCTTGCTACGGCAATAGATTTTATAAATTCTATCGGATTTGATACCATAAAAAAAAGAGAAGAATATTTAACAAAATTAGCCCTTGATGAATTGGAAGCTGATAAGCATATACATATCATAGGTTCAAAGGACTACACAAAGCACCATGGTATATTAAGCTTTACTATTGATGATGTCCACCCTCATGATATTGCTGAAATTTTAAATTCAAATAATATTGCTATAAGAGCAGGTCATCACTGTGCACAGCCATTATTAAATCATCTTGGCTTTCTAAGCACAGCCAGAGCATCCTTTGCTTTTTATAATACAAAGGATGAAATTCTTTATTTTTGTAAGATTTTAAAAACAATTAGAGAGGTGATGGGATATGGCAAATAATACTTTTTATAATGAAATCTTAACTGAACATAATATACGTCCTATGTATAAAAGAAAATTACCTACTGCTACATTTAGCCTTGAAGGTATTAATCCTAATTGTGGAGATGATATAATTTTAAATTTAGAGCTTAAAGATAATAAAATAATTGATGGAAGCTTTGAAGGAAGCGGTTGTGCCATTTCTCAAGCCTCTGTAGATATGATGCTTGATTTAGTTATTGGAAAAACAAAGGAAGAAGCACTCAAGCTTTGTGATATCTTTTTTAGAATGATTCAAAATAAAGCAAGCGAGGAAGAGATAGAGCTATTAGATGAAGCAGGTATACTAAAGGATATATCACATATGCCTGCAAGAGTAAAATGTGCCGTCCTATCATGGCACACGCTCAAAGAAATCCTTGAAAAAAAATAATATACTTATATTTAATGCTTCCTATGAAGCATTATTTTTCGCCTATATTGTTAACCATTTTTTTATTATAGGTTGACAATCTAAAAAATATATTATATTATACTTGATATTAATTAGGATAGGAGTTTAATATGAAAAATAATAATTTATTTGATACTAAAAGTATGATACTCATTGCACTTATGGCGGCAATAATGTGTATTTTGGCACCTTTATCACTTCCACTGCCATTTACACCAATTCCCATAAGCCTTGCCATTTTGATTGTATATTTTTGTGCCTATGTATTATCACCACTCAAGGCAACAATTTCAATTTTATTATATCTCTTGCTTGGAAGCATAGGTATACCTGTTTTTGCAGGATACAAATCAGGTCTTGGAATTATACTTGGACCTACAGGCGGTTACTTGATTACCTATCTCATAATCGCTTTTATCTGTTCAAATATTTTCCATAAATTTCCTAAAAATAGATTTTTGCATATTATTGGCATGCTTATTTCCATAATCATCTGCCTTTTATGTGGAACTCTATGGTTTACATTTAAAAAAGAAGGCATAGACTTTGTCAAAGCTCTTTCACTATGTGTAATACCATTTATACCGGGTGAAATCATAAAAATTATCATTGCCTCTATTGTCGGACCTGAAATATATAAAAGAATTAATAAAATATAATAAAAAGATAAGTGAAAATAAATAGACCCCATAAAATTGTATCTACTAAGCGAGTTAAAACCAAACAGGCTTATTCATTAGGTACAACTTTATGGGGTAGCTTATATCCATATCGTTTTTTTATCTTATTTTTTATTTAAAGGTTCTTTTACCACATCTTCAATCATCCTCGATAAATCTACTGCATTTTTTGAGCTAATTACAGATTTGACTATTTTTGCTCTATTTATCTTCTTGCATATCGGCTACGTCAGTCTTATATATTTTTCCATTCCTATATGATTTAATTTTTAGTTGTTTACTATATATAAGTAACTTGTTTTTTAATTTAACTTTCTATTCACATATCCAAGAGCCTGCTCCAAGGCTTCCTTCTCCTCACTTCCGAGTAAAACCTCCGTCTGCCCTCTATCAACCAATTTTATATAATTAAAACAGCCCTCTCTAGAATGAACGGAATTAAAAACATAACCTGAATTTGTATAGTCTAAAATAGCCAGAGCAAAACTTAAATTTCCACCCATACCCTTAAAGGCATTATATTTTACAACACCGATTTTTTGAAATGCAGCTCTTTGATTTGAATTTAACTTTCTTATTGCTTCTTTATTATCTCTATCCTCAAGCTTCAAATCCTTTATATCATTTACAAGATCAAGCATCGTTTGCTCCAAGCTCTGTGCCGTTCTTCCTCGCATAAATGTATCATATGCTCTAAATAATGAACGATATTTAAAAAATCCATAAATCACAAGTAAAACCAATACTATATTAATTATAATTAATATTATATTCAAATTATTCATCACAACACCAACTATCTTAGCAAATTAAAAATTTCTAATATTCTTTCAAACTCTTCATTTGAATAATACTCTATTTCTATTTTTCCCTTTGTTCTGTCCTTACGATTTATATGAACCTGTGTACCCAAAAGCTGTCTGATTTTTTCCTCATATTCCTCATAAAAAATATCCAGCTCATCACTAACTTTTTCTCTCTTTTTTCCCGGTTTTTTATTTAAGTTCTTAATCAATCGCTCAAGCTCTCTAACACTCAATTCATTTTTTACTATATCCATCGCAAGCTTATTTTGCAATTCCTCATCTTCTATTGCAAGCAGGGCTCTTGCATGTCCCTGACTGATTTTATCTTCAATTATAAGCTTTTGTATAGCTTCACTAAGCCTTAGCAATCTCAAAGCATTTGTTACAGTTGTTCTATTTTTAGCTATTTTTTTTGCCAATTCATCCTGTGTCAAATCATATTCATCAATAAGGCTTTTATAAGCCAGAGCTTCCTCTATCGGATTTAAATTTTCTCTTTGTATATTTTCAATAAGTGAAATTTCATTTGCCAGCCTGTCGTCATACTCTTTAATAATAGCCGGAATTTTCTTGAGTCCGAGTGCCTTAGCCGCCCTCCATCTACGTTCTCCTGCTACTATTTCATATTTTTTTCCTATCCTTTTCAATAATATAGGCTGAATAATTCCATATTCCTTTATAGAATTTATCAATTCATCCATTTCTTCTTTTTTAAAATTTTTTCTAGGCTGTTCCTTATTTGCTTCTATTAGAGCTATATTAATAAAATTTTCCTGAAGCTTTTCCTCTTTTTGTTCTTCATTTTTATTTATAGCAACATTTTCAATATTTCCCAATAAGGCACCTACGCCTTTTCCTAATCCACCCTTTTTCATCTATTTTTATCCTTTAATATTTCTTTTGCCAATTCCATATATTTTATTGCTCCCAAGCTTTTTATATCATATTCAATAATAGGCATACCGAAGCTTGGAGCTTCTGCAAGTCGTACATTTCTAGGAATCAAGGTTTTATATATTTTTTCTTTAATGACGGCTTTTACATCCTCAACAACCTGTGTACTTAAATTATTTCTGGTATCATACATTGTAAAAACTATTCCCTGTATAGATAAATTTATATTTATTTTTTCTTTTATCATTGATATAGTTTTCAACATCTGACTAAGCCCTTCAAGTGCATAATACTCACATTGTAAAGGTATCAATACACTGTCGGCACAAGCTAAGGCATTGATTGTCAATAAGCTAAGTGATGGAGGACAATCTATTATTATAAAATCGTACTTATCCTTTTCATCTTTTATATGTTCTTTTAATACACCTTCTCTTTCTGCAAAATTTAGCAATTCTATTTCTGCACCGGATAAATTGATATTACTTGGTATTAAAGATAAATTTTTATATTTTGTTTTTACAATAACCTTATCCATACTCAGGGTTCCCATAATCAGCTCATAAATAGTATTTTGTATATTATTTTTATCTATTCCGAAGCTACTTGAAAGATTACCCTGTGGATCAAAATCAATAGCCATTACTCTTTTTCCAAATTTTGCAAGAGCCGCCGCCAGATTAATGGCAGTAGTTGTTTTTCCTACTCCACCCTTTTGATTAGAAATAGCAATTATTTTCCCCATATTTGCTCCTATTTCTTTTTTTGTTATTATAGCACAATTAAGTTTTACGTGGAATATCATAATTTTATTTATTAAAGCTTAACAATTTTTCACGGTAATATTCATATTTCTTTTGTATTAATTCTATCTCGGCAGGTATACCTACCTTTATATCATTTACCAAGGTATCAAATTTATCGAGAGTAGAGGCGACATGGTTTTGAACTGAGAGTGGAGGAAGGGGGATATCAATTTTTCCAATATCACTTAAATTAATCTTTATTGGTGTAGCATTATGTAAAATCCATTTATTTAACTCTTTTTTACCTTTACTACTTTCAATAAAAAATTTTAAATATTTAGTATTAACTAATTCTACATTTGGTTTTATCAAAGCTAAAGTTACATAATATGCCAAATCTCTATTATCTTCTACTATAGCACAAGTACCTATATTACCAATTCTCGTCATAAATAAATCATTTTTTTGAGCTTTATTTTTATAGTTTTCAAAAGCTTCTTTTGTTATAAATTTATTAGTGGAATAAATATTCTTTATATTTTCAACACTTATAAATGGAACTCCAGAATTTTTATATTTAGGAGTTTGATGAATACCATCATAAATTCTTGATAATTTTTCTAATTTTCTATATTCAAGCTTCTCATTAAACAATTCGCTTATATCAACGCCGACCTTGTCGGCTGCTTGTTTAATTAGAACAATGTAATGTTCGGTTAATGTTCGGTTAATGTTCGGTGCACATAATCCGCTAAATGTCAAGAGCTTTTCTCTATAATATTCATATTCTTTTTGCCTTGCCTCTATCTCGGCAGGTAAGGCTCCCCTTGCATCCTCTACTAATGCTTGAAATTTATCAAGTATTTCCACAATTTTTTCTTGTAGTAGAAGAGGTGGGAGGAAGATTTTGAAATCTAATATTTTTTCTTTGTTTCCCCTTGGCATTTTTGCTCCATTAGAATATAAATCATTATAATAAAAAAAATTATCACTAGATAATATATAAAATAAGTATTTTGATAATAATTTACAAACCAATTCTTTTTTTATTTGTATAACTAAAACATCATTATTACAGCCACCTTCTACATCAGATAACCATATTTTTTTTAGATATGGACGTATATTTCCAATTAAAATATCACCTTTATAAAATTTATTAAATTTTCCATCTATAGGAAAATAATTTGATTTAATTTTTCCACCTTTGTTTTGTACCAAATTATCTACACTAACATAATTATCTTCATTTAAATAACTAGCTGAAATTTTTTCTTTACCATAATCAGCTATTTCCCCAAGTCTTACTTCCCTAACCACAAAATTATCAAAGCACAGCTCTCTTGCCTTTTTAGTCAAATACTCCTCACTTAATAGCATATCTCTATAATACTCATATTGTTTAATGCGAAGTTGTAACTCCTGTTGTAACTCCTGTATCAATAAAGTGAATTTGTCAAGTATATCTACAATATTTTCTTGGATTTTTATCGAAGGGATAGGGATAGGAATATTTTGAATTACATTGCTCATCAACTTAGGATTTCCAGAGCCTCCTTTAACATGTTTTATTGATTCAATTTGTAACCAATAAACAATAAATTTGACTAAAAGATTTTTATTATTTTTAGGCGTTATAATTCCACAAATATTAGTTATCGAAAATTTTCCATTCCTGTAAAAAACAGTTCCAGCATAAGCTCCATCTGTGGTCCATGTTGCATATTCTCCATCAAAATCGTAAGTATCTATTTTTCCTATTTCACCATTATTTCTTGTTTGCGATGAATAAACTGGATAAATGCCCTTATTTTCTTCTAAATATTTTTTCGAAATAACTCTTCCCATTTTAATCTCACACACTTCCCCTAACTTCTTCCACTCTACATTTTCACCATCTACCTTATCATCTAGCAAACCCATATATCCACCATTCATTATAAAATCTTAATTTATTTTTATAAATATATTCCTAAATCTTTTAATAAGTTTTTATATATAATTTTATCATAAAGCAATATCACAATCAACAAAAGCCAAGAAATATATAAGCTTAATATTTAGCTTATCTCCTCTTAAAGCTTATTTAAAATCTTAGCATATTGAATTAAGACCCTTATTATGCTAAACTACTATAATAACTTTAATTTAGTTCTAATAAGAGGTAATTATATGACTTTCAGGCAAAAGCTTTTTACATTTTCAAGCTTATTAGCAACAAGCTTGTTATCCATAGCTGTAATTAATAAATTAATAAAATATAATGCTTTAAAAAATAAAAATTCATCCCAAATTCCAAAGCTCAGCTATAATTGGAGATTAGGAGATATAAAATATAATAAAATAGGTAGTGGTAAACCCATTTTGCTTATTCACGATTTAAATCCTTATTCATCATCCCTTGAATGGAAAAAAATAATTGATTTTCTATCAAAAAATCATACAGTATATAGCATAGACTTACTCGGTTGTGGTTTTTCTGATAAACCTAATATAACTTATACAAATTACCTATTTGCTCAGCTTATCAATGATTTTATTAAAAATATTATAGGCAAAAAAACAGACATCATAACAAGCAATATTTCCTGCTCACTTGTTACTATGTCTTATAATATAGATTCAAAGCTATTTAACAAAATTATCTATATTTCTCCTGAAAATATAGATAATGGACTTATTATTCCCAGCAAAATAGCAAAACTATACCTTTTTATACTTAATTCACCTATCATAGGGACATTTA
>CAMQCZ010000008.1 GCA_946999385.1 uncultured Lachnoanaerobaculum sp.
TTAAAACTATGCTTACCTAAAACATCCACCATAAATTCACTATTTTCAAATGCTTCTATAGCTTCACCCAAATGTCTTGGCAAGCTTTCTATATTCTTACTTAATATTTCTTTTTCATTTAATAAAAATAAATTTTCGTTTATAGCCTCATCAGGAATAAGATTTTCTTTTATTCCTCTCAAGCCTGCCTGTAAACATGAAGCCAATACAAAATATGGATTTGCAGCAGTATCAGGACATCTGAATTCTATCTGTGTATCCAATCCCTTATGACTTGGTATCCTAATTAACGTAGTCCTATTACTTTTCAAGCTCCAGCTTACATATACAGGGGCATCAAAGCCCGGAACCAATCTTTTATATGAATTCACCAAAGGATTGGTAATAAGACACATTTCTTTAACATATTTTAATATACCTGCAACAAAATTATATGCATATTTACTAAGACCATTTTTTTCATTTTCGTCTACAAATATATTATTCCCATTATTATCTCTTAATTCTAAATTTAAATGCAAACCGTTACCATTTATATTTTCTATGGGCTTTGGCATAAATGAAGCATAAAGACCATGTCTTTTAGATATTGTTTTTATTGCAAGCTTAGCTGTCATTATAATATCTGCAACATCCAAAGCACTTTTATATGCAAAATCTATTTCATGCTGTGCCTTTGCTATTTCATGATGAGAATTACGTATTTCATAATCCATATCTTCTAAATTTAATACTATATCTCTTCTTACATTTTCAGCTGCATCCAATGGGCCTACATCAAAATATGAAGCATCATCGCTACACTCAAGACTCCAATTCCCATCCTCATTACCTGAAAATAAAATAAATTCCAATTCACTACCTACATAAAATTGGTAGCCCATATCTTTCGCCTCTTTTATAGCTTTTTTTAAAATACTTCTTGGTGAACCTTCAAAAGCCTCTCCATCAGGTCTATAAACATCGCATATGAATCTTGCAACCTTACCGGTCTGTGGTCTCCAAGGGAAAATTTTAAAAGTATTTAAATCAGGATGCAAATACATATCTGAATCCTCTATATTTACAAATCCCTCTACACTTGAACCGTCAAACATAAATCTATTATCTAAAGCCTTTTCTAATTGACTTACAGTAATTGCTATATTTTTTAATATTCCAAACATATCTGTAAATTGTAAACGTATAAATTCAACATCTTCTTCTTTTACTATTTTAAAAATATCTTCTTTTGTCATTTTTCACTCCTAAAAGAAAGTTTATTATTATAAAAAGCCAATTCAGAAACATTTTCTAAATCAGCTCATTATATTAAAATTATCTTTTTATATAATATCATATTTATTGATATTATTTTATTATTACTAATATAAAAAATATAATCTTATTTGCAATTTTTAAATTTTATAAATTTTATTTTTTCTAATCTTTCTTTAAATTCTTTTTCTTCTCCAAGCTCTGTAGCTACATAATATACCTTGTCTTTTAAATTATCAGGCAAGCATTGCATATCACTTATATGTTCTTTATACTCATGTGCATATTTATATCCTTTTGAATAACCCAATTCTTGCATCAAAGGTGTTTTGGCATTTCTAAGATGTAAGGGTACAGGCTCATTATAAGTATATTTCACATCCTCCTTAGCCTTCAATCTGGCAAGATATACAGAGTTCGATTTTGGTGCTAATGCCATATATATAACTGCTTGACTAAGTGCAAGATCACAATCAGGCATCCCTAAATAATGACAAGCATTATAAGCATCTATAGCTAAGCTTAGAGCCTTATTATCTGCCAAGCCTATATCTTCACTGGCAAATTGTATAATACGCCTTGCAATATACAAAGGATTTTCTCCTGATTCAAGCATACGACTCAACCAATATATACAAGCATCAGGATCGGAATTTCTCATTGATTTATGTAAAGCTGAAATTAAATTATAATGCTCTTGTGCTGATTTATCATAAAAAAAGATTTTTTTATCCAATAAATCCAAAAAGATTTTTTTATCCAAATAGATATCAATACTATTCTCCCTAGTATCAATATTATTGATAGCAAGCTCCAAGGTATTCAAAGCAATTCTTGCATCTCCATTAGAATATAATGATAAAGCTTCCAAGGTATCATCATCAATATGTATTTTCTTATCCGGAAATGCTCTATGATCTGATAAGCTTTTTTTTAATAATAATATAATATCTTCCTTTTCCAATGCTTTTAATACAAATACCTTCATCCTTGAAATTAATGCCTGATTAATTTCAAAGCTTGGATTCTCTGTGGTAGCTCCTATAAGAATTATACTTCCTCTTTCAACATAAGGTAAAAAGGCATCCTGCTGTGCTTTATTAAATCTATGTATTTCATCTATAAAAATAATTGTTTTTTTACCTAAAAGCCTATTTTCTTCTGCATCCTGCATAATTTGCTTTATTTCCTTAATGCCTTGTAAAACAGCCGATAATTCTATATATATTGACTTACTCATATTTGCAATAATACCTGCCAGTGTAGTTTTCCCCACCCCGGGAGGCCCCCAAAATATCATAGAGCCTATATTATCACTTTCTATCATTTGTCTTAATACTTTTCCATTACCCAATAAATGTTTTTGACCTATAAATTCATCTAAGCTTTGAGGTCTTAATCTTGTAGCAAGTGGCTTGTTAAAGTTATTATATGATGAAAATGATGTAAATAAATTCATTTGTTCCATAGAAATCTCCTTGTGAACTACACGCTATGCTAAAGCATAGGTGCTTCTTGCTTCAACCTTTACTGCATTTATCATTTTATTTCTAAAAATCAAAACGTCTTACACAAAGTCCACAAGCTTATATTCCGATAGTTCATGCCCTTTTATTTTTATTATATTAATAAATTATTTCTTCTATTTTCTTTATAATATCATCTTTACCAATTTTTTTTAAACTTGAAAATGGAAAAATCTTAATATCATTATCATCATTAAGAGTATTTTTAATTAATTCTATATTTTTATTAATTTCTGAGTGTTTTATTTTATCCAACTTGGTAGCTATAATTATAGGATCAAAGCCCTGTGATTTTATCCACGAGTACATGATTTTATCATTTTCTGAGGGCTTGTGTCTTATATCTAAAAGTAAAAAAATAGCTTTTAATTGTTTAGAATATTTAAGATAATTTTCTATCATCTTTCCCCATTTAGCCTTCAATTCTTCGCTAACTCTTGCATAACCATAGCCCGGTAAATCAACATAATATAGCTCTTTATTTATTCTATAAAAATTAATGGTTTGAGTTTTTCCAGGAGAGCTTGAAGTTCTAGCTAATGATCTTCTATTTAATAAAGTATTTATAAGACTTGATTTTCCTACATTTGATTTTCCGGCAAAAGCTATTTCCGGCAAATCATTTTGTGGTAAAACACTTGTAACCCCACAAACCTTTTCTAAAATTGCTTCCTTTATAATCATATTTTTTCCTTAACTAAAGCTATATCAAGCACTTGTTCAATTCTATCAACATATACTATTTCTAAGGATTTTAATATTTCCTCAGAAATTTCTTCTATATCAGCTTTATTTTTGCTTGGTACTATAACCATTTTCATATTAGCCATTTTAGCCGCTAATAATTTTTCCTTTAAACCTCCGATAGGTAAAACTCTTCCTCTTAAAGTAATTTCACCTGTCATAGCAACATCCTTTTTAACTTTTATATTTGTAAAAGCTGATAATATTGCAGTAGCCATAGTAATTCCCGCACTAGGTCCATCCTTTGGAACAGCTCCTGCCGGTATATGCAAATGTACATCCTTTTCAGAATATATATTTGCATCTATATTATATAAATCGGATAAAGCCTTTACACAGGTATAAGCTATACTTGCCGATTCTTTCATAACATCTCCCATTTGACCTGTAAGTACCAATTTGCCGCTACCTTTGATGATATTAACCTCTATTTGTAATGTATCCCCACCTACACTAGTCCAAGCTAAGCCTCTAACAATTCCAACTTCATCAGCTTCATTTGCAAGCTCAAAGCTAACCTTTTCTTTACCTAAAAACTTTTCAAGATTTTTTTCATTGATACTTATCTTAGTTTTTCTACCTTCTAAGACCTTTCTTGCACATTTTCTAAAAAGCTGTGCTATCTCCCTTTCAAGATTACGCACTCCTGCCTCTTTTGTATAATTATGTATAATCCTTTTTAATGCTTCATCATTAATACTAAGCTTGTCTAAAGTTAAACCATTTTCTATAATTTGTTTTTTTATTAAATAATCCTTTGCAATATGATATTTTTCATTTTCAGTATATGAGCTTATTTCTATAAGCTCCATTCTATCTAATAAAGGTCTAGGTATAGCTGATATATTATTAGCTGTTGCTATAAATAAAACCTTAGATAAGTCTATTGGAATTTCAACAAAATTATCTCTAAAGCTATTGTTTTGTGCAGGATCCAAGACCTCCAGCAAGGCTGAAGAAGTATCTCCCTTATAATCATTACTTACTTTATCTATTTCATCAAGTAACATAAGAGGATTATTTACCTTTGCCTGCCTAAGACCTTCTACCAATCTTCCGGGCATAGCGCCTATATAAGTTCTTCTATGTCCTCTTATCTCAGCCTCATCTCTTACTCCGCCCAAGCTTATTCTTATATATTTTTTATTCAATGCATTGGCAACACTTCTTGCTATACTTGTTTTGCCTGTTCCCGGAGGTCCTACTAAGCATAAAATAGGACTATGCCCATTAGGATTTAAAATTTTAACTGCTAAATAATCTATAATTCTTTCTTTGACCTTCTCAAGTCCATAATGCTCCTTATCCAAAATTTTAGCAGCATTTTTAATATCAACATTATCTTTAGTTTTTTTATTCCAAGGTATATCGAAAAATATCTCAAGATAATTTCTTAATATATTAATTTCAGGTGAATAATTTGACATTGATTTCAATCTTGAAATCTCTTTTGTTATTTTTTCCTTATATTCTTTGGAAATATTTAACTTTTCCAATTTTTTTTCAAAATATTGTGCTTCAGATTCCGGAGAATTATCACCCAACTCTTCCTGTATTAATTTTAATTGTTCTCTTAATACATACTCTTTTTGATTTTTATCTATTTGCTCTCTTAATTGATTTTGAAAATCCTGCTTTATACTTATTACTTGATTTTCCTTTAGTATATATGAGACAAGTAAATTATATACTTCTTCTGTTTTATTACTTTCTAAAATTTTTTGCTTTATTTTATAATCAAAAATATAATCATTTGATAATTTTAATAAAAGCTCGTCCAAATCATCTATAAATTGTAGTGCCTTTAATTTCTCAACACTCAATTCCTTGAATTTAGATAGATAATCCGTAGCTAATTCCCTTACAACTCTAAGCATTGCTTCTCTTTTAGCTTCATCAGCTTTTTCATTCTCATAATCAAAATTATCCTGTAAGCTTTTTACTATGCTCAAAAAATAATCATCATCTTTAATAATTTCAATAAGCTCGTATTTTTCTATACCCTCTACAATTATTCGTATATTTTGATTATTACCGGTTCTAACTACCTGCTTTATTCTACAATAAGTCCCATATTTATATAAATCATCTATATTAGGCTCAATAACAGAACTATCAACCTGTGTAACAAAAAAAATCTTTTCATCGTCCAGCATAGCTTTTTCTACAGCTTTTATTGATTTAGGTCTTGAAATATCAAAATGCTGTACCGTATTAGGCAGGACAACCAGACCTCTAAGAACTACAGTTATAACATTAATAAATTTATCATTTTCCATATCAACCTCAATATAATTTATTTAAAGCTTTTTATCTCAGAACTCTTATCCCTATATATTAGTTCATATTTACCGCTATTTAAGGTTTCTATATCTATCTTACAAGCACTTATATTATCATTTGAAGGAACCTCATACATTATATTTGTCATTATTTTTTCTAAAATACTCCTAAGTCCTCTCGCACCGGTTTTTTGCTCCAATGCTTTTTTAGCAACCTCTTTTATAGCTTCATCTGTAAATTCAAGATAAACCTCATCCAACTCAAGCAATTTTCTATATTGCTTTATCAAAGCATTTTTAGGCTCTGTTAATATAGAAATTAAAGCCTTTTCATCCAGACTATCTAAAGAAACCTGCACAGGAAGTCGTCCTATAAATTCAGGTATCAAACCAAATTTTGTTATATCCTTCGGTAATACCATTTTAAATAGCTGAGCTACATCATCATTATTTTTATTTACTATATCAGAATTAAACCCTATATTTCTTGAACTGATTCTATTTTCGATAATTTTTTCAAGACCGTCAAAAGCTCCACCGCAAATAAATAATATATTAGTAGTATCTATTTTTATCAATTCCTGCTGCGGATGCTTTCTTCCACCTTGTGGAGGAACATTTGCAATTGTACCTTCTAAGATTTTTAAAAGTGCCTGTTGTACTCCCTCACCGCTAACATCCCTTGTAATACTTACATTTTCAGATTTTTTACTTATTTTATCAATCTCATCTATATAAATAATTCCATATTCAGCTTTTTTGATATCATAATCAGCTACTTGTATAAGCTTCAATAGAATATTTTCTACATCCTCTCCTACATAACCTGCTTCAGTCAATGAGGTAGCATCTGCTATAGCAAAAGGAACATTAAGTATTTTTGCAAGTGTCTGAGCTAAATAAGTTTTTCCTGAGCCTGTAGGTCCTAACATTAAAATATTAGATTTTTGTATTTCTATATCACTATCCTTTTTAGATAGAATTCTTTTATAATGATTATATACGGCAACACTAAGTATTTTTTTAGCTTCATCTTGACCTATAACATAATCATCAAGAAATTTTTTTATTTCTTTAGGCTTCAATAAATTAATTTCTTCATATTTTTCTTCTGTATTTTCATTAATTTCATCTTCAAGTATTTCTGTACAAACCTGCACACACTCATCACATATATATACTCCATCAGGTCCTGATATCAATTTATGTACATGAGCTTCATCCTTACCACAAAATGAACAATGTATACTTTTAGTTTTATCCTTAGTTGCCACCTGTTCCTCCTAATGATGTTCTATAACCTTATCAATTATTCCATATTTCAAAGCTTCGTCAGCAGTCATATAATTATCTCTTTCAGTATCAATTTCTATTTCTTTTATATCTCTACCTGTATTTTTAGCCAATATAGAATTTAACTTTTCTTTAGTTTTTAATATCTGCTCAGCCACTATTTTTATATCACTGGCTTGACCGCTTGCTCCTCCTGATGGTTGATGTATCATAATTTCTGCATTTGGCAAGGCATATCTTTTTCCTTTAGCTCCACCTGCTAACAAAAATGCACCCATACTGGCAGCCATTCCCATACATATGGTAGATACATCACACTTTACATATTGCATAGTATCATAGATTGCCATACCGGCTACAACACTTCCACCGGGTGAATTTATATATAAATTTATATCCTTAGTAGGATCTTCAGATTCCAAGAATAAAATTTGAGCAACAACAAGACTTGCTGTTACATCATTAACCTCTTCATGTAAAAATATAATCCTATCTTTTAGAAGTCTTGAATATATATCAAAGGCTCTTTCACCCCTAGAGCTTTGTTCTATGACTGTAGGTACTAAACTCATATTTTTCTCCTTAAATTTTAACACTTTACTCTTAGTAATAATAGCATAAGCTTGCCTATGGACAAGATTATGCTATTTTTATATTATATCATTATATAATAATTTTTAAATAAATTTTGCATTATTTACCAAAAACTCTGCAGCCTTTTGAACTTTTATATCCATAGCCATATGTTCAAGCTGTTCCTTAGGGAACATCTCTTTAACCTTATCTAATTCCATTTTATACTGAGTGGCAATCTTAGAAAACTCTTTTTCTATATCTTCATCTGTAGCTTCAATATTTTCTAATTTTACAACTTTTTCAAGAGTTAATCTGGTTTTAATGCTCTTTTGTGCATTTTCTTTCATCTGCTCTCTTAAGTTATCCATAGTAAGTCCTGTATATTGCATATATTGATCAAGAGCTAATCCCTGTGCCTGCATTCTTCTTGCATAATCATTTATCATATTATCAATTTGAGTATCAAGCATAGGCTTTGGTATATCAAGTGTTGCATTTTCTACAACTTTTTCAATTACTATATTTTCGTCTTTAATTTTTGCTTCAGACTCTTTTTTGATTTTTAATTTATTTGCCAAATCTTTTTTATATTCTTCTAAAGTATCAAACTCACTTACTTCACTTGCAAATTCATCATCAAGCTCAGGTAATTCCTTTTTCTTTATATCTTTTATAGTAACATTAAATATAGCTGCCTTTCCGGCTAAGTCCTTTGCATGATATTTTTCAGGAAAAGTAACATCTATATCAAAATTTTCTTCAAGCTTATGACCAATCAATTTTTCTTCAAATCCTTCTATAAATGAATGTGAACCTATAACGAGTGGATAATCCTCACCCTTTCCACCTTCAAAATGATTTCCGTCAACACTACCATCAAAATTAATAACTAAATGATCTCCATCCTCAACAGCTCTATCAACTGAAACAAGTCTTGAATTACGCTCTTGTTCATTTTTCAATTCATTAGCTATATCCTCATCAGTAACTTCAGTTGATGACTTTGAAACTTCAATACCTTTATATTGTCCAAGCTCAAGCTCAGGCTTAATAGCAACCTTAGCTTTGTATACAAAATCTTCTCCCTTACTAATATGATCAATACTTATTTCAGGTCTTGAAACAATTTCAAGTCCTGATTCCTTAGCAACTTCAGGATATGTTGCATCTATAGCAAAATCAACTGCATCCTCTAAAAACACTCCATACCCATAATGTTTTTCTACCATTTGCATGGTTGCTTTTCCTTTTCTAAATCCCGGAACACTATATTTTGATTTATTTTTATTAAATGCTTTTATCACTTCTTTTTCAAAATCTTTTGCAGGTACTGTTATAGTAAAACTAATTATACTTTTTTCAATATTTTCTACTGTATAACTCATTATTTTTCTCCCTTATTTAAATAGTAGTCGATTTAACATTATAACACAAAGAATATAAGCATTCAATAATATTAAAAAATAATCCGAAATTTTTATATCATTAAAAGCTTAAACAATAATAGCTAAAAAGTCTTTCTTTTTAGAAAGACTTTTTAGACTGTCAAATATCAATTATATATTCTCTTCTTTTTTTCTCTTTTTAGCTAAAGCAAATGCAGCTCCAAGACTAAATAAAAGTCCTGTGGCTAATTTTGCACTATCATCAGTATCTGAGGTTTTTGGAATCTTGTGTATATTTTTAATATCTTTAAGCTTTTTATTTTCTGACTTTTGTTCAGTTATATTACTGTTAACTTCAACAATATCATCAAAGCTCTTTAAAGCTTTTTCCAAAATATTTTTAATTTCAAGCTCATCCTTTGCTTCCTCTAATTCTGATTTATATCTCAATTTTCTTGAACTTAGAGATATTCTCATAATATCCTTATTAGATTTATCAATAGATGGATTGTTTTCTATAGCCTCTTTCCTTTCTGATGCCTTTTTGAGTAATTCATCTATAGCCCTTTGTCTTATTTGCTCAAAATTAGACTTATTATCATTTTCAGGTTTTGAAGAATTTATTCTTTTTGCTATAACACTATTTCCAAAGCCTGATGAATTTGAGCTTGGTATAGTAATAGAATCTCTTTCCGTATCTTCTATTAATTTACGTCCCTTTAATACAGCATTAACTAAACTTTCATCATCTGTTGCTTCATCTATTTCCTTAATAGTATCTTCATATCTTTTAATTAATTTTTTCTTAGCTTCTTCTTTTTCAAATTGGTCTAATTTATCACTATTTTCAAGCTTTTCCTTCTGTTCTTCTACTTCCTTATCTAAAACCTTCTTAACTTCATTTTTATGTAAATCAAGAGGGTATTCAGGCACATAATTTATAGCAGGACTTCCGGAATTTTTAGATACTCTTACAGTTTTCTCAGAAGGTATTGTAGTAACTGAATCATCAGGAAATGTTATAATAACGCTGCCATCTCCGATAACCTTTATATCTGCACCATCCAATTTGTCAGGATTTGCTTTTTCTACATTATCCTTTACCTTCTTCTTTTCTTCTTCAGTAAGCTTACCTATATTACCTATTTCAATACTATCCGGAGCTTTAATATCTTTTTGCTCGGCATCTGTTGGAGGTGTGGCTTGAATGGCAGGATCAAGATCTTTTGATTTTTCTTCTACTAAACTATCTTTATCAATAGTTTTTATAGAACCGTCTTCAAATTCAATACTTGTAGTACCATTATTTTCAACCTTAAGCTTTGCATTATCAAGCTTATTTGGATTCGAGTCCTTAATAGCCTTTTTTACTTCCTCTTTTTCTTCATCACTTAATTTATCAGAATCTGCAACCTTTATTTTCTGATTTGGTAAAGCTATATCTGTAATTTGTGCCTTTGTAGGAGGTATATTTACTTTGTCATCATCTTCTACAAGCTCATTTCCAGGTATAATCGTAACTTTTCCATCAGCATCTGTTATTTTAGTTGTACCATCATTTCCAACCTCAACATTTTGATTATCAGGATTTTCTTGTTGTATCTTATCCTTAATTTTTTGTTTCTCTTCATCGCTTAACTTAGAACTATCCTTTACCTTTTCTTTTTCTACAGGTATAGAAGGGGCTGTAGCATCTGAAGGCGTTGACTTATTTGCAGAATCAATCAAATCTTTACCGGGAATAGTGCTTGCTGAACCGTCATCATGCTCAATCGTGGTTGTACCGTCATCTTCAACATTGATTTTATTTTCGTCAAGATTAGGATTTAATTCCTTAATTTTTTCTTTTATTATTTCTTTTTCTTGCTCACTTAAGTGATTATTATTCACTACATTTATTTTTTCATCCGGCTTTTTAGGCGGATTTTTCTTTGCATCACTTATTTGATCATTATCATTATCATTATCATCCGGCTTTTGTATAATAAGCTCTTCTGATTTTATAGTATCTGTTGAATTGTCAGGATAATTAATATTAGCTGTTCCATCTCCTGTAATTTCTACTTGTGTATTATCAGGAAAAGTGTTTTTTTCTTCAATTTTATTCTTGATTTCATTTTTTTCTTCATCAGTCAGCTTAGTAACATTAGAAACCTCAGTTTTTTCCGGAATACTAGGAGTAATTTTATCAGCCATACTCTTTTTAGACTTAAGTCCTACAACTAAATCACTACCTTTTATAGTATCTACACTATTATCAGGATAAGTAATTATTGTAGTTCCATCTCCCATGACATCCACATTTGTATTCTCAGGGAATATATCGACATTGGCTTCTATTACTTTATGCTTAACAAGCTTTCTTTCATTTTCAGTCAATCTATTAGCAATAATAACCTCTGTCTTTTTTGGAATAAGAGGTGTAATCTTAGCGGCATAAGAACTCGTTACAAGTCTGGTTCCCGGTATAGTACCTACAGACTTGGAAGGATCTTTTGCTAATTTTACAGTTGCACTTCCATCTTCTGCAATATCTACTACAAAATCCTCTTTTATATTATCCTTATTAGCCCTTACTACATTTTCTCTTACTTTTTCTTTTTCGTCTGAATTTAAGTTATTTATATCATTTACTACAAGCTTTTCATCAGGCTCTTTAATACCATATTTTTTGATTGCTTCCTGCTCTACAGGCACCTCTATTTCTTTTTTATAGCCATCTTCATATTCCACAGTCACCTTTACAACAGGCTCTCCGTCCTTACCTTGCTCTATTTTAGCAGCATCCTTTATACTAATAGTTGCATTATCTACATTTATCAATTTATCCTTGATTTTTTGTTTATCACTGTCAGAAATATCACTTCCTATTTCATCACTGCCTTCAATTATAACAGGTGAATTTGGTATTATATCCTTTGCCCTGACTACTGTTAAATTAAATATATGCTCTGCTTCGTTCCCCAGTTTATCTGTTGCTTTTATAACAATTTGTTCGGTTTTTGCATCATCCGGAACTCTGTTATGATGTTCAGGCTTCACTTTGATTATATTATTTTTCTTATCAAACTCCAACCATTCAGGTAAAGCTTCAACCTCTATAGGATCATTATCTTTTAATCCGATTCCATCATCAATAGCAACTACACTTATATTTTCTAATTTTTCACCCTTAGCTACCTTAATATCTGTAGGCTTTGTAATATTTGGTGCACTTGTATCTTCTATAACCTTGACCTTAATTATATTCTTTGAATCATCATCATAAGTTATAACCACATCTACTATTTTATTACCATTTTCATCCTTAACTGTAGTATCTTCAATAGTAGCTATACCGCCATTTTTATTTTCTTCAGTCAATGAATCTAAAATTTTCTTTTTAGATTCTTCATTTATAGTATTTGTTTTACTTATATTATCCTTTAAATAAATACCCTTTAATGAATCCTTAGGCTTGGTAGTAGTTATAATATGCTTAACCTTTTCACTTGGCAAGCTATTACCTTTCGTGCTTGAAGCCTCAACTTGAGCAGTATTCTTAAGCAAATCAGCTTTAACAATAACATCTCCATTATCTGATACTTCAATACCTTCCGTAGCTTTCCACTTATTATTTGTTATATCCTTTTCAATAAGTATAGTTTGTTTTTCTCCATTATTATTTGTAAAATCAAGTATTATTTTATCAGCATCTCCGGCTGTGATATGGACATCTCCATTTTTCTTTTCCTCAAGTATTAATTTAGAAGGAGTTTTTTCAATCACCTTAAATTTAATATCTACTTCATCTGTACTATTATCAGGATATGTAATAATAAGCCTTTTAATTATATTATCTCCCAATTCATCTAAGCTTAGAGGTGTATCCGTAGATAAATGATTATCTTCCCAGTTAAATTTCGTACCTATAGGGAAATTATTATTATCAGGTAATTTAACATTATCCTCAGCCTTGCCTGTGTTTTCACCTCTTTGCTTTTCATTCAAAATATTTTTACTTTCAGGAGCATATTTATCTGCTTGAGTTTGTACATTTATATTAAATGATTCCTGTGCTTCATTACCCAGCTTATCAGTAGCCTTTATAGTAATTCTTACAGCTGTTGCATCCTGAGGTATTTCATTTATACCTGATTTTAATTTGATTTTTTTATTAACCTTATCATACTCAAGCCAATTTGGAAGCCCTTCAATTTTAATTGCACTGTCATCATCTTTTAAGCCGCTACCATCATCATTTACATTTATATCAATTTCTGTAAATCCTTCTTTTTTAGTTACAATTTTGTCTTCAGGCTTTGTAATAACAGGAGCAAGTGAATCAGATATAAGCTTAGCTTTAATAATATCTTGTGAGCCGTCATCATATTTCAACATTATATCGACTACTTTATTGCCTTCATTATCTAGTTCAAGCTTAGTATTTTCATCTATGCTTGGTGTAGCTCCATTTTTATTATTCTCTTCCAAGCTTTCAATAATTCTATCTCTATCTTCACTGCTTAATGTACCGCCAACATCTGTACTACCCTTTATATATATTTCTTTAGCAGGATTACTTGGTTTTGTAGCACTTGTTGTAACTTCTACCTTTGGAGTATCATCACTATTTCCTTTTGTAGCTGTTACACTTACCTTACTATTATCCTTAGTTAGCTCATCAGAAATAATTATATTTCCATTTTCTATTTTTATTCCTGAGTTTTCAGGAGCTTTCCAAGTATCACCGATTTTTATAATTTCTATAGTTTTTTCATCATTTTGATTTTCCGGCGTATATGTAAGCTTTAACTTGTCAGTTTCCTGTTGTGGTGTAATTTTTACATCACCATTTTTAAGTGCCACAATATCAGGCTCAGATGGTGCTTTTTCCTTAACATGGAATGTTATTTCAAGCTCATCCGTACTATTGTCAGGATAAGTAATAACTAAAGTTTTATTAATATTATCAGAAGCAACATCTAATGGCAGGCTATCTTTTGTAGTATTATCTGCATCTTTCCACTTATATGTTGTACCTATTGTAGGCAAATCAGGAGTTCCCTGTGTTTTTTCAATATAAGTGATACCATTTCCGGTTAAATCATTTACAAGCTTGTTATTGATATCAGAATCATCCTTTGCTTTAGGACTATATTTTTCAGCCTGAGTTTGAACCTTTATATCTATCTGCTTTGTACTCTCATTACCGGCATTATCAACCGCCTTGATAGTAATTATAGTATTTGTCGCATCATTTGGAAGCTTAGAATTGTATTCAGGTTTTAATTTTATCTTTTTATTGGCCTCATCAAATTCCAGCCAAGTAGGTAAATTATCAAGCTCTACTTTTTTAATACCACTTACAGCATCTGTAATATCTACATCTACATCAGTAAATCCTTCAGCTTTTGTAAGTATAGGAATATTAATTTCAGGAATCACAGGTGCTTCATTATCCTGCTTTACCTTTAATTTTATTTTAGATTTTGAACCATCATCGTAAGTAACTACTACATTAATTTTTGAATCGTCTGAAATTTCAGCCCCATTTTCCAATTTGGCTGTTTCTCCGGCTTTAAGCTTATCCTGTACAGTTTTTTCAAGCTTAGCTTTATCTTCGTTTGAAATTTTACTTCCCGGTGCATCAGAGCCATTAATATAAGTTATTTCATCTATATCTCTTGCCTTTTTGCTGCCGTCATTAAGCTTTAATATTGCTTTTTCACTATCCTTGCTTTGTTCCTTTTTATTTGTAACACTTACTGTTGTTCCATCTTTTGTCATACCATCAGGTATAATTATCTCTCCACTATTACCTTTTTTAAGGTCTGTAGCATCAAGCTGCCACTGACCTCCTGCATCCTTAGTCAAAGTAATTATCTTATCAGTATTATCCTTTTCTGACTTGTATTCTATAGTAAGACTTGTAGCATCGTCAGCCGGTTTAATATAAACATCTCCATTTTTCTTTTCTTCAAGCTTAGGTTTATCAAGTGCATTTTCAAAAATATTAAATTCATATTCTATTTTGTCAATACTTTTATCAGGATATCTTATATTCAAATAAAGCTTTTGTTTGTTACCGGACTGTTCAAAAGCAAAATTTTTATCTTTATCTTCATAAATCTTCGGATTAATTCCCTCAGTCCAAAAATACTCAGTTCCTGAAGGTAGGTTTTCAGAATGTATGAATGTATCTCCTGTACCTATATTTTCATTCACAAGATAATCTAAGCTTTTATCATTTTTAATAGGACTATATTTTTCAGCCTGAGTCTGTATTACAAGCTTAAATTTCTTTTCTGTTACATTTCCGGCTTTATCATAAGCCTTAACAGTTATTTCTTTTAATCCTTTCCCCTCATCTCTGAGAGAATCAGGAACTTTATTAGTGCCCTTTTTATCCTTTTTTAATACTATTCTTTTATTTTCAGCATCATATTTTAACCAATATGGCAAGCCTGTAACATCTATCTTTAAAATACCGCTTTCATTATCAACCGCATTTATTGTTAAATTTATAGTATCCTCGAGTGTTGTCAAGGTTGTATCGGCAGGCAGGGTCAAATCCGGCTTAATATTATCATGTTTAACCTTTATATCTATAGTACTACTCAAGCCGTCTTTGCTAATATGTACCCTTACTATTGTATCTGAACCTTCAGTCCTAATAGGATCAAAGGATATTGAAGAATTTTCAGGAACTCCTTTTATTTTGGAAAGTATACTTTCTTCATCCTCTTTTTTAGTTATTATTGTTCCGGAACTTGCTTCTTCTAATATCCATGCAGGCTCGCCATTTTTTTCAAGTTTAAATTTACCATTCAACTTGTTTTTTGCTTCTTCCAGCTCTCTTAGTGCCTTATCAATTTCATCTTGACTTACCGGATCCTTAGCTTTTATTTTCTTTGCTTCTTCCAGCTTGTTATCAAAGATTTCTTTAGTATTTGTTTGATTATCGGCATCTGCATTAAGATATTTATCTTTAGATTTTATTTTTTCCGCCTCTTCTATTGCCTTTTCCAAGGCATCTTTTGAAACAGGAGGCTTAATCTTAGTTTTATCAGGTGCAAGCTCATCTATAGCCTTGGAAAGTTCGTCTATAAGCTTCTTAACCTTGCTATCATTCGCATTATCTCCATTTTTTGGAGTTACCTTTTTAGCATTTTCCAAGGCTTTTTCTAAGGCCTGTTGCTTATCCTGTGATGTGAGATTTTTTCTATTTTTAACTTCATCACCTTGTGCAAGCTTTTCAAGCTCCTTAAGTATTTTCATTTTGCTGTCAAGATCTCTTGCCTTTGAAATCTCATTATTTATATCATCATCACTTATCAGCCCATCAATATTATCTTTAAAATCTTGTTTTTGCTTATCATTCAAATTTTCTAAGGAATCAATATCAGCTTTAGCCTTTTTCTTATTTACTTCCGCCTTTGCAGCCTCAATAATGCTATCCATCTGATTTTTATTGTCAGCTTCAGCTATATTATCCTTAAATTTTTTCTTTTCATCACCACTAAGGCCTTCAATATCATCAATTCTTCTTTTATACTCTTCCTTTAGCTTATCAGCCTCAGCTTGCTCATTTTTAGCCTGATCCTCTGTTACCTTTTTTTGAAATTCATCTTTTTTATTTTCAGCATCCTGTAAGCTTGAAGAATGCTCTATTTCATCCTGCTTTTGTTTTTTTGAAGCCTCATCAACTCCATCCATGTTTTCGATTTCATCTTTAAGCTTTTTCTTTGCCTCTTCAAGATTCTTATTTTTTGCTTCTTCCTTTTGTTTATCTACATCAGCTTGATTTTTAGACTTATCCACCTCATCCTTTAGTCTTTGTTTTTCATCCTCGCTTAGATATTTATTATTATCTATTTCATTTTTAGCTTCTTGCTTTTTCTTATCAAGCTCTTTTTTCTTATCATCATTTTGCTTTATAGCTTTATCAAGTGCCTTTTTTATTTCTTCTTTTGTATTTGGAGCTTTATTAATATCATCTTTAGCTTTATTTTTCTCTTCTGGTGTTAAATAATCAAGCTTATCTACTTGTTTTCCAGCTTCTTCCTTCGCTTTTGTAGCATCAAAAATAACAGGAGGCTTTCCTCCTCTTTGATAATAAAGCTGCTCTTTAGGAATAGTAAGAACGGTTGTTCTTTTAATAGCTTCATCAGTTCTATAATCTGTACATAATCTTATTATATCCTCTGTTTGATTAAGAATAACTATCCATTTATTTGTAAGATTCTTTACTCCATCTTTTAAAGGGTCATCAGCTTCAACAAACCATTTAAAAAAACTACTAATATCCATCTGTGGATGAATAGTATTAATTGCTAAAAAAGTTGCCAAAGCATTAGTTTTATCGTTTTGCGTTATATCATTGATATTATCTACCTCTATAGGCTTTATACGATATTGATATTTCCCATTAGATACCAGAGTACCTTCAGGCTTTTGTGTATCAACCTTGGTTTCTTCAGGTAATTTTTCAACAAGCATATTTCCACTAATAATATCCTTGCTTCCATCTGCATAATTAATAGTAGTAGTACCGTCATCATCTACTACTATACTATTTTTTCCATCCTTTAATTTACCCTGTAAAGATTGATTTTCAGGAAGCTCATATAAAAGCTTCTTTATAGTTTCCTTTTTATCATTTCCTATATTGTTCAAATCATTTACAATAGTCTTATTTGCCGGTAATTTGAATTCATATCTTTCTGCATAGCTTTTCACATGTGGAGTAGGAACAAAGTCCATATTTACCCATTTCACATTTCCATATGCCTGAAAAATACCTGCACCAAAAGCAAGCTCCTTAGTTTTTAAAGGATCAATAACCTCGGTAGTTACTTCTATATTAAGCTCTCTTTTTCCTGAAGGCTCCCAATCTATATAAATAGAACGACTTTCATTATATAATTTTTCTGCATATTCTAAAGTATTTCCGGTATTATCATAACCATCCTTAAATGCACGATTAAAATTATAATTGAATGAGCCTAAAAAGTTTGATGTTTTTTCACCTGTTCTATCATTATATTTTTCCCAAAGATCAGGATTTCCGGTATCATTTTTTATATCATCTTCACTCTGATAACGACTTGCTACAAAACGAGAATTGGTCATCCAATCATCCCAAGTAGCAAATTCTTGATCTCCTCGTTGATTTTTAAACACAATTTTTTCAGGCTCAGTTACCCCCTTAGGCATAGAAAACCAAAAATTTGGTCGCCCGCTAAAGTACATTTTACCTTGGTAGTTAAATTTATATGTTATCGTTATCTTTTTGTTTTCTTCACCATAATTTTCCGGAAAATCAACCTTTATTGAAGCAATGTCTCCTATGGATAATTTTTCCTTTCCAACCGAATTAGGATTTGAACCATTATTTGCATAAAATATTGAAGCTTCTTTATCTCCGCTACTACCTCTTCTAATTACTCCGCCTGCAAAAACAGTATTAACAGCACCTGAAGAAAATAAAAAAGTCATAGCAATAAGACCTGAAACTAAACCCACGCTTAACTTTCTTGTAGCATAATTAAGCTTTCTTTTTAAAAGATTTTTCTTTTTATCTTTTGGCATATATTCACTCCTTTTTAGATTTACACCCCCCTTATTTTTACACAATATAGTTATAATTAAATATAGTAAAATTAAGTCGAAAGTATTCTTCTGTCAAATTTTTAAGTATTATTTTTTATTTTTAGTATAATTTTAATTAGCATATGATATCAGAAAAAATATAAAAAGTCTATACGTTTATTTTCCAAATTTTATATTTATATAAATATAAAAAATCCTATAATATATTATTCTTCTTTCAAAAGCTTTGTTGAATAAAAAGAAAATATGTTATAGGATTTTAATAATTTTATTCTTGATTTTTCTTTAATTCATCAAATATCACAGGATTTAATACCTTTATATAGGTTCCTTTCATTCCTGACGATTTTGATAAAATAAGACCTGCACTTTCAAATTTTCTTAAAGCATTAACTATTACAGAACGTGTTATCCCGACCTTGTCAGCTATCTTACTGGCAACCAAAACCCCTTCATCTCCATCTAATTGTGCAAAAATATGTCTAACAGCCTCAAGCTCAGAATAACTAAGTGTAGATAAAGCGGATTTTACTAAATTAAGCTTTCTAATTTCTTCTGCATCCTCCTCATTTATACTTCTTAACATATCAAGTCCAACTACAACTGCGGCATATTCAGATAAAATGATTTCCTCTATACCATAATCAAACCAAGGCTTATATATAAATAAAGTTGCTAATCTTTCACCGGAAATAATAATAGGAGATATGATAGCTTTAAATTCCCTACTTTTTTCAAAACCTAAGGTTTCTAAATTCACATTTTCTTTTGTAGATAAAATAGATAATAATCTTTCATTTAACATATCATCTATATGAGTATCAGCTTTATTTTCTATAAGTTCCTTTAAAACATCTACATGAGCATATTTTGAACAAGCTAAAACTTTGCCCTTTTTACTTATTATAAGTATATTTGACTTTAAAATTTCACTAAGAACAAGGCAAATATCATTAAATACTACTTTATGTGTAGTATTATTATGTAATAAATTATTTATTTTTCTAGTTTTATCCAAAAGTGTAATACTCATAACTGCCCCTCCTTTTATAATTTCAGATTTTTTTATATATTACATATTATTATAACTAAATTCATAAAAGATCAAATATTTATAAGTATATAACAAATAATTTTGTACTTTGTCATAATAATATCATTAATTTTTGTACTAAACAAGTTTATTTTATAATTAATCAAAAATAAAAGCTTAAATATCTACAGTTGTAGGAATAATATAGGAATACTCAAATTTTTCCACATTTTCTTACATCATATAGCTACCTAAGCTCTATATTTTACAATTATTTATAAAAAACTATACTATTTCATATTCCTCCATAGAAGATAAAAGCTTATAAGAAAGCCTATATAAATCATCAAATTCATCTTGACAAATATTTAAACACTTTTTCATTCTTGGAGGTATACTACTTGCTTTTTCTCTTAAAAACATACCATTTTCAGTTATACTTATTATTAAAACTCTTTCATCTTCTTTAGATCTTTCTCTACTGATATAACCCTTTTTTTCCAATTTTTTCAATACAGGGGTCAAAGTTCCTGAATCAAGAAATAATTTCTCCCCAAGATCTTTTACACTTAAATTTTTATATTCCCACATTACCATCATAGTTATATATTGTGTATATGTCAGATCCAATTCATCTAAAAGAGGCTTATATCTTCTTACAATTTCTTTGGCACAAACATACAGAGGAAAACAAAGCTGACTTGTCAATCTCAAATCATCATATCTACTATCTTTCACATCTAAAGCTCCTTTTTTATTAATCATTTAATAAGCTATAGATTTCCTCTTCACTTATAAGACCTACAGATCTGTTTATAACCTGTCCATTCTTAAATACAAGCAAGGTAGGTATAGTTAAAATATGATATTTCATAGCCAAGCTTTGATTTTCATCTGTATTTATTTTTACAACCTTAAAGCCTTCAGCTTTTTGAGATATTTCCTCTACTACAGGTAATAATGCTTTACAAGGTCCACACCATGGAGCCCAAAAATCTACCAGCACCGGTATATCGCTTTTTAAAACCTCTTCTTCAAAATTTTCAACTGTTATTTGTATTGCCATAATATAACTCCTAATCATTTTTATTATACTAGATTTTATGCAATTAAATTGCTTTTGTCAAGAAGTATATATAGCTTTATCAAAAAATATCTCTATCCCAAAATGGCTCTATCACTTAGCTCTTGGTTTGTATTAGAATATAATTTCATAATATCTTCAATAGTAATATTCACTCTTTCTTCTCCCTCAAGAATTTTTATTATTTTTCCTTGATTCATAACAAGCGTCTTATTTCCATATTCAAGAGCATTTTTTATATTATGTGTAATCATTAAAGTTGTGATTTTGTTTTTTTCTACTATTGTTCTTGTTATTTCCAGTATATCTTTAGCAGTCTTAGGATCCAATGCGGCTGTATGTTCATCCAACAATAAAAGTTCAGGAGCTTCCAAGGTAGCCATCAAAAGTGTAAGTGCCTGTCTTTGCCCTCCACTTAATAAGCCTACAGGACTTTTTAATCTATTTTCAAGACCCAATCCCAATTTACTACAAGCTTCCTTAAAAAAAATATGTTCATGTTTTCTTACAGCTAAACCAAATCTCATTTTCTTGCCTCTTGAAAATGCTAAGCCTAAATTTTCTTCAATAGTCATATTTGGTGCAGTACCCTTTAAAGGATCTTGATATAATCTTCCTATATATCTGGCTCTTTTATGTAATTTTTCATAGGTTATATCTTTATTATTATTAAAAATCCTACCACTAAAAACCTCTATATCTCCTGCAATAGCATTTAAAAGTGTAGATTTTCCGGCACCGTTGCTACCTATTATAGTTACAAAATCACCATCATTAAGACTTAGATTAATCCCATCAAGAGCCAGCTTTTCATTAACGGTATGTTCATTAAATATAACCTTTAAATCTTTAATTTCCAGCATTTTTCTTTCTCCATTTCTTATATGCAGGTTTTATAATAGGTATACTTATTGCAATTACTACTATAATTGCCGAAAATAATTTCAGATTGACAGGAGGTAAACCTATATAAAAAGCAAATGTCAACATAAATCTGTATATTATAGCACCTACAACTACTGCAATCAAATGCCTTAGCATTCCCTGCTTACCAATGACAGCTTCTCCTATAATTATACTTGCAAGTCCTAACACAAGCATACCGACACCCATACTATGTGTAGCTGTAGAACCATATTGAGCATATATTGCTCCTGATAAGGCAACCATAAAATTACATAATACAAAGCCTAAAATTTTCATAAAATCAGTATTAATGCTTGAGCTTCTAACCATAAATTCATTATCACCTGTGGCTCTAAGTGAAAGACCTATTTGAGTTTTAAAAAATATATATAATAAAATAACTAAGATTAAAATTATAATACTTAATAATACAAGCTTGCCTATATCAACATCAGCTATAAATATTTTATTTTCTATAAATGTAAATATAGTTTTTTTTCCATAAAAGAATACACTAGGTTTATCACCCATTATCATTAAATTTATGGAATATAGTCCCGTCATTGTTAATATACCTGCTAAAATCTCATGTATTTTTAGTTTTGTATGCAATATTCCTGTAACAAGACCTGCAACTATACCACCTAAGCAAGCTGTTATTATACCCATAAATGGTCTGTTCACCTGTGCCCAAACTGCTGAATATGCAAGTCCTGTTACAAAGCTTCCATCTACAGTAAGATCCGGCAAATCCAAAATTCTAAATGCTATAAATAAGCCTAAAGACAATATAGCAAAAATAAGTCCTAATTCTATACTGCCTGTTATTGTTGATAATGCCATTTTACTTCCTTTCTATTTATTATTAGTAATCTCTACATATCTTTCATTTTCCAAAATTTCCTTAGGTATTTCTATACCTATTTCCTTTGCTGTATCAGTATTTATATAAATATTCAAATTATCCTTAAATACCTTTACCGGTATTTCACTTGTTTTTTTACCTTTTAATATTTCATCTACAATATTGGCAGTTTCTTTACCTAAATCATTATAATCTATACCTACAGTTGCAAAGCCTCCGTCCATTACCATGGAATCAGCACCTACATATACAGGTTTTTTAGCTTTATTTGCCACTGACATAAGTATAGGCATAGCTTCTGCTACCGTATTATCATTTGCAACAAATATTGCATCAACCTTTTCTACCATAGTAGAAGCTGCACTTTGTAGCTCTGAACTTGTTGTAATTGAGCTTTTTACTATTTCAAGCTCATGTTCCTTGGCATAATCCTCAAGCTTTGCTAAATTACTTACCGAATTATCTTCTCCCGCATTATATATATATCCAATATTTTTTATATTTGGAGTAATCTGTCTTGCTAAATCTAATATCTTATCCACCTGTATAATATCAGATGTACCTGTCATACCCTTATCAGTTTTATCAAAATCTGTAACCACTCCTGCTTTTATCGGATCAGTAACCGCAGTAAATACTACAGGCGTTGTTTTAGCAAGACCCATAGCCGCCTGAGCAACAGGTGTTGTTATAGGTACTATAACGTCCGGCTTTGAACCTTCAAGTGTCTTCATAATACTTGCCACATTTGAAAGCTCTCCTTGTGCATTTTTAAAAATTATATTTGCACCTTCTCCATTTTTATATCCAAGCTCCTCCAATCTACTCATTATTGCATTATGTATAATATTTAATGATGTATGATCCATAAGTTGAACTATTGCAATAGTAGGTATTTTTTTATCTGTTGCTTCATCAGAATTGCTTTCTTTTTTATCAACATCTGTTTCTACTGCCACACTTGTTTCTAAACTTTCTTCTTTAACCTCTTTTGGTACACAAGCACCTAATACACTCGCTACAACCATTGCTCCTAAGCTTAAGCCCATAAATTTTTTCATTTTTTCTACCTCCATATATTTTTTAAAAATAAAAAAAGCCTGCCTTCCATACGAAAGGACAAGCTACTGCCTGCGGTACCACCTTTATTAGTATAATAAATATACTCACTTTATAGAAATGCCATCACATTTCTCGCCTTTTAACGGTAGCACACCGTCTTGGAATACTTGCATTTGCTTTGACCAAGCCCTCATGGGTCCATTTACAAAACGTCATCTCTGTCTGATTCCCAGCATCTCAAACTCTCTGAAAGCGACTATAATGTTTTATCTCCCAATCAACAGTTTCTTCTTTATTTTTTTAGTATAATACATAATAAATAATCCTTTGTCAAGTATTATTTCAAAATTTTTCTATATAAATTTTAAAAATTAAATATATGTATCATATAAATATTCTATTTTTACAAAATATAAATCAAAAAAAATATCAGTTCTCTTTAGAACTGATATTTTTTAAATATAACTTACTCAACTAATCTTTTTGTTTCTCTTGCAATAGCCAATTCTTCATTTGTTGGTAAAAGAATCAATTTAATACTTGAGTCCTTTGCAGATATAATTTGCATCTTACCTCTAACATCATTAGCTATAGGATCAAGCTTTACTCCCATATATGCAAATTGTTCCGAAACAATTTTTCTGGTATCCTTGTCATTTTCACCTACTCCACCGGTAAAGCAAATAGCATCTACTCCACCCATTGCAGCTATATATGCACCTACATATTTAATTACCCTATATCTAAAAGCATCTAAAGCTGTTTGTGCCAATTTATTTCCCTTTGCAGCCGCATCCTCTATATCTCTAAAATCAGAAGATATACCGCCTGACATACCTAATACTCCTGATTTTTTATTTAAAATTTCTATAACCTCATCTACAGTCTTATTTTCTTTATTGCAGATAAATTGTACAACAGCAGGATCTATATCACCTGAACGTGTTCCCATTATAAGTCCCTCCAAAGGTGTAAAGCCCATAGAAGAATCAACACATTTTCCACCAATAGAAGCTGAAATACTTGCACCATTACCTAAATGACAAACAATAACCTTAGCACTTTTAGGATCTAAGCCGGCAAATTTTATAGCCTCTCCTGAAACAAACATATGACTTGTTCCATGAAATCCATATCTACGTATTGAATATTCTTCTAAATATCTGTGAGGTATTGCATATGTATATGCTTTTTCAGGCATAGACATACCAAATGCTGTATCAAATACTGCAACATTAGGAACACCCGGTATAGCTTCTTCAACCGCTTCAATACCCATAAGATTTGCAGGATTATGTAATGGACCTAAATCAAAGCAATCACGAACAACTTTTTTAACATCTTCAGTAATAACTACTGAATCTGAATATTTCATACCTGCATGTAATACTCTATGTCCTACAGCTTTTATCTCATCTATACTCTTAATAACTCCATACTCTTTATCTGTTAGTGCTTCCATTACCAATTTTATAGCAACTGTATGATTTGGCATAGGCTTCTCAATTACAAATTTTTCTTTGCCTATAGTTTGATGTGTTAATTTTGAACCGTCAATATATATCCTTTCGCATAATCCTTTTGCTAATAAGCTTTCATTTTCCATATCAATAAGCTGATATTTTAAAGATGAGCTTCCACAATTAATAACTAAGATTTTCACTTTTAGTTATCCTCCCTTTATATTATATTTTTTATATTAATTATTACCTACACATTGCACAGCAGTTATAGCAACAACGCCTACTATATCCTGCCAAGAACATCCTCTTGAAAGATCATTTACCGGACTTGCTATACCTTGACACATAGGACCATAAGCATCAGCCTTTGCCAATCTTTGAACTAATTTATATCCTATATTTCCGGCATCCAAGTCAGGGAATACTAAAACATTAGCTTTTCCTGCAACATTTGAGTTTGGTGCCTTTGAAGCTCCTATTTCAGGAACTATAGCCGCATCTAATTGTAATTCTCCATCTAAACAAAGATTTGGTGCAAGTCCCTTAGCAATCAAGGTAGCCTGAACCACCTTATCAACATCAGCATGCTTTGCACTTCCCTTTGATGAATGGCTAAGCATAGCTACTCTTGGCTCTCTTCCAACTAATAATCTAAAACTTTCAGCTGATGAAATAGCTATTTGTGCCAATTTTTCAGAATCAGGATTTTGTTCAAGTCCACAGTCTGCAAAAACAAAAGTACCCTCTTCACCATATTCACAATTAGGTACTTCCATCAAAAAGAAAGCGGAAACAAGCTTTGTACCCGGTTTTGTCTTTATAATTTGTAAGCTTGGTCTTAAAGTATCTGCCGTAGAATGACAAGCTCCACTAACCATACCATCTGCATCTTTATTTTTTATCATGAGGCAAGCATAATAAGCATAATCACTTAAAATAATTCTTTTTGCTTCCTCCTTAGTCATACCCTTTGCTTTTCTAAGCTCAACAAATAAATCAATATAAGCTTGTGTCTTTTCATATGTATTAGGATCTATCAATGTTGCTTTAGATATATCAAGTCCTTGAGAATTTTTAGAAATCTCTTCAGGCGTTCCTATTATTATTATATTAGCCAATCCTTCCCTTAAAATTTCTTCAGCCGCTTGAAAAGTTCTTCTATCCATAGACTCCGGTAAGATTATAGTTTTATTAGCCGCCTTTGCTCTAGCTTTTATGCTATCCATTACTCCCATAGTAATGCTCCTTTCAAATCTTTATAAGTAAAATATACTAATTATATATTGTTTTAATTATAGTATATTTATTATATAATATACAAGTGATTTTTTATTTTATAAATTTTTAAATTATTATATAGATAAAGGAGTTAATTTTGAAAAAAATTTTAGGAATAATAGCTGAATATAATCCATTTCACAATGGACATTTATATCAAATTCAAAAAGCAAAAGAAGAATCAAATGCAGATTTTATTATTGCTTTGATAAGCTCAAGCTTTGTTCAACGTGGAGAATTATCCATATATTCCAGCTATGAAAGAGCTAAAATGGCTGTGAAAAATGGTATAAGTGCTGTCTTTGAAATGCCTGCATACTTTTCAAGCTCAAGTGCAGAAAGTTTTGCCTTCTATGGTGTGGATTTTTTTAATAAATTAGGTCTTGATTATATTTCGTTCGGTAGTGAAAGTGCCAATTATAAGCATTTATATACACTTAGTAATATTTTAAATAAAGAATCAGAAAATTTTAAACAAGTATTAAAAGATGAATTAAAAAAAGGGTATTCTTATCCAAAATCCAGACAAATTGCCTTTGAAAAAATAGAAAAAGCTTATAATATTGATTTTTCAAATATTTTAAATAACCCTAACAATATATTGGCCATAGAATATTTGAAAGCAATGAATAATTTAAATTCACATATGAAGCCTATAATCATAAAGAGAAGCTCAAATAATTATAATAGCAAGCTCTTGGATAATGATAACTTTTCTTCAGCAAGTGCAATAAGATATAGCATATTAAATAATCATAATTATAATATTATTAAAAATTCTATACCTGAAAATATTTATAATTATATTTCTACAATAAATCCATTGTCAAATGATGATGCACTTAACATAATATATTATATGCTTAATTTATATAAATATAAAAAGAAAAATTTAAATATATATTTGGATATAAATACAAATTTAAGTAATAGAATATTAAACTCATTTGAAAATGTGAAAAGCTATGAACAACTTATAAGCTTAATAAAAACAAAGGACTATACCTATAGTAGAATTTCAAGAGCTGTAACGCATATTTTATTAAATATACAAAAAGAAAAATTTAAAGATTTTTATAAGCAAGGTGCAAGCTATGCCAGACTTCTTGCCTTTAAAAAAAGTGATATTGAAGTTTTAACATTATTAAAAAATAGAACTTCCTTAAATTTTATAAGCAAGGAAAAAGATGCAAAAAAACTTTCTAAAATGCCATTAGAATTATATAAGCATAATCAATTTGCAAATAATATATATAAAAATATATATTATTCCAAATATATGAAAGAGCTTGGTAACAGCTTATTATATATTGAATAAAATTTCTTTATATTAATTTAATTACTATATGTTAAAATTACAAAAAAATTATAGGAGATATATTATGGGATTAAATATAAATACAAGCGTTTCATTTTTAACAGTTTTTATACAGGGACTTTTAAGCTTTTTTTCACCCTGTGTTTTACCAATTTTGCCTCTTTATATAGCTTATTTTTCAGGTGGAGCTTCCAAAACTGATTCACACGGAAATATTATATATCCTAAAAAGAAAATATTTTTAAATACTATATTTTTTGTTCTTGGAATAAGTATTACTTTTTTTATTTTAGGTTTCAGTTTTACAGCTTTTGGAAAATTTTTTACAACAAATAAAGCCGGCTTTTCATTGATAAGTGGAATTATAATGATAATTTTCGGACTTTATCAATTCGGTTTATTCAAACGAGGTGGCTTTATAGAAAAAGAAAGAAAATTAAATATAGATGTTTCAAAATTTAAGCTTGGAAGCCTTAGTGCCTTTTTATTAGGCTTTACCTTCAGCTTCTCATGGACTCCCTGTATAGGTCCTATTATGAGTAGTGTACTTTTAATGGCAAGTTCATCTGACACATCATTAAGGGCCTGCCTACTTATAAGCATATATGTTATAGGCTTTACCTTGCCATTTATTTTAACCGGATTATTTACAGGAGCTATTTTAAATTTTTTTAAAAAATATAAAAATATAGTCAAATATACTGTAAAGATTGGTGCCATTTTGCTAATTATTATGGGAATTATTACTCTGTCAGCTCCTCTTAATAATTATATAAAAATATTTACTATTTCCAATAATAAAGCAATTGAAAATAAGTCAAATAAAGATTCTATACAAAAAGAAAGCAACAAAAATTCAGAAAATAAAAAATCAACAACACCTGCTATTGACTTTAAATTGGTAGATCAAAATGGAAAAACTCATATGCTAAGTGATTACAAAGGAAAAACTATACTTCTTAATTTTTGGGCTACATGGTGTCCTCCTTGCAGAGCTGAAATGCCTGATATACAAGCCTTATATGAAAAATATGAGCAAAATACCAAGGATGTTATTATATTAGGAGTTGCAATGCCAAATATAGGAAATGAAAAAAGTAAAGAAGAGATTAGCAATTTTTTAAATGAAAATTCATACACCTATCCGACTTTAATGGATGAAAAGGGGACTTTATCAACTCAATATGGTATAAGTGCCTATCCAACAACATTTATGATTGACTCTAAAGGAAATATCTTTGGATATATCACAGGTGCTTTAGATACAAGGGCTATAGAAAATATAATTAACCAAACTATAAATAGTACAAAATAAAATAAATTCTATTATCCTATTTCATATATAATATATTTTTTAAAAATTTTATAGTAAATAAAAATATAATCTTCAAAAATTATATCACATTTACTATAATTTTTTTTAGTTTAAAATATATTTTAAAAATTATAGCACTAAATATCAATATATAAAAATATATTACATACTTCATCCTGATATTTACTATTAAAGCTTATATATAAAATAGATTTAATTTTATATTGAATTTTATTATAAAGCTTTGTTATAATTTTAAAATAATAAAAATTTTGAAAGGAATATAATAATGGCTTTTGACGGCTTAGTTATGGCTAATATTTGCCATGAGCTTAATGAAAATCTGATAAATGGCAGAATAAGTAAAATATCAATGCCTAATAAGGATGAATTGATTTTTAATATAAAAAATAATTCAAAAAATTTCAAGCTATTGATATCTGCAAATGCTTCTTTACCTCTTATTTATATCACACAATTTAATAAGGAAAATCCTAAAATAGCTCCGACCTTTTGTATGTTTTTAAGAAAATATCTAAATAGTGCAAGGATTATATCTATTGATATGCCAAGCCTTGAAAGAATTTTAACAATAACCTTTGAACATAATAATGAGCTTGGGGATAAAAGCTATAAAAAATTAATTTTTGAAATGATGGGCAAGCATAGCAATATAATTTTCACTGATACAAATCTAAAAATTTTAGATAGTATAAAAAGAATTAATGCAACTACCAGCTCTATAAGAGAAATTTTACCCGGAAAATATTATTTTCTTCCAAAGGAATTAACAAAGATAAATCCACTTGAAATTAATTTTGAATCTTTCTATACATTAGCAAAAAATTCAAATATTAAAATACTGAATTTTTTATATCTTAATTATGCAGGAATAAGCCCGCTTATAGCAGATGAATTATGCTTTAGAGCAAAACTGGATCCTGATGCTATAATAAAGGATTTAGATGAAAGACAAATTAAAAGCTTATATAATATTTTTGATTTATTACTTGAAAAAATCAAAAATAAAAGCTTCAAACCACAAATAATATTCAAAAATGAAGAAGCTGTAGAATTTTCAAGCATAGAGCTTGATTTATATTCCTCAAATATATTTGAAAAAATCAATTATAATAGTATAAGTGAGCTTATTTACTCCTATTATTCTGCAAAAGATTTAAATATTAGAATCAAACAAAAATCTTCGGATTTAAGAAAAATTATTTCAAATTTACTTGAAAGAAATGTAAAAAAATATGATTTGCAAAAAAAGCAACTACTTGATACAGATAAAATGAATCAATTTAAAATATATGCAGATTTAATTACTACATATGCTTACAATTTAGAAAGTTCCTCAAATGAGCTTATTTGTCAAAATTATTATGATAATAACAAAGAAATAAGAATACCTCTAGATAATAAAATAAAAGCTATAGAAAATGCAAAAAAATATTATGATAAATATTCAAAGTTAAAAAGAACAAAAATCGCTTTAGATGAACAAATCAGAAAAACAGAATTAGATATATTACACCTCAATTCTATATTAAATAATTTAGGACTTTCTACAAATGAAAATGATTTAGAGCAAATAAAAAATGAATTAATAGAATATTCTTACATCAAAAAAGGCTCTAATACAAAAAAATCAAAAATAATATCAAAACCCTTACATTTTATTTCAAGTGATGGATTTCATATTTTTGTAGGAAAAAATAATTATCAAAATGAAGAACTAAGTTTTAAGCTTGCACAAGCAAATGATTGGTGGTTTCATGCAAAAAATATTCCGGGAAGCCATGTAATAGTAAAAAGTGAAAATAAAGAATTAAGCGATATCTGCTTTGAAGAAGCTGCTGCACTCGCAGCTTATTATTCTTCAAATAAATCAAATGATAAGGTTGAAGTAGACTATCTTCAAAAAAAGAATCTCAAAAAGGTACCAAATTCACCACCCGGCTTTGTAATATATCACAATAATTGGTCTATAAATATTAAACCTTCCAACAAGCTAAAAAGTCTTGATCAAAATAATTAATATATAATAAATTATAAAAGGTCTTATGTTTACAAACACAAGACCTTTTATAATTTATTATTGTGAACTACACACTATGCTAAAGCTTATATTCGGGTAGCTCCTACACTATATATTTTTATTATAATATATAAAGAAAAATTATGCCAATTCATCTTGCAAAGCTTCAGCTTAGGAGATTTCTTGGCAAGTTTTTTAAATTTTTAAATTACATCATTCCCATGCCTGCACCCGGTGCTTGTGGCATTGGATTATTTTCTTTTATATTTGCAACTACACTCTCTGTAGTTAAAAGTGTTGCAGCTACACTTGTTGCATTTTGCAAAGCAAAACGTGTAACCTTAACAGGATCAAGTATACCTGATTTAACCATATCTACATATACTTCATTATAAGCATCAAAACCTACTCCAACTTCACTTTCTTTTACTTTATTTACTATTACACTGCCTTCAAGTCCTGCATTGCTTGCAATTCTATATAATGGAGCCTCTAAGGCCTTAAGTACAATTTTTGCACCTATTCTTTCATCACCATCCAAGGTATCAATTAAATCTACTAATTTTTTACTTGCATGTATATATGCAGAACCGCCACCGGCTACTATACCTTCTTCTACAGCAGCTCTTGTAGAGTTCAATGCATCCTCCATACGTAGCTTAGCTTCCTTCATTTCTGTTTCTGTAGCGGCACCAACTCTTATAACAGCAACACCACCTGATAATTTTGCAAGTCTTTCCTGTAATTTTTCTTTATCAAACTCAGAGCTTGTTTCAGTAATCTGTGCTTTTATTTGATTAACTCTGGCTACAATATCCTCTTTGTTTCCTAATCCATCAACAATAATAGTATTTTCTTTTTGAACCTTTACAGATTTTGCCTTACCTAAATGATCAAATGTAACATCCTTTAATTCAAGTCCAAGCTCCTCACTTATAACTGTAGCACCTGTAAGTATAGCTATATCCTTTAACATATCTTTTCTTCTATCTCCATAACCCGGAGCTTTTACAGCTACAACATTAAATGTACCTCTTAGCTTATTAACAATAAGTGTAGTTAATGCCTCTCCCTCTACATCCTCTGCTATTATAAGCAACTTAGATGATGTTTTTACAATCTCTTCAAGTACAGGTAATATATCTTGTATATTTCCAATCTTTTTATCAGTAATAAGAATATAAGGATTATCAAGATCGGCTTCCATTTTTTCCATATCTGTACACATATAAGGAGATAGATAACCTCTATCAAATTGCATTCCTTCTACTAATTCCAATTCTGTTTGCATTGTCTTGGATTCTTCAATAGTAATAACTCCATCCTTACTAACCTTTTCCATAGCATCAGCAACTAAAGCACCCACCTCATCATCAGCAGCGGAAATAGCGGCAACTCTTGTAATTTGATCCTTTCCATTTATAGGCTCAGACATATCCTTAATAGCTTTTATAGCTATATCTGTTGCTTTCTTCATTCCTTTTCTAAGGATTATAGGATTTGCACCTGCTGTAATATTTTTCATACCTTCATTTATCATAGCTTGTGCTAAAACTGTAGCTGTTGTTGTACCATCTCCTGCTACATCATTTGTCTTTGTAGCAACTTCTTTAACAAGCTGAGCACCCATGTTTTCATAAGCATCTTCAAATTCTATTTCTTTTGCTATTGTTACTCCGTCATTTGTTATAAGTGGTGCTCCAAATGACTTATCCAAAACTACATTTCTACCCTTTGGTCCTAATGTTACTCCTACAGTATTTGCTAACTTATTAACACCATTTTCTAAAGCTACTCTAGCTTCTACTCCATATTTAATATCCTTTGCCATATAAATCACCCCTTATTCTATTATTGCAAGTATATCACTTTGCTTAACTACTACATATTTTTCATTTTCAAGCTCTACTTCTGTTCCTGAATATTTAGAATATATTATCTTATCTCCTACTTTTACCTGCATTTTTACTTCTTTTCCATCTACCAAACCACCGGGACCAACTGCTAAAACTTCAGCCTGTGATGGTTTTTCTTTTGTCTGTCCGGTTAAAACTATACCTGACTCAGTTTTATCTTCATTTTTTAATTGCTTTAAAACTACTTTATCAAATAAAGGTACTAACTTCATAACTACATCTCCTTTAATATTATTTTTATCAAAAATATTTTTTATGGAAGCTTACATTAAATATATAAGCTCTTTATGTATTAGATAATATCACCATTTGTTAGCACTGTCAATAGTAGAGTGCTAACAAATTTATTTTTTTTATAAATAGCTGTTGTTTATAAAAAAATATGTACCCTCATTACCGGCTTGTCCGATAAGGAGAGTACATATCAATCTAAAATAGCTAATTTTTTATATCATATTAAAATATATTTTATCATATCACAAATAAGTATAAATTCCTCCAAATATATTTTCATTTTCAATAAGGCATTAAATCTATACCTTTATATATTAAATAATAATTTTTTATTATAAAATTTAAAAATATAATAATAAATCCTAATATTAAAGCACATATAATAAAGCTTGAGCCTAAAAGCTTTTTCTTTAATAAAAAATTTTTGATATTTATAATAATATATAGCAATATTACAGAAAAAATATATACAACTATAGGATTAAACCTAATACTTTCTACTATATCTCCCTTCATAAAAGCCAAGCTCGATCTTAATCCTCCACAAGATGGACAATATAAACCCGTATATTTTTTAAATGAGCAGGTATAATTAGAAAATAATTTTTCAAGATAGAAAATTAACATTATTTTTTTACTCTTATAAATTTTATCAATGAAGGTAATGATTTTATTTTATCTAAAAAATCTTTTTCTTTAATGTAGGATGTAATTATTGCAGCCTCAGGTTTATTATTTAATATATAAATTTCATCAGTATTAAACAACTTCTTGTAGGCTTTTATATTTTCATTATTATCAATCTTAAATCTTACAAAATATTTATGCTCAGTTTCTTTAAAGTCAACTACATTTAACTTTTCATCTGTCCAAGCCAATTTTTGATTTTTAAAATTATTTTTAGCTATAGATATGAGATCTGCTATAATAGCACTTGCGGTGGGTAATTTTCCCGCACCACTACCATATAGCATACATGGTCCTAACATATTTCCTTTTAATACTATAGCATTAAAAACATCAGATACAGAATAAAGACTATCTTTTTTATCAACAAGCATAGGACATACATATGTAATCAAGGCATTGTCTAAAAATTTTGCTACACCTATTAATTTTAAACCATATTTTAATTTTTGGGCATATTCAAAATCCATCTTATCAATATTACTGATACCTTCTGTATATATTTGTTCAAAATCAAGCTCTTTTTTACTTGCTAAGGATGCTAAAATTGCTATTTTTCTACAAGTATCAAAGCCTTCTATATCAGCTTCAGGATTTCTTTCAGCATAGCCTAAATCTTGTGCCATCTTCAAAGCTTCTATAAAATCATCGCCATCCTCTTGCATCCTTGTTAAAATGAAGTTGGTTGTACCATTTAAAATACCCTCTATTTCATTAATATATTCACCTGCTAATGCCTCTGTCATAGTTCTTATAATAGGTATACCGCCACCTACAGACGCTTCAAATAGAAATTGAACTCCATTATCCTTAGCAAGCCTTAAAAGCTCAGTTCCATGCTTTGCAACTAAAGCTTTATTAGAAGTTATAATATGCTTTTTAGATAATATCATTGCTTTTACAAACTCATATGTAGGCTTTGTTCCACCCATACATTCAACAACTATATTTATATTTTTATCATTAACAATATCCAGATAATCTCTTACTACCAGTCTTTTTATTGTTTCTTCTTCAAAGTCCTTTAAATCAAGTATCTTAGATACTTGAATATCATCATTTATTTCTTCTTTAATTCTATAATTATTATTTATTATATATTCATAAACACCTGAACCTATAGTACCAAAGCCCATTATTGCCACATTAATCATCTTATCTACTCCCTAGCTAATGTTTTTACCTCTATTATGCCTTCTTTATTTTCCAACTCTTCCATAAGTTTAGAAATATCAAATGAATTTTTTGAAAATTCTATAGATAAAGATACACTGGCTCTACCATTTAATGGTATGGATTGATGTATAGTAAGTATATTTGCCTCATAGCCTGCTACTATAGCAAGTATTTCTGATAAAAATCCGCTCCTATCCAATATCTGCATAACCAATGTTATCGTTTTTCCCTTTGATGTATCATTAAATAAAAATATATCATCTTTATATTTATAGAAAGAGCTACGACTAATACCAACTCTTGATACTGCTTCACTTATACTCATTTTTTTGTCAAAATTTAAAATATTTTTAGCTTCCATAACTTTTATTAAAATTTCAGGTACAGCTTTTTTTCTGACAACATAATATTTGCTTTCTCTATCCATTGTACACCTCAAAAATACATTTGTTTTTGATTTAAGGATGATATCATTTATATATATTTTTTTCAAGTATTTTAATATAGCAAAATTTTATATTTTATATATATAATATTTAGTAAATATTATATATATAAAATATAAATAAGACATTTGTACACAAAAGTGAACAAATGTCTATTTTTAATATATTATCCAAAATATCTTTTATTCTTATATATGTGCTATACACTCAATTTCAACCTGTGCTTTTTTTGGTAGCTCTTTTACTGCTACACAGCTTCTTGCCGGATATTTATCACCAAAAAAATCAGCATAAATTTCATTTACCAAACTAAAATCATCCATATTTGTCATATAAATTACACATTTTAATACCTTTGATTTATCACTTTTTGCTTCTAAAAGAATCTGCTCCATATTTTTCAAGGAATTTAAAGCCTGAGCTCTTACATCAGCAGCTAACTCACCTGTATTCATATCAATACCAAGCTGACCTGAAACATATAAAGTATTTTCAAATATTGTCCCTTGAACATAAGGTCCTATTGCCTTTGGTGCTTTATCAGTAGAAATAATTTTTTTATCCATATTATCCTCCAAATTTTTTTATATATATTATATTACATTTTCAATTAATTTTCCATCAATCCATATTCTTTCCAAATCATAAAATAATCTATTTTCCTTATCAAATAAATGAATAACCAAATCACCATAATCCATCAATATCCAAGTAGCATTTCTATTTCCTTCCACCTGTTTTATATTTACACCTGACATTGATAATTTTCCTAAAATTTCATCACTTATCGCTCTTAATTGATTTACATTGTTAGCACTGGCAATTAAAAAATAATCTGCAATAGTGCTAATTTCACTAATATCAATAAGCTTTATATTTTCTCCTTTTTTTTCATCTATAATTTTATATGCTAAAGTCGCCAATTCTCTACTTGTCATATATTCCCTCTTTCTCTAAGTAATCTAAACATTCTAAAGTTTGTTCATTAATATATACATTCTTTTCATTCAAATATTTTATAGTATCCTGCAAAATTAAATATATAGTATAAGTTAAATCTTTGAATGCCATTTTTCTTATTTTATCTAAATTATTCGCCTTATCTCTAAGAGGTTCTATATAATCGGCAATAAAAACTATTTTTTCCAATTTTGACATACCGGCTCTACCTGTAGTATGGTATCTTATTGCACTTAAAATATCGGCATCCTCTATAAAATATTTTTTTGTAGCTAAAATAGGACCATAAATTGCATGCCAAATCTGCTTTGATTTTAAATCATTTTCATCTAAAGATATACCCTCCATTTTCAAGGCTTCCAGAATAGATTCATTTGAAATATTCTTGGCACAATCATGTAATAATCCTGCTAATTTTGCCTTATATATATCCTCTCCATGTGCCATAGCCAAGGCTGCACTTGTATAACTAACACCTAAGCTATGCTCATATCTATCTTTTTTTAAGTTATCCTTCAAGCTGTTTCTTATCTCTATATATCTTTCTTCCATAAAATTACCTATATAAATTATTGTGTCTTATATATTCAAGAACATTTTCATTTAATAAATTACTACAGTCCTTGTTTGCTCTTATACTATTTCTTATCTGCTCAGATGATATATTCGTTTTTTTAAAATTTAATATATTGATATTAGCATTGTACTTCTCAATATACTCTTGTCTAAGTTTAAATATATTTTTTTCTTTATCTATATATTCTCTATCTATAATTAGCAAATTTACAAGAGAAAATATTTTTTTATATTCAAACCATGTATTCAACTCTAAAAATGAATCTGCACCCATCACAAAGTAAAGATCATCCACTTTATATCTTTGCTTTAATATAGCAAGACTTACACTTGTATATGAATTTTCTTTTCTTTCTCTTTCTATTTCACATATACTAAAAAATGGATATTTTGAAATTGCTAAATTAAGCATATTTTTTCTATCATTATACGAACTGATTTTATGATCCTTCTTATGTGGAGGCTTAAAATTTAACATAAAATAAAGCTTATCTAAATTAGCCTGCTTATATGCAGCAAGTGCCAGGTTAATATGAGCTTTATGTACAGGATCAAATGTCCCGCCATATATACCTATTTTCATACCTTATTTAAATCAATTTTTCTTTTTTCTTTATTATCTGCTTGTTTATATATAACTATTTTTTTTCCTATAATTTGTACAATCTCAGATCTGGTTTCATTTGCTATTGTAAATGCTATTTCCTTAGGGTCATCTAAGCAATTTTTTAAAACACCAATTTTTATAATTTCTCTTGCCTCTAAGGCTTCTTTTATAGCTTCGATAATTTCTTCAGTTAATGAGGACTTGCCTATATTAAATATAGTTTCTATATTCATAGCAAGACCTTTTAAATATGCTCTTTGTTTACTTGTCATATACTTCCTCTATTTATAATAATCAAATTCATGTCCATACATTCGTACCGTATTTCCATCTTCAATACCTAATTTTTCTAATTCATCTAATATACCTGAATCCTTCAAAAAGCGTTGAAAGAAATTAAATCCTTTTTCAGAATCTAAATTTGTATATCCAAGAAGCTTTTCTATTCTAGGACCTTCTACAATAAATATATCACCATCCTGAGTAATACTATAAGGTAAATCCTTACTTGTATTGTAATCTATTTCAAATTCTTTTTCAAATATTATTGCTTCTTTTTTAATATTTTTCAATATATCACTTATACCATATAAAAGCTCTTTTATACCTTGACCACTGACACCCGATATTTTAAAAACCTTCAAATTAAATTCGTTTTCCAGCTCTTTAATCTTAGTATCAACACAGGAGCTTATAAGATCGCTTTTATTAGCGGCTATAATTGCAGGCTTTTTTAATAGATTTTCATTATATGAGCCTAATTCATTCATAATCTTTTTAATATCATCTACAGGATCTCTTCCTTCTATACCTGCTAAATCTACTACATGAACAAGAATTTTACATCTTTCTATATGTCTTAAAAAATCATGACCAAGACCTATACCTTCACTTGCCCCCTCAATAAGTCCAGGTATATCAGCCATTACAAAAGAATTGTCTGAATCCAGATCTACAAGACCTAAATGTGGATTTAAAGTAGTAAAATGATAATTGGCTATCTTAGGTTTTGCATTGCTAACTCTTGAAAGTAAAGTTGATTTACCTACATTAGGATAACCTACTAATCCAACATCGGCAATAACCTTTAATTCAAGTGTAACAAACATTTCCAAACCGCTTTGCCCAGGCTTTGCAAATCTTGGAACCTGCATAGTTGGCGTTGCAAAATTCATATTTCCAAGACCGCCTTTTCCACCTCTTAAAATAAGCTCTCTTTTTCTATCACCTGACATATCAGCTATTATTTTGCCTGATTCAAAATCCTTTATAAGTGTACCTTCAGGCACTTTAATTATTAAATCCTTAGCATCCTTACCATGACATCTTCGCTTTGAACCGGACTCTCCGTCCGCAGCTATATATTTCTTATTATATCTGAAATCCGATAAAGTATTTAAGCCTTTATCTACTTCAAAAATAATACTTCCACCACGTCCTCCATCACCACCATCCGGACCTCCGGCAGCTACAAATAATTCTCGGCGAAAACTAACATGTCCATCTCCACCTTTTCCGGATTTTATAAAAATTTTTGCACAATCTGCAAACATAAAAACTCCTTTTCAAGTTAAAAAAGCTTCATACAAAATCTTGTATGAAGCCTTAATTATTACTCATTTATTACTTTTGGATATACAGAAACTTGCTTTCTATCTCTACCCTTTCTTTCAAAACGTACAACTCCATCAACCTTAGCAAATAATGTATCATCACCACCACGACCAACATTATTACCAGGATGTATCTTAGTTCCACGTTGTCTATAAAGAATATTTCCAGCTAAAACGAATTGACCATCTGCTCTTTTTGCTCCAAGTCTTTTTGATTCTGAATCCCTACCATTCTTAGTAGAACCAACTCCCTTTTTATGAGCAAATAATTGAAGGTTCATCTTTAACATACTATTTCACCTCCTGAAATTTAATATTAATATATTTATTTCCATATTGCTTTTTAATTTCTTGTAAACCTAAAATACAAGAATTTAATAATAATTTAGAAGAAGAGCTTATATCACCCCTTAATAATAAATAAATATAGCCATTCTTAATATCAAGCTCAAAAATATCTTCTGTAAACTTCTCTATAGAATTAACTAAATTAATGCTAAGAGCTGAGACAGCAGAACACACTATATCAAAGCCTGCATCTGCATAACCTGCATGGCCTTGTAATTTAATCCCGATACTATTTCCTTCTAAATCTCGATAAATTGTTAATTGAATCATTTCTATAAATTAATTTTTTCAATCTTAACAACACTAAGTTGCTGTCTATGACCATTTTTCTTATGATATCCGGTCTTTCTTTTGTATTTATATACTATGACCTTTTTAGCTTTAGCATTAGAAATAACTTTAGCAGATACGCTTGCACCATCTAATTTTGGTGCTCCAAGCTTTAACTCTCCATCATTAATAGCTAGTATAGAGTCAAATACTACACTTTCTCCAACCTCAAGACCGAGCTTTTCTACCCTAATGACATCGCCCTCAGATACCTTATATTGCTTTCCACCTGTTGCAATAATTGCGTACATCTTACGGACCTCCTTTTTATCATTACTCGCCAACTTCGGTGTCATACGAACTTTAAACCTTATTGAGCGGCATACTTTAGAAGTATATCATTAGAATTTTTATATGTCAATAGCTTTTACAACTTTCAACTCTCAAGTAAAATAGTAATAATTCTAAATGTCAGTATAAAAATAGATATCCTGCTTTTATACTGACACTTTATTATTTTTATTATACTAAATTTGATATAATATTTTTTGCTTCTTTTAAAGCTTCATCTATCTTAGTGGCATCCTTACCGCCGGCTTGTGCCATATTTGGTCTACCACCACCGCCACCACCAACAATAGGTGCAATAGCTTTTATTATATTACCTGCATTTATACCTTTTTTCAGGCAAAAATCTGAAACCATAACTAAGAGATTAACTTTATCACCTACACTTGAAGCTAATACCAAAACACCATCCTTGAGCTTTTCTTTTAAATCATCTCCCATGGCTCTTAATTCGTTCATTTCTATATCATCTAATTTTAAACATAAAAGTCTAATATCTTTTATAGAAATAATTTGTGAATCTATATCATTAAGACTATCCTTGGCAAGCTTTGCTTTTAATTTCTCATTTTCAGATTTTAATTCTTTTATTTCTGATAAATATAATTTAATCTTATTTTTAATATCACTTATATTAGTTTTCAATAAGGCAGAAATTTCATTCATTTCATTCTCTATATTCTCATAGTAATTTACCAATGAATCACCGGTCAATGCTTCAATACGCCTAACTCCGGCAGCTATACCGGTTTCAGATATGATTTTAAATGCTCCTATCTGAATAGTATTTGAAACATGAGTACCTCCACAAAGCTCTTTAGAAAAATCGCCCATGCTGACAACTCTTACCTTACCTTGATATTTTTCTCCAAATAAGGCCATAGCCCCACTTTTTTTAGCATCTTCAAGTTGCATAATTTCTGTATTAACCTTATTGGCTGCCTTAATCTCTTTATTGACCAGATCCTCTACAGCTTTTATTTCATCCTTTGTTAAAGGTGAAAAATGAGTAAAATCAAATCTCAATCTATCACAGGCAACCAAGCTTCCCGCTTGTTCAACATGTGTTCCAAGTACAGTCCTCAGTGCTTTATGTAATAAATGTGTACTGCTATGATTTTTACATATATTTTTTCTATTATTTTCATCAACCTCTAAATCAACAATATCAAAAATATTAAATTGACCTGACAAAACTCGACCTATATGAGCTATTTTTGAACCCTGTAGCTTTATAACATCCTCAACCTTAAAAATAGATGAACCTGATTTAATATATCCTATATCAGCTACCTGCCCACCCATAGTTGCATAAAATACCGTCTTATCTGTAATAATACTTCCAAAATCATTTTCCTTTAAAGAATTAACTATTTCAGCTTCCGTAGTCAATGCCGTTATTTCAGCTTTTGTCTTATATAAATCATATCCGATAAATTCAGTAGTTAAATTAACATCCAAATCCTGATAAATTGTAGCATCCGAGCCCATATAATTTGTAGTCTTTCTAGCTTTTCTAGCCATATCCTTTTGATTTTTCATGGCTATATCAAAGGCTTTTTCATCAATAGTAAATCCTTTTTCCTCTAAAATCTCCTTTGTTAGATCTATAGGAAAACCATAGGTGTCATAAAGCTTAAAAGCTTCAATACCGCTCATAAGTCGCCTATTTTCTTTTTTCATCTTATTTTCTATATCATTTAAGATTTCCAAGCCCTGATCTATAGTTTTATAAAACTTATCCTCCTCTTCGCTTAAAACCTTTAATATCATAGCTTTTCTTTCTTCAAGTTCAGGATAAGCTTCCTTACTAAGCTCTATAACCACTTTAGCCAATTCAGCTAAAAATTTATCTTTTATATTTAACATACGTCCATGTCTTGCCGCTCTTCTAAGAAGCCTTCTCAGAACATAGCCTCGCCCTTCATTACTTGGCATTATACCGTCACTTATCATAAATGTACATGAACGAACATGATCTGTGATTAATCTAAGAGAAACATCTTTTTTCTCATCCTCTTTATATTTTAAATGTGCAAGGCTTGCAACTGAATCCAACAAAGCTTTTATAGTATCAACTTCAAATATTGATGAAACATCCTGTATAATTACTGCAAGTCTTTCAAGTCCCATTCCTGTATCTATATTTTTTTGCTCAAGCTCAGTGTAATTACCTTTTCCATCACTGTTGAATTGTGAAAATACATTATTCCATACTTCCATATATCTATCACAATCACAGCCTACAGTACAATTTTCTTTAGAGCAACCATATTTAGGTCCTCTATCATAATATACTTCAGAGCAAGGCCCACAGGGACCGCTACCATGCTCCCAAAAATTATCCTCTTTACCAAATCTGAATATTCTTTCTGCAGGAATACCTATCTTCTTATTCCATATTTCAAATGCTTCATCATCATCTAAATATATTGAAGGATATAGTCTATCTTTATCTAAACCTACAACCTCTGTCAAAAATTCCCAAGTCCAAGCTATTGCTTCTTTTTTAAAATAATCTCCAAAGGAAAAATTTCCGAGCATTTCAAAAAAAGTACCATGTCTTGCTGTTTTTCCTACATTTTCTATATCTCCTGTACGAATACATTTTTGACAAGTAGCAACCCTCCTTCTAGGAGGTATTTCCTGTCCGGTAAAATATGGCTTCAAAGGTGCCATACCGGAATTTATAAGTAATAAACTATTATCATTATGTGGAACAAGAGAAAAACTTTTCATTACTAAATGATCCTTAGACTCAAAAAAGTCTAAAAACATCTTTCTAATCTCATTCAGTCCATATTTTTTTGTCATATTTAATACCAGTTTAAATAAATATTTAAACAATAGACATAAGTCTATATATTACCTTTCTATTTAAATTTCTTACTCTTACTTTTTATAATTTTAAATAATTATTTTTTCTTTTTTAACTCTCTGCTATCTCTAAATTTTTTCCCTGCAAGTATTCCTAACAATCCTAAGCATGCAAAAAAAATAACTTTTATTATAGCAATTAAAAAATTCCAGGCAACCAATCCCATAATTAACTCCTTGATAGAATACTTTTTTTTAATTTTATCACAAGCTATTTAAAAGTACAAGCATCTTACTTATCAGTACAATTTTCTTCGACAAAGTCTAAATATATAGGGTAGGCACCTGTATGTATAAATAAGGTTTTCCCAATAATATTATTATTATCAATTTCTTTAATTAATCCATAAAAGGCCTTACCCGTATATATAGGATCCAAATTTATATCATATTTTTTATTAATACTAATAATAAAATTTTTCAGCTCTTCATCTATATTTGCATAAGCTTTATTTATATACTTATTTAATATATAATTATGCTCCAAATTATCATTTAAAATCTCATTTCTTGCAATAGAAATACCATACAAATTAATCCTATTATTGCTTTCCTTTTTTGCCTTTGCCAATCCATAATATGTCATACCGGTACCATAAGGCAAAACAATATTATCAAATTCAGGCTCATTTTTTTCCAATTCTTTATAAACCTTGTAATAGGCATTTTGTAATATAGCTTCATTTCCTTTACCATATATATCACCATAGATATAATATACTTTTTTATTTTCTTTTTTTAAGAAATCTATAATTTCAATAAGCTTTTCCTGAACCTTGGTTTTTTTACAAAAATATCTTTTTGCTCCTAAAGCATCCGATATTTTTTCATTCAGACATTTTTTTCTTGTTTTATTTTTTATTTGTAAATATTCTTTATCATTTAATGAAGTTAAAATATAGCAAGGAATATTAAGCTTATTACAAAAAGCTGAGATAATTCTATTAAAATTCGACTCCAAAGAACCATAGCTTAAAATAATATCACAATCCTTTTTATAAAAATCAAATAAAAGCTCAATAGCTAATCTTAATTTATTACCACCATAAGAAAAATTTAATTTATCCTCTCTAAGCAAGTATATATCTGCTTTTTTATAAGACATCAAGTATTCTATTTTTAAAGATAAATCTATTTTATTCAAAAGCTCTTTAAAATTATTCATCTTATTCTTTCCTATAACCTTTTCTTAGAATTATATATAATTTTGGTAAATAATATTCTAACTTTATAAAAAATCTTGTTTTAAAATCAAGCTCCCTATAATATCCTTTGTTCTCTTTTTTTAATATTTCAGAATATTTTTTCATATTTACATATGTCAAAAAACGTATTCTTCTTATAGCACTTTTAACCTGAGTAGTAAATTTATAATTTGAAAATTTATCAAAAGCAAGATAAGTATTTTTTAAATTTTCAAAATACTCTTCCTGCTTTTTTTCATAGTCCCCTTCCTTTTGCTTCTTTGACCATGATACACTATGACCCACTCTATAAACTGACATAGCTTCATCGAAATAATAAAAATAGCCATATTTAGCTAAAATAATATGCAATGGAATATCTCCAACAAAACAGGAAAAATAAAAATCAGGTAATTGCTTTACATATTTTGTTCTAAAAAATAAAGAGGCTGTAGGATAAGCGTTCTTTTTATCAATAACCTCTGCTTGACTCAATATTTTGCTTTTTTTATATGGTTTTATATATTTTCCAACAAAATCATTTGAAACATTTTCCACCTTAGCACTATGTATACAGGCACTGCAATTTTGATTATTTTCCATATAATCAAATTGCTTTTGTAATTTATACTTATCAATAAAATAATCATCTCCTTCACATAAGGCTATATATTTACCCCTTGCTCTGGGAAAATTAAAAACACCGCTAGGATTAAAGATTCCTTTAGAATATTGATTCTCATCATGATACAAAACCTTTATAATATCAGGAAACTTTTCTTCATATTTTTTCAAAATATCTACAGTACCATCTGTACTGGAATCATCATTAATTAAAATTTCAAAATCAAAATTAGTTATTTGCTCTAAAAAGCTATCTATTGCCCTTGATATGAAATCCTTATGATTATATGTTAAACAACAAATACTAAGCTTTATTTCTTTATTCATCTATATTTACCTTCCTAATAAATATAAAAGTCCAGAAAATTTATTTTAATAAATAATCTAGACTCTTTATTTTTAAGATTTATATATTATTTCCTTTGTAAAAAATCAGGAATAGTTATAGTATTCGCCCTTGTTCTAGGTCTATATGTTTTTAAATCATCGACACTGTCAAGTTTTTCCTCTTTATTATTTTCATCAGCTCTTTCTATATTAATATTATCAGCTGTACTCTTATTAGGAACTACTCTTGAAACATTGCTTGAGCTTACTATACTAGGCTTTTTAATTGTATCCTTAAATGAATTTCTATTTGGTATGTTTGAGCCTTGTTCCTCCAAGCCTGTAGCTATAACTGTAATACTTACTTCATCATTTTCTGAAGCATCATTAATAACACCAAAGATAACATTAGCCTCTTCACCGGTTAATTCCTGTATATAAGTCATGGCCTCATCAGCCTCTATAAGACTTATATCACCTGATATATTGACAATCACATGACTTGCACCCTTAATATTTGTTTCAAGAAGAGGTGAAGAAACAGCTTGTTTTACAGCCTCTATAGCCTTATCATCTCCACTTGCTCTACCTATACCAACATGAGCTATTCCTTTATCCAGCATTACTGTTTGAACATCTGCAAAATCAAGATTAATAAGTCCGGGAACATTTATAAGATCAGTAATTCCTGATACTGCTTGTTGCAAAACTTCATCAGCCTTTTTCATTGCATCTTCAATATTGGTTCTTCTATCTACTATTTCCAATAATTTATCGTTAGGAATAACAATAAGTGTATCGACACTATCTTTTAGTTTTTCAATGCCTCTTAACGCATTAGCCATTCTTTGCTTTCCTTCAAATTTGAAAGGTTTTGTTACTATACCTATAGTAAGTATTCCCATATCCTTCGCTGTCTTTGCTATAATAGGTGCGGCACCTGTTCCTGTTCCTCCACCCATACCACAGGTTACAAATATCATATCTGCACCTGCAATAGCTGATTTTATTTCTTCCAAGGACTCCTCTGCAGCTTTTTCACCAACTTCAGGCTTAGCACCTGCTCCCAGACCTTTTGTAAGCTTTTCTCCTATTTGTATATTTGTCGGTGCCATACAATGTGCTAATGCTTGCTTATCAGTATTTACTCCTATAAATTCAACTCCTGCTATATCTTCATCTACCATACGTGTTACAGCATTTCCACCTGCTCCACCAACACCTATAATTATAATTTTCGCTTCACTTTCCATCTTATTTACATTTATTTCAAACAAGCTAATATCCTCCTCAATGCTTAATCAATAACATTCTATTCTCTTCTACTCTAAAACTATGATAAACTCTTTTAAAATAAAATTCAATATAATTTTTTATTTTTTCTTAAAAGTGTATATACCATTAAAATTACCATTTTCATTACTATCTAAATATAATTCTCCTTCCAAATCCTTTAATTTAGGTAATATATCAGCTAATATTGAAATAGTATTATTCAAGTCGTCATTTCTATTAATTTCAACCTTAATCTTATTAATATATAAAGCTATTCTATTATTATTATATTCAATATATTTAACAGCTATATTTTTTACTTTTAAAATTTGAGTTAAATTCAAAATTTCAGAAAAAATCTTATCATTTTCAACAGGCAATTTTTTATATAAAATAATATTTCCAAGCTTTAAATTTAATATTACAGGTATTCCATCTATTTTTTTGCTTGAGCTTTCAATAATTATACCATCTTTATCAAAATACAAGTATGAATTCATATATTTTACACTTGCTACCACACTTTTTTCATATATAATAAGCTCTATACTAAATGGATTTTTAAAAATAATATTATAATCCTGAACAAATGGAATATTTTTTTTATTATTTAAAATTTTATCCTTTAAAATTAAAATACTTATTTTTGAAAATTTATTTGTAAAAATCAAATCTTCTATTTCTGCCTTTGTATACCATGACTGGCCTTTTATATCTACATCTTTCACTCTTATATTGAATAAAAAAATAAAAATAATAAATATTGTAAAAAATATTATAAAAAATATTCTAAGCTTAAATAATATTTTCATATTTACTACTCCAGATTCAGATTTTTTGCCACAGAAAATACCATGCCAATTTCCATCATCAAAAATATCAAAGAAGTACCTCCATAACTAATAAATGGTAAGCTTATGCCGGTATTTGGTATTGCATTGGTAACAACGGCAATATTTAATATAACTTGTATTGAAATTTGTGCCATTACACCTACAACTATAAGAGTACCTTCTAAATCCCTTGCATTTATAGCTATCTCAAGTAATCTGAATATTATATATATAAAAAGTGAAATAATAATTAAAGCCCCTACAAATCCAAGCTCCTCACATATTATAGTAAATATCATATCATTATGTGCTTCAGGGAGCTTAAATTTTTGTAAGCTTTGCCCAAGCCCTTTTCCTCTAAATCCACCTGAAGCTATGGTATATAAGCCCTGTAAAACCTGAAAACCACCTGATTTTGAGTAACTGCTTGGAGCTAACCATACCAAAATTCTTTTCAATCTATATCCATATGCTATATGTGTAAGTATTTTAACTACATTTTTTGAAAAAATCAGCAAAAAAGAATATACAAAAACTCCTGATATAAATGGAAATATAAATATATTCTTTTTTCTTACACTTATATATAGCATAATATATGCTATAACTAAAATAATTATTGCGGAGCTTAAATTATTAATTAAAACTAATATAGTAGGAATTAATATAATCATAGATATTTTAAACAAATATGATTTTTCCTTATCTAATTCTTCTTTATATTTACTGATAAAATAGGTCAAATATAATATAATTGCTATTTTAACCAATTCTGCCGGCTGAAAATTTACACCGAATATATGAAGCCAACGCCTTTTACCATGTGAAGCTCTTCCCCAAAACATAACATAAGAAGAGCTTATTATTGATATTATATACACCGGATATACAAAACCTGCCTTGATATACCAATGATAATCAACAAAGGCTACAAATAACATAGCTACAAAACCTACAATAGCAAATATAAGCTGTCTTTTTATAAAATACATAGAATTATTATAATCCTTATTCGCAACATAAGAGCTTGCAGAATATATCATAACAAGACCGAAAATTATTAAAAAAAGAATAACTAATAATAAAGAATAATCAAAATATATCTTTCTTTTTTCTCTCACTTGCATATATACCTACAATCTATTTACCAATCCTTTAAATATTTTACCTCTTTCTTCATAACTTTTAAACATATCAAATGATGCACAAGCAGGTGATAATAAAACATAATCACCATTCATAGCATAGCTTGCACAAACCATAACAGCCTCTTCCATATCACCGGCATACATTATATTAGTAAATCCATGCTTTCTTGCACATTTTGCTATATCATCCTTAGTTTGCCCTATTAAAACTAAATATTTAACTTTATTTCTAAATGTTTCTACCCACTCATCATAAGAGGAGCATTTATCATAACCTCCTGCTATAAGAAGTACAGGACCCGGCATAGCCTTTATAGCTTGAATAGCGGCATCAGGATTTGTACCTTTAGAATCATTATAATAACTTACACCACTCTTTTTTGCTACAAATTCAATTCTATGCTCTACAGCTTTAAATCGTTTACATACCTTCCTTATTATATCTAAAGGTATATTTAAAGATAGACATATAGCTACTGCCGCCATTACATTTTCGTAATTGTGTTTGCCTAAAATTTGTAAATCCTTTACATTTATTACTTCGATTTCCTGAGAATTATATTTTTTATAAAAAATAGTATTATTTTTCAAATAAATACCCTCATCCAAACTTCTCATGCTTGAAAAATAAACCTTTTTAGCCTTACATTTATCGCTATTTCCAAATTCTCTTAAGACCTTATCTTCATAATTTAATACCATAAAATCATCTTCAGTTTGATTTAAACCTATATCTTCTTTTATATTAATATAATTTTCCATAGTATGATGTCTATTTAAATGATCCGGTGTAATATTCAAAATGGCCGAAACATCCGGCTTAAAATCAATAATTGTTTCAAGCTGAAAGCTTGACGCCTCTAAAACTGTTATACTTTTTTCATCAGTTGCATTTGCTATTTCACTATATGGTGTTCCTATATTTCCCACTATAAAACTATTGTCAGTATATTCTTTAACAATTTCTCCTACAAGAGAAGTTGTTGTTGTCTTTCCATTAGTTCCGGTTATAGCTACTAATTTACCCTTTGACATCTTATAAGCCAGTTGTATTTCAGACCAAATTTGTATATTATTTTCATCGAGTAAGGCTACAAAATCACTCTCCAAAGATACTCCCGGACTTATAATACAAATACTTATATCCTTTATATCCTTTTTTTCCAATTCACCTAATTTTATACTGATTTTATTTAAATCCTTATCTTCAAATTTTTCAAAAATTTCCTCAGGATTAAGAGCTTCATTTTCATCATACAAAAGAACCTCTCCACCGGCTGACAATAAGAGCTTTGTTGCACTTATTCCACTTTTACCAAGACCTGCAATCAAAACCTTGTTACTCATATGCACCTCCAATTATATAATAGTACCTAATAATGACACCAGACACAATATTATAGTTATTATTGTAAAGCTTGTAAATACTTTAGTTTCAGAATAACCTGAAAGTTCAAAGTGATGATGTATAGGTGCCATTTTGAAAAATCTTTTTCCCTTTGTTGCCTTAAAATATAATACTTGTATAATAACACTTAAGGCTTCTATAAAATATATAAATCCTACGGATATTATAAAAAATTGTAAACCTGAGCTTATTGCAAGACTGGAAACATATGCACCTATAGCTAAAGACCCTGTATCTCCCATAAATATTTTTGCAGGATAGGAATTAAATATTAAAAAGCCTAATAAGCTACCAAATACTGCACCGTTAACAGGTGCTAAATAAATATTCTGTTTAATATTCATAATAAGAAAGAAAATAGCTACTACAGCACTTACACTTGAGCAAAGTCCATCCAGGCCGTCTGTAAAATTAACACCATTATCAGTTCCAAGTATTACAAAAATCGAAAAAGGAACACTTAGTATACCTAAATTTATTATTATTTTGTTTGTAAAGCCTGTAAATGGAATTAATATATCCTTATTAATGTCCTTTGAAATATAAATATATATTGCAAATATCAAGCTTACTATTAATTGTAAAATAAATTTTTGACTTGCCTTTAGACCCTCTGATTGTCTTTTTTTAATTTTTAAATAATCATCTAAAAATCCTATACATGCAAAGGAAATAATCATAAATAATATAGGCACTATTTGCTTATACTTGTTTAAAAAAGGAATACAGGCAACTATTATGGATATAACTATCATTATTCCACCCATAGTTGGAGTACCGGATTTTTTTATGTGAGAGCTTGGTCCGTCATCCCTTACTTGTTGTCCAAATTTAAGCCTGTGTAATACAGGTATAAAATAAGGGCATATTAATATTGATACAAAAAAGGCTGTCAAACTCGCTATTATACTATCTTTTAACATACTTACTCCTAAATAATTATTGATTTTCATTTGTTTCAGCAGCCTGTGTTTCTGCTTGAGCTTGTGATTGTTGCTCTATATTATCTTCAGAAATATCAGGTAAGCTGTTACCGTCATCAGGGACTGCTTCTTCAGTTTCATAAACCTTAGTTTCTTCAGTCTTACTTTCTTCTTCATTCTGCTTTTTAACATTTTCTTCTATATTATCAGCATTTATTCCTTCCTTGAGATTAGCTTCAAGGCTTTCATTATTTTCAGGAAATATATTCATATAAGGTAAGGCTTCCTTCATTATATTACTAAATAAAGCACTTGCATAGCCTGAATGAGCTTGTTGTTCTTTTCCCGGTTCATCAATAATAACATAACATAAAATTTGCGGATTATCTGTAGGAGCTATACCCATAAAAGAAACAAGATATTTCCCACTACCACGTGGATATTTTTCAGCCGTTCCGGTCTTTCCACCGATATTATATCCCTCAACCTTAGCCATTGCTCCGGTTCCTTCATCTACAGTTCTTCTTAAAGTCTCATTTATAAATTTACTTGTTTTATCTGATACAGTTTCCTTTACAAGCTGAGGTTCAATATTTTCTATAATCTGTTTATTATCATTTAATATTTGTTTTACTATATGAGGCTTGTAATAATATCCTCCATTTACCACACTACATGTAGCTGAAGCCATTTGTATCATTGTAGTATTATAATTTTGTCCAAAAGCATTTGTAGCCAAATCTACTGCTGACATATTTTCTTTTTTATGTATTAGGGCTGAAGTATCGGCTTCTGAAGGCAAATCAATATCAGTCTTTTTACCAAATCCAAAAATATCCATATATTTAGCAAAATTATCCTTGCCAAGTCTTGCAGCTATTTGCATCATCACATCATTACAGCTTACCATCAATGATTCAGCCAAGCTTAAAATACCATGTCCCGTTCTTAAAACACAATGTATAGTCCATTTTCCTATAACCTGACCTCCATCACATAAAAATGTTTCATCCTTGCCTATGACATTTTCTTCAAGTCCGGCTGCAACGGTAAAAATTTTAGAAGGAGAACCCGGCTCATAAGTATCGCTTATAGCAAAATTTCTCCATATATTATTATAAGCATTATATTTAGCATTATCATCCATAGCAGCTATTTCTTCATCTGTATAATAATAGGATAAATCTGTAGGATTATTCAAGTCGAATTTTCTACTTGTTGCCAAAGCTAATATTTCACCATTTTTAACATTCATCATAAGTACGGCGGTTATTTTACTTTTTGCTTCATTTTCCCACTGATCTATATATTTTTCAACTATCTTTTGAAGATTGATATCAATAGTGGAAATTATATTATATCCATTTGTAGGTAATTTTATTACCCTTTCTAAATTACTATCATCATTTAAATATCCATAAGCTCTACCATAATTTCCTATCAATTCAGAATTATAATATTGTTCTATACCTCCTGTAGCCTTACTCATATCAGAATTTACAAAACCTATAATATTACTTGCTAATGTTTTATAAGGATATTTTCTTGTATAATTTTCCTGTAATAAAATCCCTGAAATTGCTCTATTTTTTTTTCTATTTTCTTTTGCAGAATTATATTTTTTTAATTTTTCTTCAAATTCTTCTTTTTTTTCAAAGCTTATTTTTTCATCATATTTAACATATAATGAATCCTCTTTTTCCGACAATACCTTTTTTATATCATCAGCCTTATAAGCAAATACCTCTGATAATAAATTTATAGTATCATCAACGACAGCCTTATCATTAGAATTTATATGCAAGGGTTCTAAAATCAAATCATATACTTTTTGACTTATTGCTAAATATGTACCATTTCTATCTAATATATCTCCTCTTTTATATGGCAATTTTATTGAACTATATTCTTGCTGAGATAGTATTTTTAAATTGTATTCGCTTGCTTTTGTTTTCTGTAATATAAATAATCTAATTATTAGAGCTAATAAAGCTAGCATTATAATCGCAAATGCGAATGCTAGCCTTTTTTGCATATATGGTAAAATTATTCTTATTTTTTTTTGTTTTTTATTATTTACTTGGGATGTCTTCATATTGTCTTACATACTCACTTTCAGTTTTATCATACCTTATAATCTGATTTTTGTTAGCATATACCATACCAAACTTTTGAGTTGCTACATTTAATATCTCATCCAAATTTATACTTTCATTAATTTTTGCAGCCTTTGCATCATTTTTGTCAATTAATTCCTTTAAATTCTTTTCTAAGGAGCTTATACTTTTTATTTTATTTTCTAATAAAACTTCACTTCTTATATAATTTATACATAAATAGGAAGCGATAAGAGTTGCACTTAACATCAAAACAAAGGAAGCCAAATTCATAACATTCGACTTTTTATTTATAGCTTTATTTTTCGATTTATTTTTATTTATTTTTTCACTTTCATATAGCTTTTTTACAGTATTTCCATAAATTATATAATCATTATATTCTCTATCTATACTATTAGTATTTTTCACAATATCACACTTTCTATATTATCAATAAAAGCATATATTAAATATGCTCAAAAACTCTTAATTTTGCACTCTTTGATCTTGAATTAAGCTCAATCTCTTCTTGACTTGGTAAAATTGCTTTTTTGCTTATAATCTTGCCCTTACTTACTTTATTACATATACAAATAGGAAAATTTTTAGGACATGTACAAGGATTTTCATTTCTCTTAAAAATTGTTTTAACTATTCTATCCTCCAATGAATGAAAGCTTATTATAGCCAATCTTCCTTTAGGCTTTAATAAATCTATCATCACATCTATAGAATTTTCTAAAACCTTCAGCTCATCATTTAATTCAATTCTTATTGCTTGAAATGTCCTTTTTGCAGGATGACCATAAGCTATTTGTAATCTTAATGGTATAGCCGATTTAATTATATTACTTAGCTCCAGTGTAGTTTTAATTTCTTTATTTTCTCTATATTTAACTATGTGCTTTGCTATATTCTTAGCAAATCTGTCTTCTCCATAATCTCTTATTATCCTATACAAATCCATTTCAGAATATTTATTAACTATATCCCTTGCACTAAATTCATTTCTATCATCCATTCTCATATCTAAAATTGCATCATTCCTATATGAAAATCCTCGCTCTACAGTATCAAGCTGGTAAGATGACACTCCCAAATCAAGATAAATACCATCAACCTTTTCTATATTTAAATCTTTTAAAATATTTTTTATATTAGAATAATTATCTCTTACTATAATAAACTTATTTCTATCATAAATGGATAATCTTTCGCCTGCAGCTTTGATAGCATCTTTATCCTGATCTATACCTATAAGCTTTCCATATTTAAGCTTTGAAATAAGTAAGCTTGCATGACCTGCTCCTCCTAAGGTTCCATCTACATATATTCCATCTTCTTTAATATTTAATGCCTCTATAAGCTCATTTAGTAAAACTGATTTATGTTCAAATATCATAGCACTATACCCGAATTATATAATTTTTCCGCCGCCATATCCGTATCAATCTTCATACTATCCTCCCAAGTAGTTTTTGACCAAAGCTCTATATGATCGATATTTCCGATTAATACTGCTTCCTTTTCGATTTTTGCATAATTTCTAAGTGATGCAGGAAGTAAAATTCTACCTTGCTTATCCAATTCTACTAAGCTTGCACTGCCTACTATCATACGGCGAAGAGTACGTGCATCGGCACTAATCATAGGCATGGTAGAAAGCTTTTCCTGTAATCCTTTCCAGTTATCCAAGCCATAAATAGCCAGACAGCTGTCAAAGCCTTTGGTAATAACAAATTCCTCTCCAAGCTGTTCACGAAATTTAGAAGGTATTATTATTCTACCTTTAGCGTCCAGATTATGACTAAATTCACCCATGAACATGCTTATCACCCACTTTCTACCACAATTTACCACTTATTGATTAATTTTAACCTAATTTGATATAAAATACAAGCTATTTAAATAAAGTTTTATAGTTAATGCTTGTAAAAAAATAGCTTTAAAACATAAAAATGCCTTCAAATTTTATTTAAAATAAAATTTGAAGGCAAACTGATATAAGCTATTTTTCTTTAAAATATTAAAATATTTCCTTACATTTGTTACAAGCTGTTTTTGTAGAGGCACAACCTCCAAGTGCCGTTTCTCTAAGCTCAAATGGAAGTGCTTTTCCAACTTTATACATACTATCAAGCATTTCATCAAGAGGAATGAAGGCTTTTATACCGGATAATACTATCTGACTTGTAGAAATAGCATTCATAACTCCTATTACATTTCTATTTTGGCAAGGATTTTCAACAAGTCCTGCAACAGGATCACATACAAGCCCCAACAGATTAGCAATACAAATACTTGCACTATCTATAATCTTTTCCGGATCATCATCAAATATACTTACCAAAGCGGCTCCTGCCATAGCAGATGCAACTCCAATTTCTGCCTGACAGCCTGCCTGTGCACCTGAAACACTTGCATTTCTCATTGCTAAATATCCTATTGCAGAAGCTGTAAATAAAGCATCTATAACCTTTTCTTTTTTTAAATTCATCACTTCATATAGTGAAACTATAGCCGCAGGAAGCACACCGGCACTTCCTGCAGTCGGTGCAGCCACAATAATTCCCATTGAGGCATTTACCTCCATTACTGATAAAGCATAAGCTATAGACCTTGAAATAAAATCACCACATAAACTAAAACAAAATTTGTTTTGACTTAGCTTTTGAGCTTCTCCACCAATCAAACCACCTATAGATTTTTTAGGCTCCTTTATAGCTATATGACAACTATCTTTCATTATATCAAAGGTTTTTTCCATCTTTTCAAGAGCTTTGGCTTTGCTTATATCAAATTCTGTTATTTCTCTTTCCAGCATAATATTCGATATACTTTTTTTCGAACTCTTACATAATTTTATTAATTCATCTGCTGTATAAAAATCCATTTTTTCACCTACTTATGTACTATTGTAACATCTAAAATATCTTTATATTTTTTTAATTTATCTTCAATATAAAAATCTATATCAGAATCGGATTCTACTATAGTATAAGCAATTTTTCCTTTATTTTCTCTATAAATTTTCATAAATGCTATATTTACATCAAAATCACTTAATACCTTAGTAATATAAGAAGCTACTCCCTTTGCATCATTTTGTTTAACAATCAACGTACAATATTGCCCACTAAAATTCACCTCAACATCATTGATAGATGATATATTTATTTTACCTCCACCTATGGATTCTCCTCTTAATTTAAGTTTGGTATTTTTAGAATCTTCTAAATAGATATCTACAGTATTAGGATGTATAGTGATATTAGTATGATTTTCTTCAAATATATAATCCAAATTTTTACTATCCGCTATTTTAAAAGCATCTCTTATTCTTAAATCATCAGTATCAAAACCTAATATGCCTCCAAGCAGGGCTCTATCTGTACCATGTCCCTTATATGTCTTTGCAAAAGAACCATAAAGAACAAATTTCACTTTTTTTATATCCTTTCTTAGCATCTTATATGCAAGCAGAGCAATAGCACAGGCTCCTGCTGTATGTGAGCTTGAAGGTCCTACCATATGTGGACCTATAACATCAAATGCACTTATATTAGCCATAATCAGCTCTCCCCAATTTTTATTTCTTCACCCAATTCAAATGACCATATTAGCTTAGTAAGCTTAATATCCTTTTTAGCTTTACTATTTGATATAGCAATAGCATAATAATCAAGTTGCTTATAATATCTTTCCTCCAATAGCTTCAAGTCCTTAACTTTATCAGTCTTATAATCAATTATTATAATATTATCTCCATCTTCTATATAAGCATCGACAACTCCCTGAACCAAAACTAATTCTTCACTATTTCCTACATTTAATTCCTTGGCACTAAGCCCCATATAAAATTGTTCTTCCCTATGTAGCTTATTTTCTTCATAAGCTTTCATTAAAATTTTTCCCAAATTTGAATCCAAAAGCTTCTGTATTTTTTCTACATCTATAAAATCAATTTCTTCTTTATCCATAAGCCTATTTTCATATAATTTCATGAGAATTTCACTTATATTTTTCCCTTTGCTATAAGAAGAAAAATCAAACAAATCCATAAATCTATGATAGGCATTTCCTCTTTCTGTAGGAGAATATTTTATATTACTTTTTCTTTCATCAGTATTTATATATCTAAAGCTTGTATCTTTTTCTACCTGATTCTTCCTTTTTAATTCACTTACACTAAATTTATTTTTTAATTTAGTATCCTCTATATATTTATATTCAAATTCTATATATTCTTTAAGAGCTTCTATATCCACATTATCATCTTTATTGTCTTTTTCAATATCAATTTTTTTTATATCCTCATCTGAAATATCATCCATCTTATCAAGCGTTTCAAGATCACATTCTATATAATCTATATATTTACTATTTGAATGCTTTGATAATAAAATATAATCTAAATAGCTTGTGGCTGACTTCAAATAATATGTCGATACAAATTCATCCTGTTTAGTATCTATAATAGAATATTTTTTCATTTTATCTGTATAATTAAAACAAGATGTAAAAATAAGTAAATCCTTAGCTCTGCTTAAGGCTACATATAATAATCTAATCTCTTCAGCTTTTAAATTATCTTTTATTTTTTCTTTTACTAAGCTCTTTTTCAAAGTATCAGATATAAAAGCCTTTTCTTTATCTATATAGGTATAAGATAATTGATATAAATCATCAATCAACATTTTTTCCTTTATATCCATATTTTTAAAATTATCGGCAATATTTGCAAGTATACAAACAGGATATTCCAAGCCCTTTGAATTATGTATAGTCATTATTCTTACTACATTGGAATTTTCATTTATTAGATTCGCCTCTCCAAAATCATATTTTTTTTCCTTTAAAGCTTCCAAATATCTTATGAAATTAAACAAACCCTTATACGAGCTTTTTTCATATTCTTTAGCCTTTTCTATTAAAAATAGAATATTTGCTTTCCTAACCTCACCATATGGCATTGCAAATATATAGTCTATAAAATTTGTTTCATATACAATTTTTCTAATAAGAATATGCAAAGGTAGGTAGTTGCTTTCATCTCTATATTTATCTAAATAGTAAAAAGCAGTAATTAAGCTATCTATTTTTTCCTGACCAAGTAAAGCTATTAATCTATTTCTTTCATCTTCCATATTCAAATTATTGATATTTTCCATATCAAATATATCCTTATATTTATTATTACCAAAAATATAAAGTATATAAAGTATAGCTTTATATAAATCCTTTTCACCTATAATGTCCTTACAAGCTAATATTGCCAAGGTCTTATCATCCAAATCTACTATTGGAGATTTCAAATATGAACATAAATCTATTTCCATACTTGGATTATCTATTATTGTCAAAATAGATATTAATTTTTGTATTTCATAGGTTTCAAAAAATCCTGTTTTTATATTGGCATGAGCAGGTATATTTTTTTTTGCCAATTCTTTTGCTATAATATTAGCATTATCCTTAGTATTTCTTAATAAAATTACTATATCACTATATCTAACTTTTCTAAGCTGTCCACTATCTTCTATTTTCATGTCGGAGTCAATCAAATCTCTTATAAGCTTAGCTATTAATTTTGACTCTAATTCTATATCCTTAATTTTTTTATTTTTGTCTATATTTTTATTATTTATATAATAAAATTTTGTCCTTATTGAAGGATTTTCCTCCTCAGAATAATTATATATAGCCTTTGGATTTAATGCTATATCCTTATTATATTCTATATTTGTAAATTCCTTAGACATTATTTTATAAAATATTGAATTTATACTATTTAAAACTGTAGCTCTGCTCCTAAAATTATCCGATAATAATACCTTATATCCTATATTATTATCATTAATTTCATCATAGCCACTATATCTTTCATATTTTTCTATAAATAAATCCGGTCTTGCCTTCCTAAAGGCATAAATGCTTTGTTTAACATCTCCTACCATAAACACATTTTCATTAGATATAGCTTTTATAAGCTCTTCTTGTACATAATTTGAATCTTGATATTCATCTATATATATTTCTTTAAATTCTTTTTGATATTTTAAAGCGATGTCCGTTTTTTCATCACCATTATATAAAATTGATAGAGCAAAATGTGATATATCATTAAAAGTAAATATATTTTTTTCTATTTTCTTTTCCATAAGCTTATCTGCATATTGTTTAGTAAGCTTTACAATTATATTTGTTAATTTCTTTGAATATTCCACTTCCTTATACAAGTCATCTTTTGTAAAATTAAAAGATTTAAAAAATGATTTAATAGATTCTTTATACTCTTCTCTTAACATCTTTACTTTATTTAATATCTCGTCATCTATATCTTTTGAAGCTCTAAATATGTGAAAGTTTATATTTTTAAAAATCTCTTTCCTTTTATATATATCTTTTTCATTATCTAAATCATAAATAATTTCTTTTTCATTATTTTCTTTATTATATATACCTAATGTTTTCTTTCCGTCTCCATACAATTTCTTATATAATTCAGGACTTATTGTTGCTATTTCATCTATATTTTTTATATTATCCTTTGCTTTTTTTATTATCAGATCTAATTTTTCCGAAAAAATCTCTTCTAATTTTAGTGCATCATATTTATCATTCAACAAAAAATCCAAATATTTATAAGGTCTTGGCATAGACCATGCATATTCATAAAGCCTGTCTATATTTGATATTAATCCGTCATCACCCTTTATATTTGAAAATATATCAAGTAAAAATAAAAAATCTTCACCTGCTTCTTCATATTTTTCTTCCAATAATTCTTGTATCGCCTCAGCTTTTAATAAATTTATATCCTCTTCATTACCTATATTAAAATTCGGATCAATATCCAGCTTATCTATATTTTCTCTTATTATATTTAGACAAAAGCTGTCTATAGTAGATATTCTTGATATATTAATATTATTAAGTTCATTTTTTAAACGCTTATATTCCTTTTTATCTTTTTTATACTGACTTTTTACAGCTTCATTTAAACGTTTTTTAATTCTATCTTTCATATTGGCGGCTGCAAGCTTTGTAAAAGTCATAACAAGCAAATCTTCAAGACTATAATCCAAATCTTTATTTAAAATTCTGCTTACTATTCTTTCTACCAAGATAGCAGTTTTCCCACTTCCTGCAGCCGCAGAAACCAATATATTTTTATTACCTATATTTATAGCTTGCTTTTGATTTTCAGTCCAAGGCATATTAAACCTCCAAATTATTTTCAATATCTGATAAATATCTATATTTATATCCCTTTATATTTTTATCAAAACCGCATATTGACTTATATTGACAATATTTACAGCTGAATTTTTCTTCATCTACGGGATTTATGCTTATATCACCCTTATTTATATTTTGAGATAATTCTTTGATTTTAAGATTGACAAGCTCTAAAAGATTATCAATTTTATCCTTAGGAATAATATCTGATTTAAGCTCCAATTCCCATGCTTTTACAACATCATTTTCAACTATAGCTTTTGTTTTAGCATTTATAATATCGGAATACTTATCAGAAAAATTTATATTATACATTTTATTGTCCAAAGCCCTTATTATATCAGATGAAGAATTTACTATACCGCTTGGACGATATAAGCGAAGCAGCAAATCCTTTCTAAGCTTTTCTTGCTCTTCACTATTTAAATCTCTTCCCAAATATTGTTTTTGCTCTTCATATTCTTTTAAATAATCACTTTTCTTTATAAATTTTTCTGATAAATTTGAATATAATATTGCTGCCGGCTCTATTTTAGTATCTTTATATTTATCCTTATAAATTTTAAGACATATATACATATAAAATGCTAATTGAAGCTGCAAACCTGATAAAGCTAATTTAGTATCCCAGCTTGTATTACCGGTTTTATAATCCAAAACCTTTATAGCTATCTTTCTATTGTCGGTATCCTTTTGTGTCTCAAATATATCAATTCTATCTATCTTACCGTTAAGATAAATTTTTTTATCATTTTTCAAATAAATATCATATAAATTATCATCTCTTATATCAAAATTATATTCCATATGTTCAGGTTCAAATTTACCGCTTTCAAGCTGATAAACTAATATTTTCAAGCTTGAGCTTAAAAGCTTTATTACACCTTTTTTTATATATTGACTCTTTGCATCCTCTATATATTTATTTTCTTCTTGCTTTTCTAAAATATCATCTACTATTGTATCTATATTATTTTTTATACTTTGATAATATTTACTAAGTGAATTGTCTTTATTTAACTTTTTAAAAATCAAATAATCTTTAAAAATTTTATCAAGACTAAGATGAACCAAATTACCTATATCAACAGTAGCTATACTATACTTAGTCCTTTTAGTCAGATTAAGACCATATTGCATAAAATATCTATAAGCACAGGCGGCATATTTTTCCAATCCTGAAACGCTAAGCTTTAATATTTCTCCAAATAATTTATTTGAAATTTCCTCACCCAAAATATTGTCAACATGCTCAAGGCTTGACATTTTTTCAAGCATCTCAAAGATTTTTATATCTATATTTTTTAATAGCTCCAAAATCTTATTATTTTTCACCTGTGATCTAAGAAGCTTAGTTGCTTGATTTTTCAACTCACTCATTGAATTAATTCTTTGAGAATTTACTATACTTTGAATTGGTAAATCACTAAATAAGCTCCTAATATCAGATAAAAGATTTGAAGCTGATATACTTTGCAACATATCATCCTTATTTGAATATGTAATATATAATTTATTACTTGATTTTGTTAATGCTAAATATAAATAATATTTTTGTTCAAAAATATCCTGCTTTAAGGTTTGACTAAAATATAAATCATATTCTTTTCTTAAAAATTCCTTTTCTCTATCACTTATTAATTTATTTTTTTTACTCACACCCGGAATAACACCCTCATTCATACCCAATATAAATATGGCTTTAACCCTCGGAACTCTTGATCTTATAATATCTCCTATAAATATACTATCAACAAAGCTTGGTATAAAGCCTATTTCTATTTGACTCAAGCCTGCTTTAAATAATTCTAAAAATTCATTCTTCTTTAAGATTTCTCCTTTTAAAAGAGTATTTAATCTATCAAATAAATCTAAAAGATTATCATATATATTTTCATATTCTCTTGCTCTTTTTTCATCATTTAAGTCTTTAAATTTTTCACTTAATCCATCCAGCTTTTTTTCTATATCAAGCTTGTTAAAAATATTTTTAAATTCTTCTATTAAAGCATCAATATTTAATACAGCTTCTTTTTCCTTATTATTAAAAATATTATATAAATCACTACTAATATCCAATAGAAATTCCCTTATATTATTAAGCCTTTCTATATTTGAACCTTTATATTTTTTAGGGGTATATGAAAATTTTTTAGAAAATTTTTTATAGGAATATCTTCCTGTCATATATATATAATTATCGAAAGAATTAATATCATACTCATTAATATACTCTTTTATAAAAGGATTCTTAATAAATTGCATAATACTTTCATAATTATAGTCTTTAATTATAAGCTCTAAAATAGAGCTTATTAGATCAATAAAAATATTTGATGAAATTTTGATATTTGAATCTATATGATAGGGTATATTTTCACCTGCAAATCTAATATTAAATTTATCTATATATTTGTCCAAATCTCCACTGATTATAGCTATATCCTTATATCTATAATTATGCCTTTTTATCAGATTATTTATTTCACTTACTGTAAAATCAACCTCTTGTTCAGAATTTAGGGCTGAAATTATTTTTATATTTTCCGATTTTTCTTTTTTAATTATATTTTCTCTTAAAAAATTTTCCTGTAATTTTATTAAATCCGGGCTTTCTATATATGTCTTATCTAAAAATATACTTTTCTCTTGCAAAACCATATTTTTATCAGCTAATTTATTGATATTTTTTGCCATCTCCATGCTCATATAAAATAAATCATCTTCTTCTAATGATAAACTATCTATATTTTTATTATCGGCACAAATAGTAAAATAAGTTTCTACAGCACAAGACATAAGTATTTCTATAATTTTATATTGAGCAGGAGCAAAACCTGCAAATGAATCAAAATATATATAGCTTCCCTTAATAAGCTTACTTTTATTAAGCTTTTTGGATAATATATCTAAAATTTCTTCTTTTAGGATATGCTTGCCTTCGATAAAATTATCAAATGCACTATATAATATATCAAGCTCTCTTAATTTACAATTTAATATATTGGAATTTATATTTTTTTTATTTGATATTATATCCCTAAATTGTTTACTGCTTATATTATATTGATATAATTCTGATAATAAAGAAATAAAATTTTCTAAAAAACCATATCTTGAAAATTTATTTTTCCATAAAAATAATTCAGATTTATTATCCATAGCTACTTTTCTTAAGATAATAGCCTTTGTAATATCATCTAAAATATTTGGTAATTTAAAATTTAATTCTTTGAAAACCTTTATAGCCAATCTTTGAAAGCTAAGCACATCTATATTTGTTGTAGCATGCCTTTGATGTAAGCTGACAAGCTCCTTTTGCATGTACATAGTATATTGCTCAGGAACAATTATAAGATGCATTTTATCCGGATTTTTCAAAGAAGCCTCTATAGCCTTCTTTAAAATAGTTGTAGTTTTTCCACTACCACTAGCTCCTATAATAAATTTATAAGCTGACATATATCTTCCCCCTTATTAATCAATAATAGCATATATCGAAAATATGTTCAAGGAGTTCTTATATTTTTAAAAAATAAAAATTGTAACATCAGGTATCAATATCTAAGACATGTAGCCTGTCTTTATATATTGACACTTAATGTTACAATTTCAAATTTTTAATTTTTTATTATAATATAGCTATTTATTTTCTATCCATACACCATTATAATCTACATAAAAATTATCAGGTGTCCTTTCATTTTGATATAATGAACCATATGTTCTTACTTTATTATTTCCTTGATATTTCCAAGTAGCACTATCTACATCATATATCCATGTAGGCTTTACGGTTTCAGGATTTAGATAATACCATTTTCCATTGATATTTTGCCATCCCAAAAGCATTCTACCATTTTTCTCTGACAAATAATACCAAGCATTATCTTTTTCTTCTCTTTTCCAGCCTCTTATCATATGTCCAAAAAATCCATCATGCTCTTCTGACATATAATACCAACGTCCCTTTTTATCCTTAAACCAACCATAATCCATAACTCCATCTGCTCCAAAATGGTAGGTTCCAACTCTTCTGGTAGCATTATATGTATATGAAAGATTTGCCCAGCCGGTCATTCTCTTGCCATTATTAAACTCAAATATCCACATATCTTTATCCTTGTCTAATAATTTCCAATTCCCGTCAGCTCCAATTTCATATGTACGATACCACCTATAGTCTTCTTTAACATCAATATTTTCATCCGGATTTTGTGGCTGTGGAGGTCTTGGAGTTCCTCCTCCTATACCGCCACCGCTACTGCCACCACTATGATGACCGCTAGACATATCTATATTATCTAAAGCAATTTTCAAATTTTCAATAGCATCCTTTAATTCCTGACTGCTTGATTTTCTAGGACTTGTTTGTTTCAAAGCCTTGTCTGCAGCATCATAAGTATCTCTGACATATTTTTTCTTTGCTTCATTTTCATTTAAAAGCTGTCTTAATTTTGTTTCTAATTGTTGCCTTTCTTCGCTATCATTAGAATAATAAAGATACAAGCTTTTATTTCCATCTTCAATCGGCGAATCCATCTCAAGCTCATCAAAAGAATCACTTGCTCTACTAACACCCTTATAGGTATAAGTAACACCGTCCTGATTTATATCTTCTCTAATTATACTATTCCATTCATAAGGTATATCCTGTATAGCTTTCATTTGACCGTCATCATTATATTTAAAATCAAAGCTTTTCTCAACATTAGTATACAAATTCTTAATCTTTATAGTATAACTATTAACACTTGAATATCCAAAAATATATTCTGTTTTAATATCAAAATCTTTTTGATAAGAATGAGAAGTGAAATTTCCATCTCTCATTCTAAGTGATGGAGTATCAATATCTAAATGCTCATCAATTTTATACAGCTTATATTCTTTTTCAGGATCATTTTCCTCTGCAAATTTAAGCTTGACTTTTATACTGTCGGCATAGGTATCATAATCCTGCCAAATATTATTTACAAGTTGCTGTACTTTAACAAATATTTGATATAAGCCCTTAAAATCCTTTCTTTTATTTTTAAGCTTATTAACATTTGTATCATCTGAAGCTTTTCTTTCAAGATATACTCTAAATTTACCACGCTCAACAATAGGAGGATTTGTTATCTCAAAATCCGGCTGACTTTGTTTATAGTCAACTATATAAGCATCTGAAAAGCTGGCAAGACTAGGCGTATAATTAACTCTTATAGTGACATCCTCTGTAGGCATTGTAAATTCACACCTAGTATTTTTATATTGAAAATCATCTATTTGACCTTCGATCAAAGTGAAAGCTTTTCCGTCTTCAAGCTGATGTCCTAAAGCATCCTCCAATTTTGCATACAAAACAACCTTGCTGCCTATTTCAACTTGATCATAGTTTAAACCTTCAGGCTCTGTAGAATATATAACCTCATCAGGATTACCTGCATTTGCTATATGCAATTTTGCAAATTGTGCATTTTCAGGTGTTCTAAATTTAAATCTTGTTTTATTACTATCCAAAGGAGCTTCATCAGCAGCTTTTGCTACTACAATACTATATTCTACCTTCTTATCAAGATTTTCAAAAATAAACTCACCATCACTGTTGTCAACTTTTGTAAAGCTTTTTACTACTTCATTATTATCGTTTCTTATAATAGCATAGTAGCAACCTTTTTTAAATGAAGTAAATGCGGCATTTATCTTAGGAGGTGTTCCATCTAAGAAACGTGGTCTTTTACAAACAAGAGTTTTTACTTTTGTACTTTTTATTTTATTTGTATCTATATCTGAAATATTAGTATTTATATTTGCTGATACCTCCGGCGATATTTCTGAAATAGTATACTCGGTATCAGGAAATAATTTATCATTATCCTTAATATAATATCCCTTATTAGATATTTCTTCCAGACTCAAAATTTTAAGAATATTTCCATTATTATCAGAAAGTAAGTATTTAACAAGCGGATGCGAATTTGTATTATTTATTTTAATGCAAGGCTCTCCATGTCCATTAATTTCAGGCTCAAGCTCAGGCTTATCTATACTTATATTATTTGGAATAGCCTTTGCAAAGAATTTTGAATCTGGAGGATACTTTGCTAAGAAATCTCTTTCATCATTGTCATCCAATTCTTTATTATCCTTATCATACCACTTAATAGTATAACCTGACTCCGGACTTACATTACCTATAATATCCTTAAATTCTTCCTCCTGTCCCTGCTTTAATCTTTTCCATGTAATCTTATCATCACCATTTCTTGGTGTTCCTGTAGCATTCAAGGTATAAATACTGATTTCTTTTTTAGCATCTTCAGGAGATACATCCGTATTTCTACTGTCATATTGAAGAATATATCTTCTCCAGCCGGCAGTTTTTTTCTTAACCTTTGCAGTTAAATTATATCCATCTCCTAGATCTTCTATTTCATATTTATTCTTAGTTGTATCTACAAATCTTTTATCCTTATCTATAATAAGAGTGTCATTCAGATAGTATCCGTCAGGCTCATATCCCGGTAAATTACTTCGTATAGTAGGTAATTTTTCAAGTTCACTTTCATCTAAGGTTATCCTTTCATGTGTATCTGAACCTTCAACTACATCACTTATTCTGCCACTCACTTTATCTTTAGCAGGATTATATGCCTCACCACTTTTATTAATCAGGCTTACAAAGCTGTCAGCATTAACTGTAATATTCCCCCAGCTTTCATCCTTTTTAGGATATTCTATTTTAATACTATAAGCCGTCTCATCTATAGTCAGATTCATAATATTTTCTTCAGGCTTTAATTCGACTTTAGCCTTTTGTGAATAATCACTCTTACTTACCAACCTAGGAGCTTCATAGCCTAAGCTTGATAGATTAGGTAAAGGAGCATCAAAGCTTTCCCCTTTTCCATGCTTCATAAAAATTTTATTATCACTATCAAGTGTTAATTGATTAAATTTATCAGCATTAAGCTTTTTAGCTGCATCTAACACCTCTTTACCTATATTTTTACCATCACTGTCTACATATGAAATATCAACACCAATTTTATAATTAGGATTCATTCTATAACGATATACAACAACCAAATTTTGATTAGGCATTTTAGCATTCAATGTATAATCGTCATTAAAATATTTTCCGACTTTTCTTGTTATATTTGCAATGTACTTATCATAATGGGCAAAGGTCTTCTTTTCTTGCTCAGTAATCAGTTCATATGTCTTCTTTTCAGTTGAACTGTCTATAGATACATTATAATAATTTTCATTATCATCAAAGGCTTTATCTTCTCTAGAAGTAAAAACCATAGGTGGTAATTTATTTTCATTTGAAGCTTCATTAGGTTTATTTCCTGAAAATGCCAATATATTATTACTAATCTTTTTAGGAATTTCTTTATGATCAGCTCCTAAATCACCTCCAATAAGAACATACTTAGGCTCAAAATCACCATTTTTTTGGCAAAGACTTTTCAAAGGTCCTACATTATTAATCTCCTCTTCAGCTGCCAGCTGTCTTTTTTCAGTCTTAAGCTGCGTCTCTTTACCATCTTTTCCTACCTCTACATGACGTATCAAAAGTGAAAAATCTTTAGCACCTGTAGACTTATATTCATATGTAATATCAAGATCCTTATTAAAGCTTATACCTTCTATATACTTATATGGATCTTTTTCATTTTTATTGGTTGTTATTTTCCAACCATAAGGATCTACGATAGTCTTTTTTATTGCATGCCCTTCCTTATCAAGCTTATTTTTAAAACAAGCCTCTGTATCAGTACCCGGTTCATATATTTTTATACCGGTATTTTCGTCCAAGGTGGATTTATAGCCCGGTATATTTAAAGGATGTATATTAAGACTTTCCAAAACCATATGCGGTTCATCGACGGTTAATGTTCTACCCTCTTTAAAAGGTATTGCATCATTTCCATCAGCTAGATTATGATGTATCTTAATATTAAATGTTGTTCCGTCATCTTTGAAAATTGGACTATATGTCAAATACTCAAACTTTTTTTGAGGATTTGAAGGGTCAACATTGATAAATGGAAAATATTTCATGATTTTACTTGGCTCTTCAAAGCCTCTCATATTACAATTCCAGCCCGCAATACTATAACCATTAAAATCAAATTTAACGCCACCCCAGCTTGGTTGAGGCTTTTGAGGCTTTTCCGGCTTTTCCGGCTTTTCAGTTATCTTTCCAGCTGAAAAGTCATCAAGCTTTTTTTTATAATTTTCAAAATCATCCTTATATTTTCTCAGCTGTTCCTGATAGCTATTGCCTTTACCGTCATTAGCATTCCAAGGAACATTCCACCAAGGTAATTCAAGGCATTCCTCATCCACCTGTCCGACACTATTTTTATTAAATGCTGTATCTCGTGGATATTTATCTTCGTCATCAAAAAGGCCTTTTGTTACACTACCACCTGAAGCATCACTGCTTGTTGCCGTTGTTTCAATGATTTTTTTATGCTTTCCGTCATATTTAATATCAGGTAGAGAAACCTCCTCATATTTTCCATAAATACCCAAATCAAACCTCACCGTTCTATAACCGGTGCTATCACTATTTGAAGCTAAGCTTACTTCATTTAGATTCGGATCAGAAGCTGTACCACTAGGCTCCAAAGCTGTATCAGCTCCAATTGAAGCATCAGCATTCGAAGCTAAAATAGCATTTGGATTAAATATGGATACAAGCATACTCACTGTTAAAATATTTGCTAAACATTTTTTAATTTTTTTCATTTTACTTCACCCACTCACCTTTTTCATTTACTCTATATCCGTCAGGTGTAATCGTAT
>CAMQCZ010000009.1 GCA_946999385.1 uncultured Lachnoanaerobaculum sp.
TCTATATGAGAAAGTGATTTTGGTCTATTTAAGCTTTCCAATTTTTCATACAATGTTAACATATATTTCTTTACAATGTTATTATCTTCAAAATTTATTCCTCCACTACATTCACATAAATTTTCATAAAATTCTATTCTTTCTTTTAAATCAAAAATATGCTCTACCTGTAAATTGGCATCATGTAATTTATGTAAAACTTTTAAACATTTTTTTATATCATCAATATTGTTAGCATTTGCATTATGCGAACCTTTATAATACTTAGATATTTTATATCCTGTTTCAGAATCAAAAAATACTAATTCTTCACAAATATCCAAGTCCTTTATTTTTTTATAATTTTGGTATTCATTTTTTCTATTAATTAATTGCTCTGTTCCTTTTCCGGGTATCCTACAAATATAGCTTGTATTATTTATATCAAATAGAAAGCTTTTATTGGTCATTCCTGATTTAAGACAACGCAAATTATGAATTAAGCCCTCTGATGTATTAAAAACTTCAGCTATTAATTTCATTGCGGTATTATTTGAATTATTAATATATTTATCATCAAATAATCTAAGCTCTTCTAAATTTTCAAACTCATATACATTATCACTTGACTGCATATTTATATATATATCCTCTAAATTATATTTATTATCTCTAAGTGTATCTATAAGAACATTCTCCCAGTAATAATTATATGTATCAGCTCTATTATAATAATCCTCGAGTATAGGTAAAAATTTATTTGAAAAAGTTTTTGACAAGTAAACCGGTCCATACATTACATAAGAATTTTCTCCACCTATTACTATATCTTTTATTATGCCTTGTTTATTATATTTTAGAGTCCATTCTAAGGTTTCCCCTTCCATATATACACTACTATACCATGAATTAATCTCATATTTATTAAAGATATTATTCCTTATCCAATTATCTGAAGATAAAAGATATGTATTTTTATTATAAAAAAGATTTTTTGCACAATATAAGGTAGATATAGTATTTTTAGTTGCATATTCAGGATTATATAATAATTTAACATTATATTTATCAATTAAATATTCAAATTTTTCCTTTAAATATCCTACAACTATATAAATATCATATATATCATTTTCATGTAATTGTTTGATTTGTCTTTCAATCATTCTTTCACCAAAAACTTCTAATAAACCCTTAGGTGTTTCAAAAGTAAGTGGTACAAAACGTGATCCGAAACCGGCAGCAAAAATAACTGCACTATCAACCTTATAATTATCCAACTCTTTTAAACACTTTTTGCTTAAAATTATTTCATTATTATTTTTAACAAAATATTTTTCTTCTATACCAATTTTTATTATATTATTTATTTTACCAAGAGAAAATTTACATAATTTAGATAATTCTCTTTGTGTAAGCTTACTATTTTTAACTAATTCTCTTGCTATTATAAATATCTCTTTCATTATACACCTCTTGTTCAAAATATTTTATAAATATAATTATTTGAACATTATAGCATAAAATATTATATTTTAAAAGTATATTTAGTAAAAAATATTATATATATAAAAAAGAGCTTTATTAAGCGAAATTTTTATACTTAAATTTAACTTAATAAAAGCTCTAAATTATATTTTTTAAATTCTCTTAATCAAATTATCAAGTAATTTCTTGAAATTCTTAGAAACTCGATCTGCCGTTTCCTGTACTTCTGAATGATTCAATTTTGTTTCTAATATTCCTGCAGCCATATTTGTAATACAAGATATTGCACACACCCTTAGTCCTGCATGAGCTGCCACCATAGCTTCACATGCTGTACTCATACCTACCGCATCAGCTCCTAAAGCTCTAGCCATTCTGATTTCGGCAGGTGTTTCATATGCCGGTCCTGTAAATTGTAAATATACACCTTCTTTAATATCAATATCTAAGTCAAGTGAAATATCTTTTATAATTTTACAAAGATTTTTATCATAGACCTCGCTCATATCAGGAAAACGTGTACCTAATATTTCCAAATTTTCACCGATAAGAGGGCTAGGTACAAAGGATGAAATATGATCCTTTATAATCATAAAATCTCCTGCTTTATATGAAATATTAACTCCTCCTGCGGCATTTGTTAATATTAAAGTTTTAGCACCAAGCATTGCTATCAATCTTGTCGGTAAAACAACATCTGTCATAGAATATCCTTCATAAAAATGAACTCTGCCTTGCATTATTACTACAGGAACATTATCTATATATCCAAATACGAAACGTCCCTTATGCCCCTTAACTGTAGATATAGGAAAGCCGTCGATGGATGAATAATCAATAACTTGTTCTATCTTTATATTATCAGCATAATCTCCTAAGCCTGAACCTAATATTATACCTACCCTAGGAACAAAATCACTTACTTTTCTTATGCTATCTAAGCAAGTAATAAGCTTGTCATAAACTCTATTCATAATTAATCCTTTCAACTATATAATTTTAATAATTTATGTTTTACACTATCATCAGCAAATGTAGAATTTATAGAATTTTTAATTAATAATTCTATTTCTTCATCTCTTATCCCTAGATTATTTTGTATAAAACCGAATTCCTTGCTAAGTGAAGTATTACTCACTGTAATATTGTCAGTATTAATAGTTACTTTTATATTATTATCAAGAAATTCTCTTAGTGGATATTCTATTATATTTTTAACAGCCTTTGTTTGCATATTACTGATAGGACACATTTCTATAGTAACATCATTTTTTCTACATAATTCTTGTATATCTTTGTTATTTTTCATGGCAATACCATGTCCTATACGTTTTGCTCCCAGCAATATAGCTTCTTTTATATTATTAGCATCTCCACATTCTCCGGCATGAATAGTAAAAGGAAAACCTAAGCTTTTAACATAAGTAAAAAGATTTCTAAATTTATACATAGGATATCTTGCTTCATCACCGGCTAAATCAGCTGCACAAACTCCTTCATTTAAGAAATATCTTGCAGCATCAATCATAGCAATATTAGTTTCATCACTATGATGTCGCATTGCACAAACAATAACATTATAATCAATATTAGAAACTTTTTTACCTTCATTCAATCCATCTAAAACAGCCTCAATAACTTGTTTGCAATTCAAATTATTATTTATAGAAAGCATAGGAGCGAATCTAACTTCTATATATTTTATATTTTCATTAATAAGCGATATCAAAAAATTTTCACTTGCCTTTTTAATATTTTCATATGTTTGTAAGCATTGTAAAGGAAGTTGAAATTTTTCTAAATATGTAGCTAAATCTTTACAATCATCAGCAACCATAATCTCATCACTATTCACTTTTCTATTTAATAAACTACTTATACATTCCAAGCTAAGTGAACCGTCAAGATGACAATGCAAATCTATTTTTGATATTTTTTTAAGATCATTTTTTTGCATTATTAAAGTCCTTAATTACTTTATATCTTCAACTGTAACAAGCTCAACAGGAACCTTCCCTGCTTCAGTAGCTACAGAATCATTTTGAACAACTATTTCTCCATCACTAATTTTTTTATAAAGTGCATTATATTCATCTTTAGTAAATTTTTTGAATTTTGAAGTATCCATTGGTAATTGAACACCATTATCTTTTGCTGTAAGAGTTACAGAAACTCCGCCTTCAAATTTATCATTATAGAATGAATCAATAGTATTATAAACTGAATCACTTAAATTTTTCATAGCAGATGTTATAACTGTATCAGATTCAGGTGATTGATCAACATCGACACCTATCATAACTTTTCCACTTGCTTCAGCCGCCTTCATAACAGAGTTACCAACTCCACCACCACAGGCAAATATACACTCAACACCACCATTGTACCAAGAAGCTGCCTTAGACATATTTTCAGGAGAAGCATCAAAATTACCTACATATGTATATTTAAGAGTAACATCTCCCTTAGCTAAGCCTAAATCCTTTGCTGCCGCATCAGTACCTTGAATAAATCCATAACCGAATCTAACTACAGCAGGAACTGCAATACCGCCCATAAATCCAAGCTTTGTATAGCCATCCTTTACAGCTGCATAACCTGCCATATAACCTGCTTGTTCCTCAGCATAAAAAATTGAATGAACATTCTTTTCTATTTGAACTTTACCATCATTTGTAGGTGCAGCATCAATAATAACAAATTTTATATCAGGATATTTAGTTTGTGCTTGATAAATAGGATTTTCGAATAAAAATCCAGGTGTTACTATAAGCTTAGCTCCACCTTTTACAGCTAAATCAATGGCATTTAAGCATGCCTCATCAGATTTCTCAGAAGGCTTATAATATTTATGTGTTATATTATGTTCTTTAGCATATTTTTCAAGTCCCTCCCATGAACCCTGATTAAATGATTTATCATCTATAGTTCCTACATCAGTAATAAGTGCAAGCTCATAACCATTAGCATCATCTGAAGAAGTTTTTTCTTCCCCTTCTCCTTGTGCCTGTGTAGCAGCTTCATTCTTAACCTCATTAGGCTTCTTTACAGCACAAGCACTAAGTGATGACATTACCATAGCACCTGCCAATAAAATACTTAAAATTTGTTTCTTCATTTTCTCCTCCTTTTAATAAGTATCCAACTTATTTTCTTTTATTAGTGAAATTGCTGAACTTGTTCCAATTCTATCACAACCCGCCAAGATAAAAGCTTCCAAATCCTTTAAGCTTTTAACTCCACCGGCAGCTTTAATTTTTACATGTTCACCAATATTCTCCTTAAATAATTTTATATCTTCAAGCGTAGCACCTGAAGTACCAAAGCCTGTAGATGTCTTAATATAATCTGCTTTTGCATTTGTTATGATTTTACACATCTTAATTTTTTCTTCTGTTGTAAGATAGCAAGCTTCTATAATCACCTTAAGTATTTTATCACCAACTATTCCTTTTAGTAAAGAAATTTCTTTTTCAACTTTATCAAAAGAAGCATTTTTTACATCAGAAATATTTATAACCATATCTATTTCATTAGCACCATCGAGCAAGGCTCTTTTAGCTTCTTCAGCCTTTATTTGTGTTTCATTATAGCCTAAAGGAAAACCTATAACTGTGCAAATATTAATTCTATCACCATATTCTTTTTTTATCCTTGAAATATAACAAGGCGGTATACAAACAGAAGCTGTTTTAAATTCAAGTGCTTCATCACATATTTTCTTTATATCATCCCATGTAGCAAAAGCCTTTAATAAGGTATGATCAACATGTGTCAAAATATCTTTGATTTCCATAATTCTCCTTTTACTTAATTATATTTAATAATATTATCTTTACTAACTCTTGCATAAATTAGCGGTATAGCTTTAGGCTTGGTATCTGAAAATTCTAAAGAATTTATATATTTATCTGCCGCATTTTCAAATAATACTTTGTCATCAGCATACATAGTAGCTAAAATATCTCCTTTATTAAAATAATCTCCATATTTTTTATGTAGGCTTATACCTGCACTATAATCTATTATACTATCCTTAGTTTCTCTTCCGGCTCCCAACATAACAGATGAAATACCAATACCCTCAGTATCCATTTTACTTATATATCCACATCTATTTGCAATTATATCATATGAATATTTGGCTTTTTCAAATTTTTCAGTATCAAGTATAAGATTTTTATCTCCACCTTGTGCAGCTACCATCTCTACAAATTTATTGAAAGCCTGTCCATTATCTATTGCCTTCTTGGCAAGCATTTCACACTCTGATATACTTCCTTTATCTGCTAAATGTAACATATTTGCCGCAAGCTGTATACAAACCTCTGTAAGATCACTTGGTCCTTTTCCTTTTAACACTTCTACTGCTTCAATTACCTCTAAGCTATTACCTATATTTTTACCTAAAGGTATATCCATATCAGTTATCAGTGCTATAGTATTTTTACCGGCATTTACTCCTATATCAACCATTTCTCTTGCCAAATCAATAGATGATTCAACCGTTTTCATAAAGGCTCCACTACCTGTTTTAACATCCAATAATATGCAATCATTTCCTGCAGCCAATTTTTTACTCATTATTGAAGTAGCAATCAAAGGTATACTATCAACGGTAGCTGTTACATCTCTTAAAGCATAAAGCTTTTTATCAGCAGGTGCAAGATTACCTGATTGACCAATAACACTTACGCCAACTTTATTTACTATATCAAAAAATTCTTTTTTACTCAAAGTAGTTTTAAAGCCCTTTATTGATTCTAATTTATCAACAGTTCCACCTGTATGACCTAAGCCTCGTCCGGACATTTTAGCTACTTTAACTCCATAGCATGCAACTATAGGGGCTATTATAAGTGTTGTTTTATCACCAACACCACCTGTAGAATGCTTATCAACTTTAACTCCCTCTATAGCAGATAAATCAACCATATCACCTGAACCTGCAACTGCCATAGTCATATTCAAAGTTTCAGCTTTAGTCATTCCTCTAAAATATACTGCCATTAAAAATGCAGACATCTGATAGTCAGGAATATTTCCATTAACATAATCTTTTATTATATATTCTATCTCAGACTTGCTAAGCTCCAAGGAATTTCTTTTTTTCATAATCAAATCATACATTCTCATAATTTAAAATTCTCCTATCTACTTCCTTTATCATAAGGTATACCTTCAGCCTTTGGTGCTTGTGAATTTTTAGAAAGAAAAGCTAAGACCAATAGTGTTGCAATATAAGGTATCATCTTATATATTTCATTAGGAATTGTTGTATTCTTTAAAAATGGTATTGCTGAATAAGCACTTGCTATAGTTTTCATAATTCCAAAGAAAAATGCCGCAAAAAATATTTTACTGCTTCTCCATTGTCCAAATATTAATACTGCCAAAGCTAAGAATCCATAGCCTGCAACTGATGCATTAAAATTAGTAGATGTAGGTATAACAAATATCAATCCACCTATACCACCTAAAACTCCTGAAATTATAACACCGGCATATCTTATTCTTGCTACATTTACACCAACTGAATCAGCTGCACCCGGATGCTCACCGCAGGCTCTTAATCTTAATCCGAATTTTGTCTTTTTAATAACAAAAGCACAAATAATATATATTAAAAAACCTATATATGTAGTAATATAAGCATTTTTAAAAAATAAAGATCCGATAATAGGAATATCTCCTAAAATAGGAACCTTATTTATATGAAATGTATCAACAAATTGTATTTGTTGCATCCCTTGAATCATACGGGCTGCAAAAATTGCAAAAGCTGGAGCAAACATATTTAAGGCTGTACCGCTAATTGTTTGATCTGCCTTCATATTTATAGATGCAAAGGCATGTAAAAGTGAAAATAAGCCTCCTGTAATGCCTGATATAAGAATAGCCAATATAAGCAACAGCTGTCCACTCATACTATTTCCGACTATATTTATAAAAAATATTCCTGTAAAAGCTCCAAATACCATAATTCCTTCTAAGGCAATATTTATGACACCACTGCGTTCTGAATACATTGCACCTATTGCAACTATCAAAAGAGGAATTGCAAAAAACATTGTCTGTTGTACTATAAAATATAAAATATCCATTATTTTTTATCCCTCCTTTTTAGTAGAGTCGAAAGTTTGTTCATTATACTTTTAAATAATAAAGAAAGTGCCGCACAATATATAATAGCCGCTATAATAATATCTATAGCCTCAGGTGCAAAATCAAATAATTGCATATTATATCCACCAACTGTTATATAAGCTATAAATAAACCTGAAAATAATATACCTATAGGATTTGATTGTCCAAGTAAAGCTACTGAAATCCCTGCAAATCCTTCAGGAGCTATAATATCAAGAACCTGTAAATATCTTCCTGAATTTGCAAGATATAATAAGGAGCCTCCGACTCCTGCCAAAGCTCCGGCAATAAGCATAGATAATATAATAGTTCTCTTTTCATTTATTCCTGCATATCTGCTTGCAAATTTATTTTTACCACAAGCTTTTAATTCATATCCTAAAATAGTTTTATTTAAAATAATATGAATAATAATTACAAAAAATATTACTATTAAAATTCCTATATTAATATTTGTATCAGGGAATATTAAATCAAGTCCCGCCTTTGGCAAATTTGCACTTTTAGCTACTGCCATAGATTGATTTTTAATCTGATTATACACACTATTACGTATACCGATATTAACGAGATACATTCCTATATAATTCATCATAATCGAAGAAATTACTTCATTAACATTAAAAAATGCTTTCAAAAAGCCCGGAACAAAACCCCAAAGCATTCCGGCGAACATAGCCATAATTACTGCTACAAGCCAATGTATACTTGGTGGTAAAAATGTCCACTTAACACCCACATAAACTGCAACAAATGCTCCCATAGTAAATTGACCTGAAGCACCTATATTAAATAAACCTGTTCTAAATGCAAATCCTACAGATAAACCTGTCATAATAATAGGTGTTGCAATATATAGCATCTGACCTATACCTTTAATTCCATCTGTAAATCCGCCCTGTAAAATCATCATAAATCCGCCGTAGGCTTGGCTTGGATTACTAATTACAAGTATTATAAAACCAAATAAAAGTCCACATATAATAGCAAGAATAGAAGCTATCAATCCGGAAAAACTTTCACTTTTAAAAAAATTATTTTTAACCTTCATCTACCTTACTCCTTTTTGCTCCTGCCATATATAAGCCTAATTCTTCAACACTTATTTCTTTAGGATTAAGATCCGCAACTATCTCCCCTTCATACATAACAAGTATTCTATCACTTACATTCATGACCTCTTCAAGCTCCAGTGATACTAATAAAACAGCTTTTCCATTATCTCTCATATTTATAAGTTGCTTGTGTATATATTCAATAGCTCCCACATCAAGGCCTCTAACCGGTTGAACAGCTATTACTATTTCAGGATTTCTATCTAATTCTCTTGCAATAATAGCCTTTTGCTGGTTACCTCCTGACATACCTCTAACAATACTATTTTCAGCATGTGCAGACCTGATATCAAATTTTTCAATCAATTTTTTTGCATATTCTCTAATATTATTAAATTTTAAAAATCCATTTTTTTGAAATTTTTTATCATAATAGCTTTGTAAAATCAAATTTTCGGACAAGGTATAATCAAGCACCAGTCCATCCTTGTGCCTATCTTCAGGTATATGAGCCATACCAAGCTTACATCTATTCCTTATGCAGGTCTTTGTAATATTCTTTGAATTAAGATAAATATTCCCCTTTTCAACAGGAGTAAGTCCGGTTATAGCATAAACCAATTCTGATTGTCCATTTCCATCTATTCCTGCAATAGTTAATATTTCTCCGGCTCTTGCTTTAAAAGAAACATTTTTTACTATATCAGTATTATGAACTTTTGACTTTACATAAACATTTTTAAGCTCCAGTACAGTTTGACCGACTTTTACATCTTTTTTATCAAGTATAAAATTTACTTTTCTACCTACCATCATTTCTGACATTTCTTCTTTTGTAGCTTCAGAAACATTTATAGTACCTATATATTTTCCTTTTCTTAAAACACTACATCTATCGGCAACCGCCTTTATCTCGTTAAGCTTATGAGTTATAAAAATAATGGATTTTCCTTCTGAAACAAGTTGCTTCATAACCTTCATAAGCTCTTGTATTTCTTGTGGAGTCAAAACAGCTGTAGGTTCATCAAAAATTAAAATTTCACTATTACAATAAAGTGCTTTTAATATTTCTACTCTCTGTTGCATACCAACTGTTATATCACTAATATATGCATCAGGATTTATTTTGAATTTATATCTATCACTTAATTCAATAATCTTTTTTTTTGCTTCATCCATTCTCAATATACCTGAGCTGACAGTTTCATGACCCAAAACTATACTTTCTAAAACTGTAAAATTATGAACTAATTTAAAATGCTGGTGTACCATTCCTATGCCTAGAAAATTAGCATCATTAGGATTTTTGATATTAACTTCTTTTCCTCTTATTTTAATAGTTCCTATTTCAGGTTGATAAAGCCCGAATAATATACTCATAAGAGTAGATTTTCCTGCACCATTTTCACCAAGTAAAGCAAGAATTTCACCTTTTTTTAAATTAATTGAAATATCATCATTTGCTTTGAAATTTCCGAATTTTTTAGTGATATGGTTCATTTCTATTACATATTCCATAATAAATCTCCCATATTTTATTTTAAATTTCCAGGACCAAAACCATAAGGAAGCACTTGTTCTAAGGTGAGAGTCTTTATATTATCTTTGCCGTCCGACAAGATAATTTTAAATGTTTTCGGATCACAAAATTCCATCATAACCTGTCTACATACTCCACAAGGTGAACATAAAATATCCGCCTCTTCGTTTTCAAATCCTCCTACAACTGCAATTTTTTCAAATTCAAATTCCCCATCAGAAACAGCCTTAAAAAAAGCCGTTCTTTCTGCACAATTTGTCGGTGTATATGCTGCATTTTCAATATTACATCCATGATATATCTTAGCAGTTTTTGTAAGTAAAGCAGCACCCACTTTAAATTTTGAATATGGTGTATATGCTCTTCGTCTAGCTTTTTTTGCTTCTTCCAGCAACTCCTTATCGCCCATAGCAAAATCTCCTAATAAATATTTTAATCAAATCAAGTTTCATTAGATTATTGTATATATATTACAATATTTTAGAGTGTTAGTAAATATTTTTTTGTTTATTTTTGTATTTCTTCTATATACTTTTTAATACTTGCAAAAATATATGCCTACATTCCAAAAAATATCTTTACTTTTTAGTATATATTTTAAAAACATATTTAAATTTTGAATTTTCAATTTCTTTAGGATTAATCTCCTCTTCTAAATTCCATTTTTCAAAATTTACTTTCGGAAAATATGTATCGGCTTCAAATTCCTCATCTATAAAAGTTATATATAATTTAGAAGCATATTCCAAAAATTGTTTGTATACACTTTCTCCACCACAAATAAATATTTTTTCATCTTTATTATTCTTTGCATATTCCAATACAGCTTCAATATTATTAAAAGCAACAATATTCTCACTTGTTTTATCAATAATACCCAATCTATTTTTACTAAGAACAATATTCTTTCTATTTGGTAAAGGCTTTTTGGGAAAGCTCATATATGTATCCAATCCAACAACTATTGTATTATTTAAAGTAATATTTTTAAAATATTTTAAATCTTCAGGAATATAACAGAGCAAATTATTTTTATAGCCTATTGCATTATTCTTATCCATAGCAACTATTATACTAATATTGTCCATAAAAACCTCTTTATATAGCAAGCTCGAATTTGAAATTAGGTTTATTAGGCTCATAATTTTCTAATTTAAAATCATCTATAGTAAAATCATAAAAATTATCTTTGTCAGTATCTAAAACCAGCTTTAAAGCATCTGTATTTTCTTGACCTTTTCTTTCAAGCATTTCCTTAATCTGAGCAATATGTCTGTCATATATATGTGCATTATTTACATAATGGCAAAATTTACCAAGCTTTAAATTCAAATGCTTTGCTATCATCATTTGAAATGCTACATATTGTATCTTATTTATTGCATTTGCAACAGCTACATCTGATGATCTTTGTATTAAGGTCATATCTAAAAGATTATTTCTTACTGAAAAATGAGTTTCCATTGCACAAGGATATAAGCCATTACTTTCTTCAAAATCAGCATATTGATAAAGATTTATAATATGTCTTCTACCATAAGGCTGTTTTTCCAAGCCTTTTAATAATTTATTCATTAAATCATATTTTTTTACAGTTGCACCATAGCGTAATCCTATAGTTCTTGTATTATCAACCTCCCATTCGTTCCACCAATGTATATTATACTTATTAGCTAAAAGCTCCAAATCATTGCTTTGATCCTGATATATCCAGAGTATCTCCTTTATAGCTGACTTCCATGCTATCGGTCTAAGTGTCAAAATAGGAAATTCTCCCTTTTCCAAATCGAACTCTTCAAATACCTGATTTACAAAATAAGTATAGCTAGGTGTTTTATCAAGATATTTAGGTCTTACACTTTCACCTATATTATTATTTTTTTCATTTAAAATTCTATTGCACAAATTTTTAAATAATATATCAGCCTTTGTCATTATTTCCTCCTTTTATCTTCAATATTATACTATTTATAAAATATATAAGCAATTACAATAAAAAAGTTAAGTAAAATATACTTAACTTTTTATTTTTTATTACATTATTGCTAAAGAACCCATCGGATCCCATGGCTTCAATACTATAGGCTCTGCCTCAAAAGCCTTTAACTGAGCCTCGGTAAGATATTTTTTATTGATAACTATTTGATATGTATAATGATCCATCCAGTCATCAGTCATAACTAGATATCCTTTTTCTCCACTTTCATCACCCCAAGAATTTTCTATTTTCCATCTATTAGGCTTTGAATTTTCATCTAAATTAACTCCGGTTAATAACATAGCATGTGTCATAAGACTTTCATGATAATCAAGTGAATCTTCCTTGGATTGAATAAATTTCATATCAAAGCTACTTTCATATTCAAATCCATCCATAGCTAAAACTCCACATTTTCTATCTAAAAATTGTCCTACATCACAACCGAACCATACAGCTTCTTTATCCTTTAATTGTTTAATAGCTAAATTTTTAAATTCTTCCATCTCAAGATTTAAATATTTAACATTTCTACCACCTATTACATTACCTAAATATTCTACAGTAAAGCTACGATTATAAGGCTTGTCCTTTGTAGGTGCATTTATTATACTTATATAATCATCTAAATCCAAGTCCAAGTATTTATCAAAGAATGTTTTTGGAGTCAAATTTAAATCTCTATAAAATTTATCATCCTTATCATAATATTCAAAATCAAACCTTTTAACAGGAGTACCAAGCATAACACAAAGGAAGGCATAAATTTCTTCTAATTGTTTATTTTTTAATTCTATCAAATCCTTCTCTGCTTTAGATGATAAATATTTATCCCTTAGCTCCTTTGCAAAAATACGCAATTTTTTATTTAGAAGCTCATTTAACATCCTTGAATTTTTCATATTAAAGGTGTCAGGCATAGCTTTACTTGGAACGACTCCATATTTTTGCATAATTGAAACTATCATATCCCACTGTCCACCATCCTGTTGAGGTGTTGCCAACAAAAAATGAACCAATCTATCATCTAATTCCCTATCTGCAGTATCAATAATTGCCTGTAGAAAATAATTTGACTTTTCTAATTTATCATAAAAATACAAATAGCCCTGTGATAATTCAAAATTCTTAATATTGAATTTTTCTTCTATTTTATGTCTTAAAAAGTTCTGTGAAGCAAAAATCCAACATCTACCACTCTGTCTTTGATTAGTAACTTCACCGGTTTTTATATTTTCAGAAAAAACAAAAGAAGTTTTATTTGCTAATTCCTGATTAAATGTAGCATCACAAATTCCCATCTTAGTGCTGGCATTTTGTAAAACACGATATTTTTTATTATTATAATTTTTCTCGTAAAAATCTATATTTATTGACTTATTCATCTTTACCCTTTCTAATAAGTATTGATTTTATATTACAAATATAAAGTATACTTTATATAAAAAATATGTCAAGATAATTTGTACAAATTTATGAACATAGTAAGATAATACAATAATTATAAAAAAAATTATTAATCCTTTTCCATTTATATTGTTACTTTATCATTTTATCATGATACACTATTTTATATTTTTAAATTTTTTTCAAAATTATTATATATAATATAAATCCTTTATTATTGTATTTTTATTGTATTTTTATTTTTTTTTGCTATACTAACTATATTCTATTTTGAAAGGAAAAATATGGCAAAAAAAATTACTACTGCATTAGTCAAAAGATTATCTTCATTATTATTTTTACCATTTGGTAAACAAGCTATAGTATTTATTATATCACTGATGCCAATACTCGAATCAAGGGGCGGGCTTATAGCAGCTTCTATTTTAAAATTAGATATTGTACAAAGCTTTATTATATCATTCATAGGAAATATTATTCCTCTTGTAATTATTTTATTTATTTTTGATAAATTATATATATCTATGAGAAATTCAAGGCATAAAATATTTAATAAAATATCTTCATATCTTGATAATAAAATAAATAAAAATAAAGCTACTATTGAAAAATATGATTTTTGGGGTTTAGTACTTTTTATAGGCATCCCTCTTCCCGGTACAGGTGCTTGGACCGGATGTATAATAGCGGCAGCACTACAAATGAATAGAAAAAAAGCATTGATAGCATCTATTATAGGTGTGCTTATGGCAAGCACACTAATGACTATTTTTTCCTTCGGTATATTGGCAAATTTTATATAAAATAAAAATATAGGTATAAATGATATTATTATCCATTATACCTATATTTTTACAATATTATTATATAAATATTTTATTTATCTATTCCTCCCAGCTATGATATATATTTTCAACATCATCATCAGCTTCTAATAAAGAAAGTATTTTATTCATATTTTTTATATCCTCTTCATCTGTAAGCTTTACCGGATTTTTAGATATCATAGTAATTTGTGCATCTGAAATTTCAATTTTAGAATTTTCTATAGTTTCTCTTACACTTGAAAATGTATCTTCTTCTGTAATAATTTCATAACTGTCATCCTCTTCAATAAAATCGCTTGCACCTGCATCAAGAGCTAAGATCATCAATTCATCACTATCCAAATCACAATTTTCTTTATCAATAAGGATAATACCTTTTTTATCAAACATATATGAAACACAGCCTTGTATACCTACATTCCCACATCCCTTTGTAAAAGCCGAGCGTACATTGGCGGCAGTTCTATTTCTATTATCTGTTAATGTTTCAACAATAATAGCAACTCCACTAGGTCCATATCCTTCATATATATTATGTTCATAATTAACTGATGAAACATCACCCGCAGCCTTTTTTATTCCTCTTTCTATAGTATCATTTGGAACATTATTAGCTTTTGCCTTTGCTATAACATCTCTCAACTTTGAATTATTATTAGGATCAGCTCCACCTTCTTTTACTGCAACTGCTATTTCTCTTCCTATGATTGTAAAAATTTTTCCTTTTGCAGCATCATTTTTTTCTTTTTTATGTTTTATATTTGCAAATTTTGAATGTCCTGACATAAAATCTCCTTTTTTATATATTTTTTAATTCTAAATTTAAATTTTTTATCCACTTATATTGCTTATACCTAATATATCCGGCTATAACCTTATATACTTCTTCTATCATTACACAAGCGTAAACCAAATATATAGGCAATTTCCATATCAATGCCGATACAAAAGCAAATGGTACTCCAATTAACCATACACTGGATAAATCAAGCAACAAACAAACAAATGTATCTCCACCGCTTCTTAATATTCCTACTATATTCACTATTGCTACAGCTTTAAATGGGAAAAATATAGCAAATACAAGCAAGCATAATTTAATATCCTTATAAACATTAGGACTAACATCATAAAAAGATATAAATGGTTCTCTTATAACTAATGTTATAAGGCTTATTAACAAGCTAAGCAAGGTAGTTAAGATATAAAAATATATTGCATATTTTTTAGCTCTTTTTAATTTTCCAGAGCCTAATTCAAAGCCTAAAATAACTACTGTTGCGGCGGCGATACCGTTGGCACCAACCTGTAGCATATCCTGTAAGCTGGTGGCTATAGTAATAGCCGCTACCGCCTGATTTCCCATTCTTCCATATGCCACTGAATATAAGGTAATACCTAAGCCCCATAAAAATTCATTAAAAATAACAGGAACTGAAGTTTTGAAAAATTGTAATACTAAAGCTCCGGAATATGTAAACATACCTTTTATATCATATACTATAGGATATTTTTTAATTCTCAATAAAAATATTATAAGAAGCATTTCAATAATTCTTGCAATAATAGTAGCAACTGCCGCACCTACAACACCGAGAGCGGGAAAACCTAATTTTCCAAATATCAATATATAATTTAATATTACATTTATCAATATTGTAATAAAGCTTGTGAACACCGGAAGCTTAACCTCTCCCATAGATCTCATTGAAGCTATATAAATATTAGAAATAGCAGTAAATGGATAAGATATTCCTACAAAACTTAAATAATTCACTCCTAGAATAATAGTTTCTTCAGAATTTGTAAATATCCTCATCAATTTTTCCGGACAAATTATTGTAGCACCTGTAAATATTATACTTGATAAAAGTGCAATCAATATACCTAAGCCTAAAACTTTTCTTATACTTTTTATATCATTATTACCATAATATTGAGATGATAAAATTCCAAGTCCACTGGAAATACCAAAAACTAATAATGTATACACAAAAAATACTTTATTTCCAAGTCCTACAGATGCTATAGGTGCTTCTCCCAATTTTCCTATCATTAAAGTATCTGCCAAATTCGTTATTAAATTCAACATATTTTGAAAAGCTACAGGTAATGCTATCGAAGCTGTCTTTAATAAAAAATTCCTGTCTATAAACATGCTTCTCATATATAAAATAGTTCTTGAATAAAAATTATTTTTTACTTTTAATATATGCATACCCTCCTTTCTCTATTATATAAAAATAACTTTAAGACTTTCTATAAATTTATTTTTTATTTCAAGAGGTTTAAAAATAATATTTTTATATCTTATTTCAAACTTTTCATTATCTTCAGGTAAATGTGCAAGCTTATTTATTATAAATCCATTTATAGTATCAAAATTTTCATTATCTTCTTCGTCAAATTGAAAGTCCAAGGATGTACTAAAATCATCTAATGAACAGCTTCCGCTTATTATATAAGTGTTTTCAGAAGATTTTATTATATTATTTTCTTCTGTATCATATTCGTCTAAAATATTTCCTACTATTACCTCTAAAATATCTTCAAGTGTAACTATACCCTGTGTTTGTGAATACTCATCTATAATAATAACCAAATGCCATCTATTTTCCTGCATTTCCTTAAAAAGCTCATAAAGATTTTTAGTTTCAAGGATAAACTCAACTTTTCTAATAAGTCCTTTTATTTCTTTTAACTCTTTATTTCTATTTTTTGATTGTCTTAAATAAATCAAAGCATCCTTCATATTTATAATACCTATAATATTATCAATATTATCTTCATATACAGGATATCTTGAATTAATACCTTCATTTAACATAAAATCAACCGTCTGTGCCAAGCTTGAAGCCGCATCTAAACAAACCAGATTTTTTCTATTTGTCATAACATCACTTGCTTTTTTATCATTTAATTCAAAAATATTATTTATCATGGTAGCTTCACGGCTTTCCAATACTCCCTGTTCATGCCCTTCATTTACCATATTGATAATGCCTTCCTCAGTTACATTCTCACATTCATGATCATAAGTAATAGAAAAAGCTTTTAAAATCAAGCTTGATATTATATTAATTACATATGTCAGCGGTAAAAATATTATAATTAAAATTTTTATAAAATAATAGAATTTACAAATTATAATATTTGAATATTTTTTTGCGATATTACTTGGTACTATCATAGCTAAACTGATAAAAATTATAGATAAAGCAAGATATATAACTATTTTATATGGGCATACAATATAATAAAAAAATAGATTAATACTTATAGATGAAGATAAGATTAATATAATATATAATGTAGCTTTAAATTTTTTTTGATCCTCAAGTATATCACTAATATATTTTGTATTTTTTTCTTCATTAAGCATTTTAATACTGCTATTAAATGCAAAAAAAATCGAATTTAATAAAATTAAAATTATAAATATTATTATACTTGCCCACGAATGATAATCTTCCACTTTAAAGCTCCTTTTTATTATATTTCATAGCAATAGGAATATATGAAATTACATCTCTTGCTATAATACCATGCTCGGAATATTCTTGACTTGCAAGCCTTGCGGATAAATTATGTAAATAAACTCCTAAGGCTAAAGCCAAAGATTTTTCTATACCTAAGCTCAACATTCCTGCTATTATACCTGATAAAACATCTCCACTACCTGCTTTTGCAAGTGCAGCCGCCTTTATATTATTTATATAAATTTTATTTTTAGAAATAATAATAGTTTGATCTGATTTTAATACTAAAGATACATCTTTATTTTCACAATATTTTATTGCAAAGCTTAGGCTATCAAATTTTATTATATCTAGGCTTGTTTTACTCAGTCTTTCCATTTCCTTTAAATGAGGTGTTAAAATAATACTATCTTTAAAATATTGTTCCAAATAATTATATTCAGCTATAATATTTATTGCATCGGCATCAACAATTGTAGGTACCTGTGAAAGACTTAAGGTATACTCTACTAAATATCTTACATATGGCTTTAATCCCAAGCCCGGTCCAATAACTATAGTAGTTGCAAAAGAAAGCTCTCTCTTAATCAATTCATAAAATGATTTTTTATCTTTTTCTATAATATTCTCATTATAACAAGATATTAAGGCTTCAGGAATTAAATTTTGTAAAATTATTCTATTAGAATATGGGCATAAAATTTTTACTATACCGGCACCACTTCTGTAAGCGGCTAAGGCTGATAAAAAAGATGCTCCTGCCATACCATAGCTTCCTGCAATTATTAATACTTTTCCATATGTACCCTTATTTGAATTTTCTAATCTTTTAGGAATATTTTCCAAAATATTATCATTTAATATAACTTTCTTATATATTGACATTTTATTTCTCCAATATAACAGTAGATATAGCTTGATCCTTTGTATTGGTAATGCTTACATGTATATTTGTACAATTTAAATGTTTGAATAAATCAAGTGCTTTATTATAAAGTATTATATATGGCTTACCCAATTCATCTCGTAGTACTTCTATTTCTTTTAATTCTATATTTCTAAATCCGATTCCAAATGCTTTTACTAATGCTTCTTTAGTTGCAAAATTACCAGCAAGAAAGGAAATGCTTTCCTTAGCTTGCTGGCATTCTTTTTGTGTATACGTTTTTTTAATAAAAAAAGATTTTGTACAAGCCTTCTTTATTCTCTCGATTTCAATCAAATCTATACCTACACCTAATATCATTATTTACTCTTCTCCATCATCAAAATCTAATTTATCTATGTTTGATAATTTATAAGATAATCTCATAAGTGATTCAGATAAGTGTACATTTTCAACTACAATCCCTTTTGGAACCTTCAAATCTAAATGTGCAAAATTCCAAAATGCTTTAATACCGAATTTTATTAATTTTTCTGCAATATCAGGTGCACTTGATTTCGGTATGGCTAAAACTGCAATATTTATATCATTTTCCTTTATAAAGCTTTCTAAATTATTAAGGCTATATACAGGAACATTTCTAAATTTCTTTCCTACTAATAAAGGATTAATATCAAACATAGCTTTAAATAAAAATCCTCTTCTTTCAAATGCTGAATAATTGGCTATAGCCTGTCCCAAATTTCCGGCACCTATAATAATAGCTGTATTTTTTTTATCTATACCCAGTATTTTACCTATTTCATCATACAAATATTTTACATTATATCCATAGCCCTGCTGACCAAAGCCTCCAAAATTATTTAAATCCTGCCTTATCTGAGAAGCTGTAACCTTCATTCTTTGACTTAATTCTTTTGATGATATACGTTCAAAGCCTTCTTCCTGCAATTCTCCTAAATATCTATAATATCTTGGTAATCTTAAAATGACCGCTTTAGATATTTTTTTTATTTCCATATTATCTAACACCTCCATAAAGTTGTTAAGAATTCTACTAACTCAGTATAATGTCTTAATTTTAATTTGTCAATTGTTTGTTTTTATAGGATTTATAGTTCAATTATAAGAGTAAGCAAGAGCATAAAAAGCATATATCACGCTTTTATTCTTTCATTTCTTTTACAGGCTTTTATAGACTTTATAGTAAAGGAGCAAATAATCTTATTATAGAATCAAGCATATTCATAGGCCTTGAACGATGTGTATATTTATAACTTATATCCTCTGAATTTTCAAAAGTTTTCAAAAAATCATTTTTCATATCATATAAAGCCTGTGAAGCCGTAAATAATACTGCATTTTCAAAATTCAAATATAAACTTCTATAATCAAAATTTATAGTTCCACATATTGCCAACTTATCATCTATAATCATTTGCTTAGCATGACAAAATCCTAAAGTATATTTATATATCTTAATCCCATTTTTTGCTAATCCTGAGCAAAAAGAAAGTGTCATATTATATATAAGCTTTTTATCAGGTATACCCGGTATCACAACTCTAATATCTACACCTTTTTTAGCCGCCATAGCTAAAGCATAAGCCATTGCATCTGTTATAATCATATATGGAGTCATTATATAAATATATTTTGTAGCTGCATTTATAAGACTTATATATACATTCTCAGATAAATTTTCGCTATCCAGTGGAGAATCTGCATATGCCTGAACATAAATTTTTTCATCAGATATATAGTTTGAATTTATAAAATACTTACTATCCTCCAAATTATTAATATTCGACTTTCTATTAGCATTCCATGTTTCTAAAAAACTTACTAATAATGATTTTGTAGCATTGCCCTTCAACATAATACCTGTATCCTTCCAATATCCATAAGGCTTTACTATATTAAAATATTCATCAGCTATATTATATCCTCCTGTAAATGCTACAGCTCCATCTATTATAGTAATTTTTCTATGATCTCTATTATTGAATAATAAATTAAAAATCGGACTTACCGGATTAAAAATCCTACATTGTATACCATTTGCTTCCATTTTTTTTATAAATCTTATATTATCTATAAATCCCAAGCTCCCTATATCATCGTAAAAAATTCTTATTTCAAGTCCTTCTTGGCTTTTTTCCTTTAATATATCATAAATATCTGAAAATATATTTGCATCTTCTATAGAATAATATGACATAAAAATATACTTTTTAGCCTTTTTCATTTCTTGCATTTGCACTTTAATAGCCTGACTTGAATCAGAAAAATATCTCAAATAGACATTATTATATATAGGATAATAGGAATATTCACTTATATACCTACTTATATTACATATATGCTCATCTAATTTTTTTAATTCCTCTTTGACCTCACTATCATCATCAAGATATTTTTTTGCTTCATTTAATGATATTTGTAATCTTTTTTTCACTATTACTGTAGTTCCTGAATATTTTACCATAAAATAAATCAACAATCCCATTATAGGTAAAAGTAAAATAAATATAATCCAAGGTAATTTTATATTTGCTATCATTTCCGAATTATATATACTTATAACTATAAATATACTTATAATTTTAACAAATATTGCCAGATAATTATATGTATAATTTAATTTTTCAAAAATTATTGTCAACCATAAAATCTGAATAAATATAGCAATAATTATAAATATCAATCTATATCTATTATTTTTGGAATCTCCTCTTTTTTCTATCGATTTATTCATATATATATATTTAAATACTCCTTATATAACACTTATTATTATTTTGTATAAGCGTCATTTAAAATAAATATATATTTCTAATTTAAGCTTATATTATTACAAATCATTATAATATCTTTTGTAGAGATTTACGAGTTTTTTAGAAATTTAAATACAAATAATATTTAGTAAAGAGCCAGTTAGCATATGCTAACTATTGTGATTATAATACTATTTTGATTTAGAGTAAATGATTTTTTAGGGCTTACTAAAATATATAATATTTTGGTAAGCCCTTTAATTATTCTATAGGAACGAGCAATTCAGTTACAAATAAATTTTCATCATTGTTTGTCCAATAATCAACTACATATCTTTCAAAAACTTCTCCCTTTATTTTATAATTATTATCCAAAATAAATTTATTTATTTTTTCATAAGTTTCATTTATATTTTGATATTTTCCTATATGATATGTACTGACAAATTTGCCACCCATTTTGATTTTTTTTATATCTGAATCTATATCATTAACACTTTCTTGCAAAATAGTAGCTACATTGCATCTATTATTCATTTTATCATAAATAGAATCAAATTTTAAAATAACTGTTCCTGTTATTTCCTCATTATTTAATTCCAAAGTTTTAACCCAATTAATATTTATAATAGATTCCTTATAATCGTAGTGATAATTTTGCTTTAAAGATAAGTATTCCTTTTCTTCAATATTTTTAATTTTTATTTCATTATTATAGTTTTCCAATACATATTCAGCTTCATCTATACAATTTTTCCAATCTCTTGCCATTCTTATTCTATTTTCAATTTGTTTTTTTACCTTTTCAAGACCTAGAATTTTATTTTCAAGGCTTTCAGAAACCGGTTTAAAATCTTTAATTAAAAGTATTTTTTTAATTTCTTCTAATGTATATGATAATTCTTTAAAATATTTTAAAATAATAATATTATACATATCTTCAATACTATAATATCTATAATTATTATACTTTTTTTCAGGTTTTATTATATTTAAGTCATCATAATATCTAAGAGTTTTTTTAGGGATATTACAGATTCTACTAACATCTCCTATTAAATGTTTTCTATCTCCAAAATCCTGCATTCTTTCTCCTTTCCTTAAATTTATAAACTTATATAATTATATGACCTTATTTTCCAAATTTAATAAATTTTCTTGTAATAGGTTAATATTCTTATAATATTTTTCTATAATATAAATAAATATTTTAAATATTGTATCTGTAGAATAAGACATATATTCTCCATATAAATATGTTTCTACGGATGTATTCTTAACACTATCTTCTTTTGAAAATAATTTTCTATATCCTTTATAAATATTTGAGGTGTCTATATTTTCAAGCCACTGTCTACAAATAAGCATTATCAATTCAATTAATAATTTCTTTTTTTCTGATATAGGTACTAATTTTTCCTCTATTTTTTTAAAATATTCTTCATCTGTTAATTGCATCATAAAAGCATATTTTAAAGATACAAGAGAAATATGCTCCTTATTAGCTTTTTTTAAATCAGATAAATATGAATTTAAAATATCTTCATTATAAATATTCCAATATGCCTTCCTTGAAAATATAAAATTTCCTTTCATATCCTGACAATAGGCTCTTTTGCCTATATTTGTTACATTATTAAACATATCCCATTCTAATAAAACTATATTATTTATAATTTTTTCTTTTTTCATATTATTACTATCTTTCCCACATATCATATTTTTTCACATTAATATCTTCTATCTTATTAATTACTTCATTAGCCTGATATGTCAAAAAATCAATGTTAATATTACTAAGCTTTGAATAATTTAAATATTCCACAATTTTTTTGCATATATTTTCTATTAATACTTTTTTTTCATCATATTCTACAGCTATTAATTTAGGTAATATTTCCTTAGCATATAATCCAAATATATCTAAATCAATGCAGGATCTAAATCTCCACTTATAAAATGGCATATATTTTTTATTTATTAAATGAATAAAATATATAAAATATTCTATAAATTCATTCAAAGCAAAATTAGCGGCAACAAAATCTTTTCTTTTTAAAAGTCTTGGGAAATTATATTGACCGGCCTGTGCCATCTTATTTAAAGTTAAGGCTATAAATTTCAACCTCAAATCTTCAGGGTAATAATTTAATAATCTATTTCTTATAGATGTAAATTTACCTAGCCTATCAACAAATACCTTTCCATTTGTAGCTGTACTCAAATATTCTTCTTTAACCCTACGATATTCTTCTAAAGTCTTAGGTCCTTCCTCAAATGAAGTATAATATTTATAGAAATATGAGATTTTATATATTTCTATTTTTTCAGAAAAATTTTTGCTTAAATCATTTTTTAAATTTTCATAATATTCGCTATAAGCTTCATCATCCAAAAGCAAAAGACATCTCTTAGAAAAATCATGATCTCTTGACAATTCATCATCAAATCCATAACATTCTGAGCCTTTGCCTACTAATGCAAGGCATAGCTTGTCATATAAATATGGATAATTAGCTTTTATAAAAGCATCTGTTTTTTCACTCAGCTTTTGTGAGCTGATAAAACTATCATTCAAATTATTATAATTTTTATCTTTTATATATTTTATATTTTTATATATTATCTTATATGGTACACTATCCTTACCATACTTAGCCAATACTATATCCAATGCTTCTTCATATAAGCTTAAGGCAAGAGGTATATTTCCTATTTTAAAATTACACTCAGCTAAATTATTCAAAACTGCCGCATATAAAGGATGTTCTTTCCCAACCTCATCCTCTAATATTTTCTTTGCACTTGATAAATAATCTTGAGCTGAAGATATTTTATTTAAATTTTTTTCTATTTCATACAAATTGTTAAAACTTATAGCTAATGGGACTCTATATTTTACATCTTGTTTTAATATTTCTATAGCTTCTAATTGTAATTCTAATGCCTGATTATATTCTCCTAATTCTTTTTTTAATAATGAGAGATTATTTAATAAACCAACATAAGAATAATCTTTGACAGAATGCTTCAAATAAATTTTCTTCGCTTCTTCAAATATTTTTTCTGCTCTTTGATATTCTTTATTCTCCCTAAAAGCATTAGCTAAATTCATTATAGTGGTTGCATAAATTATAGTATCTCTTTGACCTATATTTTCACATACTTCCTTTGCTTGTAAAAAAATATTAATAGATTTATTCAAATTTCCTATAACTCTTAAGGCTCCACCATATTCATTTAATATTTCCAACAATTTTAATTTATCGTCATTTTTTCTATAAAATTCACAAATGTCTTTAAGTATCACACTTGCTTTTAATTCTTCGCCTTTTCTCCATAACTCATGAGCTTTTTTCAATTCTAATTCAGGATTATTCATTATTCCCCCTCAAAATGACATTTTATTTAGCTATCTTTAAATAATATATAATATCTTTTTACTTCTTACTTAAAAAATAAACTTGAAAAGATTAAAAAATCTATTCAAGCATATTAAAAATATTAGGGTAGTGTACAAAGGCTAAATAAATATAAAGCCTTTGTACATATGATTATATTTAAACTATTTAACCTTTGGTAAAATCACTTCTACTTCTGAATGTGGTCTTGGTATTACATGAACTGATACCAATTCTCCTACTCTTTTAGCAGCCTCTGCACCTGCATCTGTAGCAGCCTTAACAGCTCCTACATCACCTCTTACTAAAACTGTAACTAAACCGCCACCTACAAACTCTTTTCCTATTAAGGTTACATTTGCAGCTTTAACCATAGCATCTGCAGCCTCTATTGAACCTACTAATCCTTTTGTTTCTACCATTCCTAAAGCATCATATTTCATTTTAAAATTCTCCTTTTATTTTGCTGAATTTATTACATTTAAAATTATTCTTTTCAATTCTTCAGAATTTATATCAGAATCAGGCTTTTTTTCTTCCTTTTTTTCTCCTAATATATTTACACTATTTTCAAACATATTAACTATTTCATTAGGACTAAGCTCAAATGCATTATAAGAGCATCCATTTACACAGCATTTCTTCTCTTTTTCTTTTACACTATTATGATCGCAGCAAGCAAGCTCTTTATTATCACAGCAATTAAGTTCATCAACATGCCCATTTAATAAGGCTTGAAATCTACTATCATCTTTTGCCAAGGTCGTAACATCCTTAATTCCATAAGCAACCTTCTTAATATTAAGCAAATGTAAAGGTCCTACATTTTCAGAAACAGAGCTTCCTCCCATAGTTCCACAGCCTAATGTAAATGAAGTTAGCATTCCTGTTGATATACCTGTTCCTCCTTGAGTTCCACCTGTATTTACAAGTATTCTTGAGGCAGGCTTAACTGAGAATTTATTTACTATATCCTCATTATTTGTATGTAAGCTCATTGTATGACCAATACCATTTTGTAACAAATCTATACTTAAATGGCAAGCCTCTTCCCAATCTTTAACAACATAAAACGCCAAAACAGTAGTCAGCTTTTCATGTGATAATGGATAATCCTTACCTACCCCATATTGTCTTCCAATTAATACCTTAGTATTTTCAGGCACTGAAATACCTGCACTCTTTGCAATATATTTAGCACTTCTTCCTACATACTTAGCATTCATAGCCATATTAGCTTTAAATAATAAGCTTGATACTTTAGCCGTTTCATCATCTGTCATGAAATAAGCACCGGCTTTTATAAATTCCTTAACTACCTCGCTCTGGTTTACTTCTTCACATATTATTGACTGCTCTGAAGCACAAATAGTACCATTATCAAAGGTTTTACTAGCCATTATTCTCTCTACAGCTTTTTTAATATCTGCACTTCTTTCTATATATGCAGGTGAATTTCCGGCTCCAACTCCTATTGCAGGCTTACCTGCACTATAAGCCGCTTTTACCATACTAGGACCGCCTGTAGCTATTATTAATGCTACTTCCTTTGATTTCATCATAGCATTTGTAGTTTCCAATGTAGGCATACTTACGCAACTAACTATACCCTCAGGAGCACCGGCTTTAACAGCGGCGGCTTCCATTATATTTGCGGCTTTCAAAGAACAATTCAATGCTGATGGATGTGGTGAAAAAATAATTGCATTTCTTGATTTCAAAGCTATTATTGATTTGAAAATTATAGTTGATGTAGGATTTGTTGAAGGAACAATTCCCATTACTAAGCCTACAGGATCAGCTACCTCAATAATTTTTTTATCATCATCCTTACGAATTATACCTACTGTCTTCATATCTTTTATATCATCATATAATAAAGCAGAGGCTGCATAATTTTTATATGCCTTATCTAAGGCAATTCCAAAGCCTGTTTCTTCAGAAGCCATTTTTCCAAGTATAACAGCATTTTCCATTGCCGCTTCTACCATACTTCTAATAATTTTATCAACTTGTTCTTCTGTATAAGTAGCATATTTTTTATATGCTTCATGTCCTTTTTTTAGCAAATCTCTCGCTTGCTGCATTGAACGTAAATCATAATCAAAATTTTCCATTCTATTTACCTTTCAACCTATAGAAATATTTTATTTATTCTTATAAAATTCTTCTATTAAGCTAATTAATTCCTTTTTATTACTCTTATTCAAATTAATGCTATTATCTATTGTATATTCAGCAGCTATTTTCTTTAATTGTTTATTTGTAATCATTTTTAAGATACTTTCACAAGCTGATATACCATATTTTTCTACAACATTATCAACATCAGACTTCGTTTTAATAGAATATACATCCAAATCTATTTTTTCAGATATATCCTCATCCATATTAATATTATCTAAATCATTACTAATATCAGATACTTCTTCTTTATCAGTCTGATGTACATCTTCACTAAACTCAATACCAAGAGCTTTTTTATCTTCCTTAGTCTTAGAGTCTTCAAAGAAAATCTCTAATTCTTTAGCAGGACTAGGTATTACATTACAAGAAATTAATTTTCCACCTAAAGCTTTCACTGCCTCTACTCCTGTATCTACAGCAGCCTGTACAGCGGATACATCACCTTCTACTATGACACTAACATAGCCTTTACCTACATATTCTTTTTTTAATAAGCTTACATTTGCAGATTTTACCATTGCATCAGCTGCTTCTATAGAAGATATAAGACCTAATGTTTCTATAAAACCTAGTGCATTCATTTACCCCTCCTATTTACCTACTGTATAGAATATCTTAACAAATCCGTCAGATGAACATTCTATAAAGGTATTCTTAGGTATACTCAAAATATCACCCTTTGTAGCTCTAAATGCAGTTCCATTTATCTTTATATCCAAGACGCCTTCTTGTATACAATATGTTTCATATAACTCTGTTGTAGTTGAAAAAGACTCTCTATCAATAGTAAAATATCCTGACTGCATTGGTGAATCTTCACTATGTATAACCTCAAGATATTTAACCTTATCACCTGTTTTTTCAAATAAAGGCTCTAATTTTATAGTATTTCCTTCTACTAATTTAAAACCACCTGCCAAAGTCTTAGCCTCATATTTTTTATTTTCAGATATATCTAATAAACCTTTATCTACCAAAACTTTTAAAACCTTATATAAATCTTCTTTACTTAATCCTGAAATATCAAAATTTCCCATGCCTTCACCTCCCCCCTGTTTTTCTACAAAGGATATATTATTTAATTTTGCATAATCTTTTGCAGCAGGTGTAATGATAGTTTCATCATCTACATATATAGTAGTCTGATTTTTATCCTTGAAGCTTTTCATATCATTCATACAAATAAGCTTTTTCATTATTTCACCTCTTTTCTAAAATTAAAAATTCAATTTACAATCTTCATCTATTATTCCAACTATAGAAGCATCAACGGCACTATTTTCTTTTGATAAAATTTTTCTTGCAGAAGAACCTACTGTAATTATAACCCTATCTCCTATACCTGCTCCTACAGTATCGACAACAACCATTACCTTGCCCTCATCTCTTCCACCTATTGTCTTTGCCAACATCAATTTGCAACCACTTAGGCTCTCAGCTTTTTTTGTAGCCCATATATTACCTATAAGTATAGCTGTTATCATCTTTAACCCCTTTTTTCCGATAATTTTATTACTATATTTTCTATAGCATTTTCTACAGATGCAGTATCTCCAAATATAGCTATGGCTATCATATTTTGTGGGCAACTACCTCTAAGCTCTTCTACTATAACCCCTGAGCTTTTTTCAGCTATATCACTAGCCACTATCATATCTATTAATTTTCCTTGAACAAGACCCACAGCCGCAAATTTCGCTACTTTTAAATCAAGCTTTGAGCCCTTTCTTCTTTGTAGAATATCTAATGTGCTTTCTGTAGGAGATTTTATAATTCTAACATCCATAAAATACCTTTCTCAGTAATCTAAATTCTTTGTCTAATAAGATTTTTGTATATTTTTTCCAATTCTGTTAAACTAGGCTTTTTAGGATTTGTAAGAGTGCATTTATCATTCAAAGCTTGTTCTGACATTTTTTCTATAGCCGCTATATAATTATTTAAATCAAGCATATCATCTATATATTCAGGTATATTAACACTTCTTATCAAAATACGTATCTGTCTTACTAAAGCTTTAACACTACTAATATCATCATAATTACCAAAGCCTAAAATTCTGGATAATTTAGCATATCTTTTAATTGTTTCCTCACTTTTAGTACCCAAATAAGTATTATATTCAACTACATGTGGTAATAATATAGCATTAGCTCTACCATGAGGAATATGGAAATGTCCTCCAAGTGCATGTGCCAAGCTATGACATATACCAAGTGAAGCTTCATTAAATGCCACTCCTGCCATTGAAGAAGCATTATGCATATGCATTCTTGCTTGCTTATCTTCTCCATCTATAACTGTTTTCTTTAAATATGTAAAAACTAAATCTACAGCCTTAAAAGCATAAGCATCTGTAAAATCATTGGCTTTATTTGAAGCGATAGCCTCAAGTGCATGCGTTAAAACATCTAAGCCTGTATCAGCTGTTATGCTTGGTGGTACCGACATTGTAAAATCGCAATCCAAAATCGCCAAATTTGGTAACAAAGTATAATCTATTAAAGGTATTTTACTTTTCGTTTCACTATCAGAAACAACAGCAAAAGAGGTAAGCTCACTACCGGTTCCACTTGTTGTAGGTATTGCAATAAAATCTACTTTTTTTCCACCTGCCGTCTCATACATCTTTCTTACAACCTTAGCTGTATCTATAGCAGAACCTCCACCCAAAGCTATGATAGTATCAGTATCATCAGATATCATAGAAATTGCTTTTGCTACTATTTCTATCGTAGGATCAGGTATTACTTTATCAAAGATTCCATATGGGATGCCTTTGGAGTCAAGAATATTTGTTATAAGTTCTACCTTTTTTGAGCTTTTCATAAAAGGATCACATATAATAAATACATATTTACTATTTAAATTTTCTAATTCCTTCAGGCTCCCTTCTCCCATACATATCTTAGTAGGCATTCTAAAATACTCCATAATACTTCTTATCCCCTTTATATTTATAGCTTTTATTTTTAACATTAATACAATATCAATTCCTTATTAATGTCTTATTACTCTAACTAAAAGCTTTTCTTTTTTTATCATATTTTCTATTCTGTCTAAATCATCTTTGGAAAGACTAGGATCTCCATCTACAGGATAAATCTTTCCTAATTGTTTATACTTGTTTACACCTAACTTATGATAAGGTAACAAATGTATACCTTGAAAATTATCATAATCTTTAAATTTTATTAAAAATTGAGATATTTGATTAATTTCTTCTTCACTGTCATTTATTCCTTTTAACATAGGCATTCTTACAATAACTTTTTTTCTCCTTTTTATAAGCTCTTCCAAGTTATGTAAAATAATCTCATTACTTACCCCTGTAAGCTCATTATGTCTTTTAGGATTCATATGTTTCAAATCAAAAAGGTATAAATCTACATATTCTGAAATCTCCAACATCTTGTCAGGTTTAGTATATCCACAGGTCTCTATTGCCGTATGTAAGCCATAATCCTTACATGCCTTTAAAAGAGCTTTTGCCCCTTCTGCCTGCATAGTACATTCTCCACCACTAAGTGTTACACCACCACCGGAAGAAGAATAAAAATACTCATCTTCCTTTATCACCTCTAATATTTCTGATATTGTTTTAAATTCACCACTTATACCAAGAGCTGATTTGGGACAAGCCTCTACACATTTTCTACAGCCTATACAGTCTATATCACGTCTTACTTTATGTATACCATTTTCCATTATGTGTATATTTTCAGGACAAACCCTTGTGCAAGCTCCACAATTAATGCAATAGCTCTCTTTAAACATTACATTGAATTTTCTATCAAAGCTTTCAGGATTAGCACACCACTTACATCTAAGTGGACATCCTTTAAAAAATACAACAGTTCTTGTTCCTGGTCCGTCATATAGACTGTACTTTTGTATATTGAAGATCATAAGCTTTCTATCAATACTACTATCAGCTGTCTTATTCATATTTTCTCCTAATTATATTAAAAATGCTCCAACATTGTTCTACTTATAATCTCATCTTGAACATCTTTGCATAATTCAGAGAAGAATGCACTATATCCTGCAACACGTACAATCAAATCTTTATATTTTTCAGGCTCCTTTTGTGCGGCAATCAAAGTATCATTACTCAAATAATTAAATTGCATTTCACCATTTCCAAGTATAGAAGCTGTTCTAAGCAAAGTAATCAAGCTTTCTTCTCCTTCAGGAGTATCAAGGATACCTGACATAATCTTAAAGTTATGTACCATTCCTATATTCATATTATCATTAGACATCTTTGAAACAGATTTAATAATAGCTGTAGGTCCCTTGAAATCGGCACCCTGACTTGGACTTATACCATCAGAAAGTGGTAACCATGCCTCTCTACCGCAAGCACTTGCTCCTGTCATCTGTCCAAATGGAGTATTGTTTGAAATAGATAATGTTCCATGACTAAGTCTTGAATATAATGTTTTATATTTTCTATGTTCTCTTTCTGTAAAGCTTATCAAATCTGTAGCAATTAAATCTGCATAATCATCGTCATTACCATATTTTGGTGCATTCAAGCAATCTGTTCTTACCTGCTCATATCCTTTGAAATTAGCCTTTAATGCTTCATTCAAATATTCCAAGGTATATTTTTTCTCATCAAAAACAAGCTTCTTAATTGCTGCCATTGAATCTGTATATGTAGCAAGGCCTGACCAAACAACGCCCGGACCAAAATTATACATTGCTCCACCAGCTTCAACACCTCTACCTTTTTCCATACAGCCTTCATACATCAAAGACATAAGTGGCTTTGGTGCAAGCTCCTTGTGAACTCTTTGAGAAATTACTGTAGCTACACTTGTCCATTTTGTTATATATTTTATTTGTTCTTTTACTGCCTTATCAAATTCTTCAAATGTCTTGTACTGGCTCAAATCTCCACAATCAGGAGTTACTTGCTTTCCATACCATAGTGGTACTCCATGATTTAAAACTAATTCTATACAAATTGGCCATTGTGTATATGCTGTAGAAGTCCATTGATATAATCTTCCTGCTTTTTGAGGCTCTACACAGCCCATTAAACAATAATCTCTGGCATCTTCTATACTTACACCTTTTGCAAGCATCATCTTAATATGTGTATCATCAAAATGGCAAGCAGGGAATCCCATACCCGCTCTTATAACTGAAACTATCTTTTTAAGATACTCTCTTGGGGATTTATTATGTATTCTACATGCTAATGAAGGCTGATAAATTTTAACATGTCTAACTGCATCCATAAGTAAATAAGTTAAATCATTTGTGGCATCTCTACCTTCTCTTGTTACACCGCCGACACACATATTTACAAAAGGCTGATATCCTGCAAAGAATTTAGAACCGCCTTCACTGGTAATCCACATCATCTCAGACATTTTAATAAGCATACATCCTGCAAGCTCAAAGGCTTCAAAATCTGTCATTCTTCCTGAATCTATATCAGCTCTATAGTATGGATACATATATTGATCAACTCTACCTATAGACATACCGGTTTGATTTTCTTCAACTGTTAATAAAGACTCTATTGTCCATACAGCTTGAATAGCTTCCCAAAATGTTTCAGGCTTGTTTGCAGGAACCTTAGCATTAACTTCTGAAATTTTTAATAATTCTTTTTTTCTAATAGGATCTTTTTCTTTATTTGCCAATTCATATGCATAATCTGACATTCTCTTAGCATATATTTTTACACCTTCTGCTGTTTCAATAAGACCTTTATAAAAATAAATCTTATCTATATCTTCAGGATTTTCATAATCAAGTGTTTTTAAATGCTCTCTTGCTTCAGCCTGAATATCATTCATACCCTTTTTCATTAATATAACATCATATCCGGGATTTGAATCTCCACCACCATTAACAGCATGATAAGAGCAATCAGAAACGAATGATTCTCCTGACATTTCCCAAACACCTGCTTCTCTATATTGATCTTCACAATACTCATCAACAGATTTACCCTTCCAGAATGGGAAAAGCTCTTCTCTCATTATTTTTTTATCTTCTTCTGATATATAAAATGGATCTTGTGGTCTATTTCCTATAGTATCTATTTCATCTACCATCCATCTCCATGCAATATCAGGTGAAAAAGCTCCGGCTCTAGGAGCCCCTTGTGGTGCACCTACAATAAGCTCATGGTCTTGTATAACTAATGGTGCAGTTTCACAACAATATCTAAAGCACTTTGCTCTAAGCAAAATCTTTGGCATACCGGGATTTTCTTTTGTTATTTTTGTTATAGCTCTAGCTCTATATGTAGTAATACTAGGCTTATGTGTCATATATATTTCTTTTAATGCTTGTAATCTTGGTGTTATTCCATCAGGAACACCCTTAGTTTGTGTAGATGTACAAGTATTATTTTCACAAGTGCTATCTTTCTTTGTTATATCACTTGAAACTTTTTCAAATACTTTCATAAGTGCAGCTTTTTCTTCAGCACTCATATTTTGTGTAGCTTGTGCTAATTTCTCTGAAAAATCTTTTAAATCCAATTTTTTTCCCTCCTATATTCCTATATTTTTTTCATTTTAAGACTATAAATTTTCCAAAATCTTATATAGGGCATTTATAGCATCTCTATTTATATATTTTCCTTCTTCAACTTTATCTATATTACAAGACTTAACAATTTTTCTCTGATATACTAAATCCTTTGCTTCCAAATTTTCTGATAGCACTCCTATTCTTCTGGTAAAAGAGCCTAAAATTGCACTAGGATAATTATCACTGTCTATACCCATTGCAGAAAATGTAGTATTAGTATTAATCATAACCCTACCTACCGGTTTTTTAGTTATAAATTGTTCTATCACTTCTTCATTATTGCTATATATTGATAAGCTATGTCCATCATTTGCTTTAGTTAAAAGTCTTATACATTTTTCACAAGCATTAAGCCAATCTTCCTCACGATATATAATCAATATAGGGCAAGCCAATTCCTTGTTGTAAGAATTAAATTCTGATATATAATCTTGATAAGATACCAATACACTAGTATCCTTTGGAACTTCAAAGCCTGCTTCCTTTGCTAATGCATAGGCACAGGTACCTATTTTTTCCATATCCGGCTCTTTTCCATTTAACAAGTTTTTAATAAGCTTATTTTCTTCTTCTAAATTCATAATATAAGCTTTATTTAATTTCAAATTTTCTATAACCTTTTCTAAAGCAGGTGAATCTACAACAACAAATTGCTCTGCACCCGGAAGAATGCCATTGTTAAATTTTCTGCTTTCAACTATATCTTTAACAGCATATTTAATATCAGCACTTCTTTCTATAAATACCGGACTTGCACTTGTAGAGCCATAATAAAATACCTTGCCTGACTCATTACATTCCTTAATAAGCTCCTTATTTCCTGCATTTACAACTATTGCCAATTCATTTTTTTTCAGCAATTCCTTTTTGCCTTCCAATGAACTGCTAATAGTACATGAAATTATATCTACAGGATAATCTTCTTTTTTCAAAATTTGCTGAATAAATTCGACAAATTTTCGTGTTGAATCCACTGCTCTTTCATCTGTAGCAATAAGCAATACATTAGCCGACTTTATTGCCAATAAAAGCAGATTTATAATATATACAAGTGAGCCTTTTTTAGAAGGGATAAGTATTATTCCTCCTCTAGGTACACCCAAATTGTTTCCGCTTCTTCCTAGAGGATTTTCCAATATCAAGCTTTTATATAATGCATCTAAAAGCCTTTTATTAACTCTATATTCATCTTCAGCCAAACCATATCTGCTCTCTTCAACAAACATCTTGGAAAATGAATATAACTCACCATCAATATTTTCATATATCAGCTTTAAAATATTATTCAATTTATCATTAGAATATGTCTCTATTAATTTTTGTGCTATTTTGGCATTTTCAGTCAACACTCTTGCTTCTTGTATAGCAGCCAAGTCTTTATCTATGAAATTCATAATAAACTCCTATTGTTGAGTAGGAATCAAATTTTCAATTCTATATTTTTCTAATATTTTTTCCAAATCTTCATGTGGTCTTGGTATAACAACGCTGCTATATACTTCAGCTCCCATTTTTTCAACAGCCGCAACTCCTGCTTCAACAGCTGCATAGCAGGCACCTACATCGCCTCTTACTATAACTGAAATATAACCTGAGGCAACATTCTCATATCCTATAACCTCTACATCAGCAGCTTTACACATAGCATCTGCCGCTTCCAACGCAAATACCAAACCAAATGTTTCGATTGAACCTATCGCTTCATAACTTTTCATATCAAATCTCCTATGCATCTATGTCATGAACAGAAACAATATCACCTACTGCCTGTATTGGTCTAGGCATAACATTTTTTGCTGTTAATTTGCCTATCTTTGCAGCGGCCTTTGCACCTTCTTCAACTGCACTTGTAACAGCTGCCACATCACCTTTTACAATAATAGTAACTAAAGTAGAACCAACATTTTCATAAGAAATCAATTCTACATTTGCAGCCTTTAACATTTTATCAGCAGCATCTAAGGCAGGCGTCAATCCTATTGTTTCAACCAAGCCTAAAGCTTCATCACCATAATATCTCATGTTTTTTGCCTCCCTTATCTAATTTTTTGAGGAATATACTTCTTTACAGATAACATTCCGTCTTCCGTAATTTTATAAAACATTTTCAAATTGCCATCATCTTTTAATTCATAATTAACAAGACTTACAAGTCCATTAGCTTCAAGAGCCATAAGATGTTCTACATATGCCTCATGATTAAATTGTCTTTCATTACCATATTTAGGCTTTAAGCTTAACATAATATCATCAGCACTCGCACTCTCCACCTTACTAAGATGATTTAACACTGCCATTCTTGCCGGTAATAACATCTCTACTCTCCCTTCTTTAATAAATCAAACGGATTCATTGTAACTGTAACAGCTCCTATTATTATTACTATTGAACCCACTAACATAGTAGGTGTCAATTTTGTTCCTAAAAATAGAACTGATAAAACTACACCCCAAAAAGCATAAGTAACATTCAAAGACATACCTATAGCACAACCTACGGTAGAATTTGCCTTATACCATGAAAGGAAAGAAACTGCGGCACTAAGTCCTGAAAGTGCCAAGAATATCATAGGACTTGCTGAAGTTAATGTAGATCCAAGCAAAGCTGTTCCCTTTATTACAGGTATTACTAAAATCAATATTACACCACCTGAAACCAATTCTCTTATATTAACAGCTATATCACAGTCAAGTATTGCACCACCAAAGCTTGAAACAACACCTTCTAATCCCCAACCTATAGCAGCTATAAATGCAAAAATTATTCCCAAAGTAAAATTACTTGTTCCTTCAGGCTTAACTAAATTTATAATAATTGCACCTGCAACACAAATAATCATTCCTAATACAACTCTAAGTCCCGGTTTTTGTTTCAAAAATATCCAGCCAAACAAAGCACCAAACAAGGCACAGGTTGCAGAAATAGGGATTGCGGAAGCACCAGCCATTGAAATTCCGAGCAAATATACACCATTTGCTATCGGACCACCTAATAAAGCACCAATTATAATCATTTTTCCTGGAAATGTATTAAGGCTTCTACCAAGCTCAGAAAGCTTTCCATTTTTAGCATTATAAATAAGAAGCCATATTCCGGCTATGAAATCATTGAGTCCGCAGGTTATAAAAGCTACAGTTGCAACTAAACTTGCAGCTCCAAGTAAAGGCTCTTTTTGACTGGCAACTACTACCAATGTACTATATATACCATATGTAATACCTGATAAAATGCCCATAAAAAGTCCCATTTTTCTAAATTTAGACTGTAATACCCGCATCTTATCTACTGCACTTGTATTCATTTTTTATTTTTCTCCCATTCTAAATTTTATATTATTCCTCAACTGCTATATTCTCCGGAAGTATTGTACTTACCTCAGAATGTGGTCTTGGTATTACATGAACAGATATAAGCTCTCCAACTCTCTTTGCAGCCTCTGCTCCTGCATCTGTAGCTGCCTTAACAGCTCCTACATCACCTCTTATAAGGACAGTTACTAAACCGCCACCAACTAATTCTTTACCTATTAATGTAACATTAGCGGCTTTCACCATAGCATCAGCAGCCTCTATTGAAGCAACCAAACCCTTAGTTTCAATCATTCCTATAGCATCATACTTCATTTTTTTATCTCCTTTTTACTTATATAATAATTACTATGGCCAAGTAATATATTGATACCCAAATCATAACATTACCCCTTACTAGAATGTCAATAATATACAAAAGTTTTTTTGTTAAATAACAAAGTTATTATCTATTTTAGCTTTATATAGTATTTTTTTTAGTTTTTTAAAGTATATTTTGTAAGATTATATTGTTTACAATTGATTTTGATGTGAAATTCGCACAAAATAAAGTGCTATATAGATTTATATTTATCAATAGCACCCTATATTTTACACTTCTATATATATAGCTTTATGAGCTAAAGAAGGTAATACTTTCTCCAAAAAATCATCTGTCTTTATTTTTAATGTGCTTGTATTTATACATGGATGACACCTTATATATTTCTGTTTCAAGATATCCTTATCTATTAATAATTGAACCTTATTTTCAAAATCATTCAAAAGAGCAAGAATGCTGACTGAACCTCTTGTTACATCTAAATATTTCAAAAGATTTTCTTCATTTGCAAAGCTAAGTCTGGAACTATTAATTTGTTTTGATACTTTTGAAGTCTGAAATTTTTTTTCACCCTTCATCATCAATAAATAAAATTTTGTAGCTTGACTATTACATAAAAATAAATTTTTACATATACCTACACCTATATATTTTTCTATCTCTATACAGGCTTGCATATCATCAGCAGGCTTATGATCCACTCTATAATAAGATATTTTTAATTTATCCAAAAATTCATAGCATTTTTGTTCCTTCAATAAACGATCATAAAAATTGTCAGGTCTACCCTCATATATTTTCATAAGCTCTCCTTATCTATAATAATTCCTGTTTCCATTCATCCTCCTTATATCCTATCAATACTTTATTATTTGATATAAGTAAAGGTCTTTTTAATAACATAGCATCCTTTGCCAGTAATTCAAATTTTTCATCTAAAGAAAGCCTATCCAATTTTTCTTTTAAATTTAATTCCTTATATATTTTCCCACTTGTATTAAAAAACTTTTTTATATCCTTATTTGATATTTCATACCATTTTTTTATTTCTTCTTTAGTAATTATATCTTTTTTAGCATCTTTAGAAATAAATGTCATATTATTATTTTCCAAAAATTTCCTTGCTTTTATACATGTACTGCATTTACTATAATTAAAAAATATCATTGTTTTCCCCTTATTAATATTTATTTAAAGTATTTTTCTGATATTATATCATCCTACTAAGCTTTTTTTTATAAAGCTTTTTAAATACTCTTTATAAATTTTATTAATATTTTCATATACAAAGACAGCTTCAAAAGCTATAGATAAAAATAATGATAAATTATATAAAAACCTAATTTTATAAACAAAGCAGGTAAAGGCTATATTAAAGAGTATAAATAAAAACTACTTTACAATTTAAATTCTTATGAAATATATAAAAGCTTAATATCATATTTATAAAATATTAGAACTTATTTTTTAAACTTTTGACTATATATTGTGTATAGCATCTTGTTAAACTACTTTTTTTAGTGTATTATATATTTTTAAATATATATGAGGTAAATAATATGGAAATAATGATACAAAAAAGAGATGGTAGACTTGAGCCTCTCATGGTTGAAAAAACTAAAAGAATGATAGCTTTTGCATGTAAAGGCTTAGACTCCTGTGATCCTGTAGAGCTTGAGCTTGATTGTAAAATACAATTCAAAAATAATATGACAACTAAAGAAATACAAAAAACACTTATACGTACTGCTGTTGAGAAGGTTATAAGTAAAACTGACAGTAATATAGATCCTTCAAATATCAATATTAATTGGCAATATGTAGCTGCAAGACTTTTTTTGTTTGATATTTACAAGGAAGCTGCTATAAATAGGAAATATCATACTTTCGGTTATGGCAGCTTTGCTAAATTAATTGATATACTAAGTCAAAAAAAATCTTATGGATCCTATATAAAAGAAAATTATTCTGATAGTGATATCATTGAATTAGAAAAATATATAGATCCCTCCAGAGATTATTTATTTAATTATGAAGGTATCAAGCTATTAGCAGATAGATATCTGGTTCGTGGATTTAATAGAGAAATTTTTGAATTACCTCAGGAACGTTTTATGATTATAGCTATGCATCTTGCAATTCCTGAAAATAATAAAAAAATTTATTATGCAAAGAAATTTTATGATTTGCTTAGTAAATTAAAAATGACAGTTGCCACTCCTACTCTTGCAAATGCGGGAACAAGCTTTTATCAATTAAGCTCTTGTTTTATTTCCGGTGTAGGGGATAATCTTTGGTCAATTTATGATGTTAATTCAAAATTTTCACAGGTTTCAAAGCATGGAGGTGCTTTAGGCATCTACTTGGGAAAAATCAGAAGCTTAAACTCTGATATACGTGGATATAAAAATGCAAGTGGAGGTGTGGTTCCATGGGTAAGATTATATAATGATACAGCAGTTGCCGTAGACCAATTAGGAAAAAGAAAAGGTGGAGCCAGTATAACCTTAGATGTATGGCATAAAGATTTGTATGAATTTATAGATTTAAGAACAAATAATGGAGATGACAGAAGAAAGGCTCATGATATTTTCCCATCTATAAGTATCCCTGATTTATTTATGGAAAGATTAATCTCACGTTCAACCTGGTCATTATTTGATCCTCATAAGATTAATCAGGTTATGAATTATCAACTTGAAGATTACTATGACAGCTTTGACAATAAAGAATTTACAAAAAGATATTTAGAATGTGAAGCAAATAAGGAATTAAATCCTATAGTAGTTCCTGCACTTGATGTAATGAAGCATATTATGAAAAGTGCTGTAGAAACAGGTACCCCTTTTATTTTCTTTAGAGATACTGTTAATAAATATAATCCTAATCCTCATTGCGGTATGATTTATGCTTCTAATTTATGTCATGAAATAGCTCAAAATATGTCTGAAAGCAAGCTTATCAGCGAAAATATAATATACGAAAATAATGAGGCAAAAATAACTAAAACACTTTTATCAGGAGATATGGTAACCTGCAATTTAAATTCTATAAATTTAGGAAAGATTACAAAAGAGGAATTAAAGGATATTATACCTTTACAGGTCAGAATGTTGGATAATGTTGTAAGCTTAAATCAATTTCCTGTACCTGAAGCTAGAATAAGTGCAGATAAATATAGGGCTATAGGTCTGGGTACAAGCGGATATCACCATTATCTTGCAAATAATCATATTTCATGGGAAAGTGATGAGCATCTCATAGAAGCTGAAACATTATTTGAAGATATTGCTTACTATACAATAAAGGCGTCAATGGAGCTTGCTAAAGAAAAAGGAGCGTATAAAGCATTTGAGGGTAGTGATTGGCAAACCGGAGAATATTTCAAAAAAAGAAATTATAAAAGCGAGAGATTTATTGAGCTTAGTAAAAATATAAAAAAATATGGTATGAGAAATGCTTATCTTATGGCTATAGCTCCTACAGGAAGCACTAGCAATATTGCCAATACCACTGCCGGAATAGATCCTATATTCAAAAAATTTTTTATAGAAGAAAAGCAAGGTAATTTTACACCTAAAACTGCTCCGGATCTTTGCCTTGACAATTTTTGGTACTACAAGGAGGCACATCTCATAAATCAGCAATGGTCAATAAAGGCTTGTGGTATAAGACAAAAATATATAGATCAATCTCAATCTTTCAATCTTTATATAACGCCTAGTATGAATGCAAAGGATATTCTTGAACTCTATATTAGTGCTTGGCAAAATGGTCTTAAAACTATATATTATATACGTAATAAATCCTTAGAAATGGATGAATGTACAAGTTGCTCAAGTTAGGAGGAAATATGAAAAAAAAGAAAATTTTTAATGAGCTTGGTGATAGAGGGACACAATCTATGATTGCAGGTAATACTACAAATCTTAGAGAATGGAATCGTATAAAATATGATTGGGCAAATCTCTTATACAGAACTATGCTAAATAATTTTTGGATTCCTGAAGAAATATCTTTAAATGAAGATGTAAAACAATTCCCTTATCTCACAACCGGAGAACGAAATGCTTTCGATAAGATAATATCATTTTTAAACTTTTTAGACTCAGTACAATGTGAAAATTTACCAAGTCTTTCAAGATATATAACTGCTGCTGAGGTTTCTTCTTTGCTTAATATACAGGCATTTCAGGAAGAAATACATGCTCAAAGCTATTCATATATACTTGATACAGTTACTAATCCTATAACAAGAGATAAAATATATGATGAATGGCGTGAAGATAGAATTTTACTTGAAAGAAATAGATTTATAGCTGATATATATCAGAATTTTAATGATGTACCAAATGAAACTAATTTCATTTATACAACTATGGCGAATTATATTTTGGAAGGCATATATTTTTATTCAGGCTTTGCTTTTTTCTATACACTTGCAAGACAAGGAAAAATGACGGCAACAAGTACAATATTCAAATATATAAATAGAGATGAGGTTAGCCATCTTATACTTTTTCAACATATTATCAAGGAACTAAAAACTGAAAGAGCCGATTTATTTACATCAGAAATGGAGGCAAACTTAAAACAAATGATGAAACAAGGTGTTGAAAATGAAATAAGCTGGGGGCAATATGTAACTAATAATGAAATTATGGGTATTAATAATACATTGATAGAACAATATATTAAATATCTATCAAATTTAAGATTACAAGCTATAGGCTTTAGCCCACTTTATAGCGAAATAGACAAGAATCCTATTCCATGGATAGAAAGCTTTTCTAATTTAAATAATACAAAAACTGATTTCTTTGAAGCAAAGGTTACAAATTATACCAAAGCTGCCGCATTTAATTTTGATGATCTTACTTAAATAAAGAAATAAAAATATTCTAAAGGCTTATTAAGAGTGTTGGTATATAAAAGTATTATACATACTTTCATATACTAACACTTCATTTTATTTAAAAGCATTTTTATTTTTACATTGTAAATATAGATGATTTATGTTAAAATAATATCAATTATAAGTCTTATCTTATAAAATATTAATTTTTGGAGGAAGTTTAAGATGAAGGGTTATGCAATGTTAAAAATCGGAGAATCAGGTTGGATAGAAAAAGAAAGACCAAAATGTGGTCCTATGGATGCAATATGCACTCCATTGGCATTAGCCATCTGTACATCTGATGTTCACACCTTGTGGGAAGGTGCTATCGGTGAAAGACATAATATGATTTTGGGACATGAGGGTTGTGCTGAAGTTGTAGAAGTCGGTTCACTTGTAAAAGATTTTAAACCTGGAGATCGTGTTTTAGTACCTGCTATTACACCTGATTGGAATTCCTTAGAGGCTCAAGCAGGATATTCCATGCACTCCGGAGGTATGCTTGCAGGATGGAAATTTTCAAATTTTAAAGATGGAGTATTTTCCGAATATTTTCATGTAAATGATGCCGATGGAAATCTTGCTCTTCTTCCTGATAATATAAATACTGTTGATGCTTGTATGTTAAGTGATATGGTACCTACAGGTTTTCACGGTGCCGAGCTTGCAGATATACAATATGGAGATAGTGTTTTAGTTGTCGGTATAGGTCCTGTAGGTCTTATGTCCGTAGCAGGTGCCTCTCTTCGTGGTGCTGCAAGAATAATTGCTGTAGGTACACGTAAAAATTGTATAGAAGCCGCTAAAAAATATGGTGCAACAGATTTTGTAAATTATAAAAATGGTCCTATTCATGAGCAAGTTCTTGCACTAACAAATAATAAAGGTGTAGATAAGGTTATTATAGCCGGTGGAGAAGTTGATACTTTTTCTACCTGTGTAAAATGCCTTAAACCCGGTGGAAAAATAGGTAATGTTAATTATCTGGGTTCAGGTGATAATATAGATATTCCTCGTATTGAATGGGGCGTAGGAATGGGACATAAACAGATTAACGGCGGTCTTATGCCAGGCGGTAGATTACGTATGGAAAAATTATCCGCTTTAGTCAGTGCAGGTAAATTAGATTTATCACCATTAAGCACACATGTATTTGAAGGCCTTGAAAATATAGAAAAAGCACTATTTCTTATGAAAGAAAAACCGGCAGATTTAATTAAACCGGTCGTTAAAATTAGAGATTAATGAAAGTATTAATTGTTTCAGGCTTTTTAGGTGCCGGTAAAACAAGTTTTATAAAAGCATTATTAAATAATAATGCCGAACAATTTACAATATTAGAAAATGATTATGCCAATATAGGTACAGATGCCGATGATTTATCAAAAATTGCTCTTGATAACATAGATATTCAGGAAATGTCGGATGGATGCATTTGTTGTTCAAAAAAGGGGGATTTTGCAAGCTCTATACTAACTATTTCAAATACTCTCGATCCTAATTATCTAATTATAGAGCCTAGTGGTGTTGCCATGCTTAGCAATATACTGGCTAATATAAAAAAAGTAGAATATGAAAGAATTGAAATTTTAGAACCTATTTGTATAGTAGATGGTCAAAGTATAAATAAATATAAAAAAGAATTTAAAGATATTTATATAGATCAGATAAAGACAAGTAATAAAATTATTATTTCTAAGCTTGAAAATAGTACTTTAGATATTAAAAATTATATTTGTCAAGAAATTAAAAAGATAAATCCAAGTGCTGAGCTTTTTATAGAAAGCTTTTCAAATTTTAATAAACTTTTTTGGAATACTATTCTTGATAGTAAAAATAATATAGCTAATATTTATAATGAAAAAAAATCTGAAATTAATTTTGAAACAATTTCATTAGATAATGTATCATTAAATAGTATAGGACATTTTGTTCTACTTTTAGAAGACATTATACATTTTAAATATGGTAATATTATAAGAGGAAAAGGAAATATTTCTATTAATGATATATCTTTAAAATTTGATTTAGTTGATGATAAATATTCAATATTGATATCTAATGATAAAAATTATTCAAGACTTGTTTTTATAGGTACAAATATTGATAAAAATAATTTGAAAAATAAATTTTTTACTATAAATAAATATAATAAAATTAAGGCTAAGCTTTAAATATGCTGTAATATAATGAAATATAATTTGTTTCATTATATTACAGCTTTTTAAAATTATTATATAGCAGAAAATGCCTCTTCCATATCTTCAATTATATCTTTAATATTTTCTATTCCTATAGATAATCTAATAGTATTAGGTTTAATATTCTGTTCCTCTAATTGTTTTTTATTACTCTGACTATGTGTAGTAGTTGCAGGATGTATAACCAGAGATTTAACATCTGCAACATTAGCTAATAAAGAAAATAATTCAAGATTATCTATAAATTTAGTTGCCTGTTCCTCTCCCCCTTTTATATCAAAAGTAAATATTGAGCCTGCTCCATTTTTATAATATTTATTATATAAATCCTTTTGCTTTCCATTTGATAAGCTTGGATGATTTACTTTTTCAACTAGAGGATGCTTTGATAAATATTCAACAACCTTTAAAGCATTTTCAACATGTCTTTCTACACGTAATGATAATGTTTCTAATCCCTGTAAAAGCAAAAAAGCATTAAATGGAGAAATTGCCGCACCTGTATCTCTTAATAATGTTGCTCTGATTTTTGTTACAAAAGCCGCCGCACCTACATCTTTAACAAAGCTGATACCATGATAGCTTTCATTAGGTTCTACCAATGAATTAAACTTATCAGAAGCTGCCCAATCAAATTTTCCTGAATCTATTATCAGACCTCCAAGTGTAGTACCATGACCTCCAATAAATTTTGTTGCAGAATGAACAACTATATCTGCACCATATTCTATTGGTCTGATTAAAAATGGAGTTGCAAAGGTATTATCTACAATTAATGGAATTTTATGTTCATGTGCAATTTTAGCTATCTCTTCTATATCTACTATTTCAGAGTTTGGATTTCCAAGACTTTCTATAAATATAGCCTTAGTATTAGCATCAATAGCATTTATTATTTCAGATTCATTAAAAATATCAACAAATTTTGTATTTATTCCATAATCAGGTAGAGTATGCTGAAATAAATTTGAGCTGCCTCCATATATATTTTTAGCTGATATTATATTATCACCTTGTTTTGCTATATTTAATATACTATAACTTATTGCACTTGAACCACTGGCTACAGCTAAAGCCGCAATACCATTTTCAAGACTTGCAATTCTTTTTTCTAATACATCCTGAGTTGGATTTGTTAATCTTGCATATATATTACCATTTTCTTTTAATGCAAATCTATTTGCAGCCTGACTACAATTTTCAAAAACAAAAGAAGTTGTTTGATATATAGGTACACATCTTGCTCCCGTTGCTTTATCCGGACTTTCCTGACCTACATGTAATTGTAGAGTTTCAAAGCTTAAATTTCTCTCGTTTATTTTCTTTTTTCCCATAATACTTCTCTCTTCCTAAAATAAAATATATATAGATGATATTTTCTATATTTTTTGCCTGTAACTTAAAAATATTTAACAGCTAAAAAATAAATAATCATATTAATTTTTTATCCTCACTGCTATAAAAAATTAGTTGAATAAAGGAGTTGAATAATATCTATCACCTGAATCAGGCAACAGTGCAACTATTGTTTTACCTTTATTTTCCTTTCTTTGTGCCAATTCAAGTGCTGCAAAAAAGCTTGCTCCACTTGAAATTCCTGCAAATATACCTTCTTTTTTTGCTAAAAGCTTTGAATATTCAAAAGCATTTTCATTATCCACTTGTATAATTTCATCATAAATATCTATATTTAAGGTTTCAGGTATAAAGCCTGCACCTATTCCCTGTATTTTATGTAAGCCCGGATTTTCACCTGATAAAACTGCTGAAGTTGCAGGTTCTACTGCTACAATTTTTATATTCTTATTTTTTTCTTTTAAATATGTACCTACTCCTGTTATTGTACCACCTGTACCAACCCCTGCAACAAATATATCAACATTATGTCCACTATCCTCCCATATTTCAGGTCCGGTAGTTTCCTTATGAATTTTAGGATTAATTTGATTTTTAAATTGCCAAGGAATAAAACTATTTGGAATCGTCTTTGCTAATTCTTCAGATTTTTCTATTGCACCCTTCATTCCTTTTTCACCCTTAGTAAGTACAACCTCTGCACCATAAAATTTCAAAATATTTATTCTTTCTATACTCATAGTTTCAGGCATAACTAATATAACTCTAAATCCAAGTATTGCACCGATAAATGCTAAACCTATCCCTGTATTTCCTGATGTTGCTTCTATAATTGTTGCATTTTCTTTTATAATTCCATTTTTCAACGCATCATCCAGAATAGCTTTAGCTATCCTATCTTTTACAGAGCCTGCAGGATTGAATGATTCCATTTTAACTAAAACTTTAGATTGTAAATTAAATTTTTCCTCTATCCTCTTTAATTCTATTAAAGGGGTATTTCCTATTAATTCTAAAGCTGATCCATATATTTTTGACATATAATACCTCCTGAATTTTTATGAAGCTAAGTATAAACCCTAAAAACCCACTTGTCAAGTATGTTTTTAACATTGTTTTATTGTATTTATTATTTCTTATGCTAAAATAGCTATATAATTTTCTTTATAAAAAGATTTAAAAAGGAGCTTTTATGAAAACCTTTAAAAAAATAACTATAGAAGATATAAATAAAAAGAATTTACCTAAAAATGTAGAATATCAGCTATTTAGTGACTCTATCTTCAAGGATTGTTTTATTTGCTTTACCGGAAAAGAAAATTGTCTTCCTTTACATTCCTTTGGTCCTTCTGTAAGACCAACTTACCTTATTCATTATATTATTTCAGGAAAGGGTATATTTATTTATAATGGAAAAGAATATAGCCTACATTCTTCACATGCTTTTTTTATAGAGCCTGATATTATGACTTATTATCAAGCTGATCAGGAAAATCCTTGGACATATATTTGGTTCGGTCTTCGTGGCAATAATGTCGAAAATCTATTCAGACGAATAGGAATTTCTAAAGACAAGCCTATTGTTTTTTTTGAAGATAAAAAGAGAATAGAGGCTATATTTAAAAAAGTTATTCAAACTAATTCAGGTGGTATAGAACAGGAATTTATAAGGCAATCATTAATGTATGAATTTTTATCATGTATGAGCTCAAAGTCTGAATTAAATATAAAAATAACAAGCTCCGATGACTTAATAAAAAGTAACTATATAATAAAAGCTGTAGAATTTATACAAAATAATTTTTTTAATAAAATTAAAGTAAGTGATGTAGCTATACATGTAGGTATTAGCAGAAATTATCTTTTTACTTTATTTAAAATTATTATGGGTCATTCTCCATCTGAATATATTATGCATTTTAGACTAAGCAGAGCTTGTAATATGTTAGATGACAGCTCTTTATCAATAGAAAATATTGCTGTATACTGTGGATTCGAGGATGCCGGATATTTTTCAAAATCTTTTAAAAAACAATTTTTTTTAAGTCCAAGTAATTATAGAAAATTAAAGGCACAAAGAAATGATCTATCCTCTTTAGAATTTTTAAGATATATTAAAAATCTAAAATCAGATAAAATAAATAAAAAATTATGATATAAAAATCCCAAAGCCTTTATATATAAGACTTTGGGAGATTTTTTAATTATCACTTGGTACAACTGCACCCTCATATTTTTCTTCAATAAATTTTTTAACCTCAGAACCTGTTAAAACATTTACTAATTTCTTAACAGCCTCATCCTCTTGTCTACCATTTTTTACAGCAATAATATTAGCATAAGTTACAGCAGCAACACTATCTGATTTTTCAAGTACAAGTGCATCCTTAACCTTAAAGCCTGCATCTATTGCAAAATTTCCATTTATAACTGCTAAATCAACATCTTTAATAGATCTTGGTATCTGTGCGGCTTCAATTTCTTTAATGTCCAAATGCTTAGGATTTTCAACTATATCCTTCTTAGTTGCTTCTAATCCTGCATCATCCCTTAATTTCAGTAGTCCATTATCTGCAAGAAGTAATAATGCTCTTGCTTCATTTGTAACATCATTAGGAACTGCTATAGTTGCACCATCCTTTAAACCTTCAATGCTGTCTGTCTTACCCTTATATATACCGAATGGCTCATAATGTATAGCTGAAACAGAAACGACATCTGTACCATTTTCTTTATTAAATTGCTCCAAATATGGCAAATGTTGGAAATAATTAGCATCTATTTCACCACTATCTACAGCCTTGTTAGGTAAGACATAATCGTTAAATACAACTACATCTAATTTTACCCCTTCTTTTTCCAATAAAGGCTTGGCAAACTCTAAAATCTCTGCATGAGGTGATGGGCTGGCTCCTACCTTTAATGTAACAATACCATCATCTTTAGCTACACTCTCATCCTTAGCCACACTTTCTTCTTGCTTAGCATCACCTTTATCATTTTTAGGCTCAGCCTTTGTAGAACAAGCTCCTAATAAAGCACCTATAACTAAACTTGCAATCAAAATTCTTTTTTTCATAATTTTTTCCTCCATAATCATATTAAAATAAAATATTATTTAGTTCTTTTATCACTTATCTTTGCCAATCTCATCCATGATTCTTGAATTATCTGGACAATAATAATTAAAATAAATACTGTTATCAGCATTATATCTGTCTGATAACGATAATATCCATAATTAACTGCTATCGTTCCAAGACCACCTCCTCCTGCAAATCCTGCCATAGCCGAATATCCTAATATGGTAGTCATACTTATAGCAACTCCTATCAATAAAGACGGCTTGGCCTCAGGCAATAAAACCTTTAAAATTATTTGCATATTAGATGCACCCATAGACTTTGCAGCCTCTATAACTCCCGCATCTACTTCATTTAAAGATGCTTCTACCATTCTAGCAAGAAATGGAGCGGCACTTATTACAAGTGGCGGTATAACAGCCGTTGGACCTATAGTAGTATTAACTAAAAATCTTGTTATAGGCATAACCATTACCAAAAGTATAATAAAAGGAATAGATCTAAGTATATTAATTATAAAGCCTAAGACAAAATTCAATGTCTTCATAGGTTTAATTCCATTTTTTGAACTAACTACCAGAAAAATACCAAGAGGTATACCTATAGCATATGAAATTAAAGATGATACAAAAACCATATATATAGTTTCAAGAATACCATTAATCAACATAGCTGACATTTAATTCACCTCCTCAAATGTAATATTTTTGCTGATAAGATAATTATGAACCTTATTATAATCAATATCATTATCAGGTATTTGTATAAGCATATGTCCATGTGCTATCCCTTGTAAATCACTGGTTTTAGCATATAAAATATTAACCGGTACTTTAGTGGAAAATATTAAATTTGCAAGAACCGGTTCAAAAGAGCTTCTACCGTCAAATATAATTCTCAAACATTTTCCACTTTCTATGCTTGAATTTAAGTTGACATCACCTAAAATCAATTCTTTACCTATTTTTGACTTAGGATCTGCAAAAATATCACAAACTCTTCCAAGTTCAGCTATTTTAGCTTCGTCAATAATAGCTACCCTATCACAAACACTTTCAATAACCTTCATTTCGTGAGTAATAATAATAACAGTTATTCCAAGCTTCTTATTTATTTCCTTAAGCAATTCTAATATTTGATTAGTAGTATTAGGATCCAAAGCTGAAGTTGCTTCATCACACAATAATACCTTAGGATTTGTAGCTATTGCTCTGGCAATCGCCACTCTTTGCTTTTGCCCACCGGATAATTGTGAAGGATAAGAATTTTGTTTATTCTCTAATCCTACCAATTTTAATAATTCTTTTGCTCTAGCTATTGCCTTCTTTCTATTTTCTCCAATCAGCTCTAATGGAAAACAGATATTATCAAGTATATTTCTTTGAGATAAAAGATTAAAGGATTGAAAAATCATTCCCATATCTTTTCTTACTTTTCTTATCTCTTTTTCTGTTAATTTTGTTAAATCTTGACCTTCAAAAAATATAGCTCCTGATGTTGGCTTTTCAAGATAATTTATACATCTTACCAAGGTAGACTTCCCTGCACCGCTAAGACCTATAATTCCGAATATCTCGCCTTTATTTATATCTAAATTTATTCCGTCAAGAGCATTTACAATATTATCTTTATTTTTAAAGCTTTTGACCATATCAACTATTTTTATTATAGCTTCCATATTTTTCTCTCCTTAATTGCCGCAACTAATGTTAGGTATTGTATAGCCTTTCTTTGATATAGTCAAGACCTTAAGTTATCCCAATTCAATATATCCATTTATAGCTTTTAACTATATTAAGCTTGCTTTAAAATTATAAACACAAGTCAACTATTACCTGTGCAAATATTTTAGCTGATACAATTAATTCATCTATAGGCATAAATTCGTCTGCACCATGCATTCTAGTATCAGTTTCAGGATATATAGCACCAAAGCAAACTCCATTTTTTATATGATGTACATAGGTACCTCCACCTATTGCAATACATCCACCCTTTTTACCTGTATATTCTTCATAACATTTATTTAAAATTCTAACAAACTCAGAATTTCCATCAACAACATGTGCTTTAGTTACTTCTTTATTCAAAAAGTCCAAGCCTATATTTGCAAATTTTTTCTTGCACATATTTATAGTATATTCACTATCTATTGAAATAGGGCATCTTGCATCAAAATATCCATCTATACTCTTTTCATCTATTTTTAACATTGAGAAAGCTAATGTCAATTCTCCACTTTCCTTATCATTTTTTGCAATTCCCAAGCTACTTCCATCTAATTCACCATGTGGCATAAGCTTTGCAAGTCCTTTTATAGCATCTATCCTCTTGGAAGTGGCAAATTTAAGCTTAGATAATAGCTCAAGTAATGCAGTAATGGCATTTTCCCCCTTTTCAGGAGTTGAAGCATGTGCATTTGCACCATTAGCTATTATACAAAATTGAGGTTCCAAATCTAAAGTAAATTTAACACCGGTTCTCTTACTTACCTCATCTGCAATTTTTTCAACCTCTCTAAAATCAAAGCCTTCTAATACAGCTTTTGCTTTTGGTGGAACAACATTTATTTTTGTACCCCCTTCAAAACTTAATAATCTTGGTAATTTTTCTTCTAATTCTAAATTTCCTACAAAATGACCGTCCAATCTGCCCTTCTCTATATTTACAACAGGATATTCTCCATCAGGTGTAAAGGTCATAGGAGCTTCTTTTTCTATTTTATAATAATGTTCAATACAGGCACTTCCACATTCTTCATCAGTTCCAAGTATCAATCTAACATTCTTTTTTAGTGGAATATTTAAATCCTTCATTGCTTTTAAAGCATAAAAAGCAGCTATTGCAGGTCCCTTATCATCACTTGTTCCTCTTCCATATATCTTATTATCTTTTACTATGGGATTAAATGGTTCTGTTTGTGTCCAGCCTTCTCCTTGTGGAACTACATCCACATGTGCTAAAATATCTAAAACTTTTTCTTTGTCATTAAGATCTATAGCTCCAACATAATTATCATAATTTGTTACACTAAATCCTGCTTTTGTTGCCATATCAAGTGCAAGGTTTAAGGCTCTTGCAGGTCCTTCTCCAAATGGCATACCTTCCTTATAAGCTGTTTTTTGACTATCAATTCTACATAAATTTATTACATCATCAATCAAGTCTTTCTTATGATCTTCTATATACTTTTCTATTTGTTCTCTATACATAATTTCAAACTCCTGTCATATTGAATTTAATTTTTTGCAAACTCACTAAGCTTTATATTAGAATTTCTTTCTTCAACCATTCTTATACTCCATTCATTTATAAATATAAGTAAAGGTCTATCCTTAAGATCTTTGATTTTTTTCATATCACCTGTTCCTATTATCTTTGTAATATCTATCTCATCATAATTTTCTATCCATCTAATATATTCATATGGTAATTGCTCTAATTTTACTTCTACATTATATTCATTTTTCAGCCTATATGTTAATACATCAAATTGCAAGACTCCTACTACACCTACTATAATTTCTTCCATTCCTGTATTAAATTCTTGGAAAATTTGTATTGCACCTTCTTGTGCAATTTGATAAATACCCTTTGTAAATTGTTTTCTTTTCATAGTATCAATCTGTCTTACTCTTGCAAAATGCTCAGGTGCAAATGTAGGGATTCCTTCAAATTCCAAATTTTTATTGGAATTTGTCAAAGTATCTCCTATAGAAAAAATACCCGGATCAAACACACCTATAATATCACCTGCATAAGCCTTTTCAACAATCTTTCTTTCATCAGCCATCATTTGTGTAGATTGATTTAATTTTATATTTCTATTAGCTTGTACATGCCTAACCTCAATACCGGGAAAATATTCTCCTGAACAAATTCTCATAAATGCTATTCTATCTCTATGTGCTTTGTTCATATTAGCCTGTATTTTAAAAACAAATGCAGAAAAGAAATCATCTTTCATTGGAAATACCTTACCATCCTTTGTATTTCTACTAAGTGGAGAAGATGTCATTTTCAAGAAATATTCTAAAAATATATCAACACCGAAATTTGTCAGAGCAGAGCCGAAAAATACAGGACTCAATTTCCCGTTGGAAACTTTGTCAAAATCAAATTCATCACTTGCTCCGTCCAATAATTCTATATCCTCAATAAGTTTTTTATAATTTTCTGAAGATATACTTTCTTCCAATTTTTTATCATCCAGAGAAATAATATCACTATCAAGCTCCTTCATTCCTCCCAAATTTGCCTTATATGTATGTACAAGCTTTTCTTTTCTATCATAAACTCCTCTAAAATCCTTACCACAGGATATAGGCCAATTAATAGGACAGGTTCTTATACCTAATACCTCTTCTATATTATCTAATAATTCAAATGGATCCTTTGACTGTCTATCTAATTTATTAATAAATGTAAATATAGGTATATTTCTCATGACACAAACCTTAAATAATTTTATTGTCTGTGCTTCTACTCCCTTACCTGCATCTATTACCATTACAGCAGAATCTGCCGCCATTAAGGTTCTATATGTATCCTCTGAAAAATCCTGATGTCCCGGCGTATCCAAGATATTGATACAAAAATCATTATAATTAAATTGCATAACAGATGATGTAACAGAAATACCTCTTTCTTTTTCTATTCCCATCCAATCACTTATTGCATGCTTTCCTGTTTTTTTTCCCTTTACACTTCCGGCTAAATTAATAGCCCCACCATATAATAAAAACTTCTCAGTAAGAGTAGTCTTACCTGCATCAGGATGACTAATTATAGCAAATGTTCTTCTTTTCTTTACTTCACTAAAATTCAAATTTTTATCCTCCGAAATTATTGGATTTATTTTTTATATATTTTTCTATATCCCTTTTTGAATCTCTTTGTTTTATGCTTTCTCTTTTATCATAATTTTTCTTTCCTCTACATAGTCCTATTTCCACTTTAACCAGAGCATCTTTTAAATAAACTTGTAATGGTACTAATGTTAAACCATTTTCGCTCAATTTAGAAGATAGCTTTCTTATTTCATACTTATGTAACAAAAGCTTTCTAACACGCAAGGGATCTTTATTAAATATATTTCCTCTTTCATATGGATTTATATGCATTCCCATAATATATATTTCCATATCCTTATCTATTCTTATAAAGGCTTCTTTAATAGAGCATTGTCCTAAACGAATTGATTTTACTTCTGTTCCAAATAATTCTATACCTGCTTCATATTTATCTAATACAAAATAATCAAAATATGCCTTCTTATTATTTGAAATTAATTTTATTCTATTTGACATAAATTTACCCTTTAATACATTTTTTTAATAATTTAAAATCTATTGTTTTACTCATTTTATCTACATTTTCTACACTGATTAAAACTCGTTCACCTATACTATAGCTTATTTTAGTCATATTTCCTATAATTTTATATTCATCCTCTACATAATTATAATAATCATTAGACAAACCGGCAATATGTACTAAACCTTCAACAGTATTATCAAGTTCTACATAAAATCCATATTTTGTTACTCCTGAAATTACACCTTCAAATTCTTCTCCTATAAATTTAAGCATATATTCACATTTTTTATATTTTATACTTTCTCTTTCGGCTTCTTCTGCCTGCTTTTCTTTTTCTGATGAAGTAAATGCTATATCTTCTAATATTTTTTCATAATGCTCTATACGTTTTTCATTTAAGCTCTGATTTATATTTTCTTTTATTATTCTATGTATTTGCAAATCAGGATATCTTCTTATAGGAGAAGTGAAGTGTGTATAGCATTTACTTGCAAGACCGAAATGTCCTATACAATCCGTTTGATATCTAGCTTTTTTCATATTCCTTAAAATAATAGCACTAATCATACTTTGTTTAGGACTACCCTCAAGCTTATTTAATAAATTTTGTAAATCCTTAGGATAAATTTGCCCTTTTTTATTTTTTAATGTAAAGCCGAAATTATTAATAAATATAGATAAAGCCTGCATTTTGTCAGGATCAGGTTTTTCATGTACTCTATAAACAAATGGCAATTCCTTAAAGAAATATTCACTTGCAATAGTTTCATTAGTAAAAATCATAAAATCTTCTATTATTTTAGTTGCAACATTTCTATCATATGGTCTTAAATCTATAACCTTACCATCATTATCTAAAATAACCTTTGTTTCAGGAAAATCAAAATCAATAGCTCCTCTTTTCTCTCTATTTTTTCTTATTATTGATGATAAATTTTCCATATTATAAAATAATTCTATACATTCTTTGTATTTTAATTTTAATTCTTTATTATCATTTTTCAAAATATTATAAACTTCTTTATAAGATAATCTATAGTCAACATTGATGACAGATTCACAAATCTCATGTGAAATCAAATTACCTGCCTGATCTATATTCATGATACAACTAAGACACAATCTATCTTTTTTGGCAGTCAAAGAACATATTCCATTACTTAATTCTTTTGGTAGCATAGGTATTACTCTATCAACCAAATAAATACTTGTTCCTCTTTTAATTGCTTCTTTATCAAGCTGAGAAGCTTCTTTTACATAATGACTTACATCCGCAATATGAACATATAAAGTCCAAATCTTACCGTCATAGGATAAGCTTATAGCATCATCCAAATCCTTTGCATCCTCGCCATCAATCGTAATAGTTAATATATCTCTATAATCTTTTCTATATTTCAACTCATCTAAGGATACTTTTTGATTTATATTAGTTAATTCCTTCTTAATCTTTTTAGAAAAATCTATATTAAAATCATAAGCCTTAGCTATACTAAGTATATCAACTCCCTTATCTTTATAAGAGCCTAAAATTTCAATAACCTTAGCTTGTGGCTTTTTATTTTCACTTCCAAAATCATAAACCTCTACTACAATTTTATCTCTATCCTTTGCTCCATTTTCAAATTTTTTAGGTATAAAAATATCTCTTGATATATTTTTATTATCCGGTATAAGAAATCCAAAATTTTTACTTTTTTGATATATTCCAACAATTTTCTTATTCTTACGCTCTATAATTTTAGTTATAACACCTTCGCTTTTTTTATCAAGCTTATTAGTATTATCTATTTCAATTATAAATTCTACAATATCCCCATCAAGTGCTGTATTATTTTTAGTATTAGCTATAAAAATATCTCTATCAAGCTCATCATTCTTTATAAATCCAAAGCCTTTTTTATTTGATATATATGTACCAATATATGTTTTTATCTTTTTTTTATTTTTAGATTTTTTACTCATTTTACCTCTTTAGCATATCCATTTATTAATAATAAAAATACCACTCCGATGAGTGGCAATTTATTATTTAACAATATTTAAAATAAAAGCTATAACTATAAATAGTACAGCCCCAATAGCAGTCAGCTTTTCTAAAAAGCCCTCCATCGATCTTCCTTTATTCTTACCCCAGTATGTATCTGCCACACCGTTAACAGCCCCAAGGCCTTGAGAATTTCCTTCCTGTCCTAAAACAACAAAGGTTAAAATTGCACAAATTATAATATAAATAATTGTCAAAAATAGATTCATAGCTTTCCTCCACTGATTATAATCAGCTTATATTTTTTATTTTAACTTAATCCACTGGCTAAGTATTGTATCATAAATTTAATATTTTAGCAAGCTCCTAAATAATAAAGAATCCAATTTTAATATGCCTACTATATAATTCAAAATACTAATTAATTATATAGTTTTATACTGTAAAAATACTCGTATAGTAAAGGCTTATTTATTTATATTCTAAAACTCTCTAAGAAAAGATTATAATCCGTTGTCATATTTAAAAATTCAATGTCATGAGAAACAATAAATATAATATTATTTTTTGTTTTCATTTCTTTTATCAGTTTTGAAATTTTCAACATATTTTTATAATCCATCCCGCTTGTCGGTTCGTCAAAATATATAAAGCTTGAATTTTTACATAAAACTGAAGCTATTGCAACTCTTTGCTTTTCTCCTCCTGATAAACTCATAGGATGTCTATCCCTTAACTGAATAAGTCCAAGCCCTTTAAGCACTCTATCTATTTTATCTTGTTTCAAAGCCTTAACTCCAAGTTTTAGCTCTTCTTCTACAGATGTGGCAAAAAGTTGATGGTTAACATCCTGCATAACTAAGGCTGAATTTTTCAGTCTTTCTTTTTCACTTAGCTTTATATCATGAAAAAATATTTCACCTTTATCCTTCTTATTTAGTCCTGTCATTACTCTTAGAAAAGTTGACTTACCACAACCATTTTTTCCAACAATGCCATAAATCTTTCCTAAATCAAAGCCTATATTTTCCAATATCAGCTTGCCTTTATCTTTAAAATCAAGTTTAATTTTTTTGATTATTAAAGCATTGCCTTGTTCCATTCTATTATTTTTTAAAATAGTTCTTTGTACTGAACGAAGTCCTAAATCGGTCAAATAAGACCTTTCTATGGAAAGAAATTTCTCCTTTGTAAAAACATTTTCAATCCTTCCTTGTTTAATGAAATAGATTCGATCCACCAAATCCATTAGGTAATAAATTCGATGCTCTGCAAGAATAAGTGTTCTCTTTTTTTCTTTTAAAATTTTTAACATTTTTTTTAGAATATCAATATGTATATAATCAAGATTAGATGAGGGTTCATCAAGTACTATAATCTTACACCCTGAGATGTAGCAGGAAGCCACACATAAAATTTGCTTTTCTCCACCGGATAATTCAAAAATACTTCTCTCAAGCAAATGCTCTATATGAAATATTTTTAGCATCTCTTCCATACGTAAATCCATCTCTTTTCTGCTTAAGCCTATATTTTCCAAATAAAATAAAAGTTCCAATGTAGTATTTACATTAAAAAAATAAGTTTTAGGATTTTGAAAAACGCTTGCAATCATTAAGGATATTTCATATAGCTCCAAACTCTTTATTTCATTACCATTTACTCTTATACTTCCGGTACTTTCGGCGTTTTCATAGGCAAGTGCTAAACCGTTAATAGAATTTACGATAGAAGATTTACCGCTTCCGCTTTCACCTGTAAGCAAAATACACTCTCCATCAGAAATTTCCATAGAGATATTATCAAGTACTCTCTTATTTTTTTCATACAACAAGGAAAGATTTTTTATTTCAAGCATATCCAGCCTCCTATAACCGTTACTGTTATTGTTAATCCATATATAAAATCAATCAGTTGTGCCTTCAGTGAAACATATCGTGTTTTTTTTATAGGATTTGCAATGCACTTTGTTTCAGCTGCTTTAGATATATCATCAGCAATATTTGATGAAATGATTAAAAGTGGTACAAGAATATATTCTAAATATTTAAAAGGATTTTTTATTTTAATACCCCTTATTTTCATTGCCATTTTTATATGATGCTTTTCTTCAATGAAAGATGGGAAAAATCTAAACATCACAGCTACAGGAATAGATATTAAATTCGGTATTTTCAACAAATCCATAGATGAAATAATACTGCCGACATCAGATGTTCTAATTAAAAATTTTCCGGCAACATAAGGAAGATAAAACATACGAAGTAAAAAAATTAACGAAAAGAACATCTTAATAATAAGTGGCAGCTGAGCCAGCATTTTGAAATTTGGTGCAAGAAATAAAATAGCAAAAAATATGATATTTTTTACTGCATCCTTTCTAAATCCATTTACAAAATACATAGTAGAAATAATAAAAATTATTATCCATTCGAATATGTATGGCATTGAGTGCAAAACAGTTAAGCCCAGTAATCCCACAACGAAAATTTTCGTTATGGGATTTGGATTTAATCTGCTATTTTTAATAGTCAACATTACACGATACCTGCTTTATTAAAATGCTTCTTAAGTAAACTCTTTCCTATATATGCTCCAATAATTCCACCAATAATAGCACCTAAATATACTAATAGCATATGTGGATAGGTAATAAGACGTTCCAAGGCATCAACATATTCTTTACCCATCATCATTGATAATTTAATATACTTTTCTTTAGCCCAAAGCATTTGCATCAAAGAACCGCAAATCCATGTATTAAAAATTGCAAAAGCAAATATATTATATTTAAGAGAATTATAATTTCCTACTTTTCTAATCATCTCAGCAATAAACATAATAACGATAGCATGGACTGCTACTACATAAGTATGTCCCATAACAAACATAAATAATGGAGAAAGTATACCCAGTATAAATAAACCCCATGGCTTTTGCACCTTTGCCATAAAGAGCATAATGATTGTTCCTGTTACAATACCCAGTATTGTCGGGTAAATTAAAAATAAAATCGGTACCATACCAATCATTCCTACAGCGAACATTACAACGAAATAAATGACCGCAAATACACCTATTGTAACTAAATCTCTTATTTTCAATTTATTTTCTTTCATATCTATCCTCCTTACAATAATTAAACTCTTCTCCTAATTCTAATTTTTTAATAAGAGCTTGATATAATTTTTATATTTTTTTACTTCATCATGATTTTTAAAATTTTAAAAATATTTATCATAAAACGCTCAATTTATCTACATTTCCAATAAATTAAAGCTATGAAAAGAATAATGACAGTCTTATTATTTATCAGCTTATTCACTCTATCTTATATTTTTTTAATCTTGGTAGCTTTATAATATTAAAAATCCGGATCTCTGAATTTGATATTTTAATGATTAAAATACTCATCCTATCACTTTCTTACATTATTTTATATAAGGATTTTTTACCTTTATAACAAAGTCTATAATTTTCTTTATGAGCAACTTGACTTTTTTACAATAGACACATCTTTCACCTCCCTTTTTTACAGACACATCCGTCTATAATTATATTATACATGAGTTAGGTGATACTAACAAGCCCTTTTTATTTTTTTAATTTATTAACTAAAAGCCTTGATTTTAGCTGCTTTTTAAAATTAAAAAGCTACTTTTTATTAAGTAGCTTTCTTCTTTCTTAATTAATGTTGTATCAATAAAGTTCCAAATCTCCACAAACAATTACATAATCATTTTCTCGTAACTTTATTTGAAAAATATCCAGATTCATCATATATATCACTGTTATATAAATCATCCTTTTTATTCCTAAGCAGACTGAAATAATGTCATTCCCAATAAGCTTCTATCATTTGTTCCATATTAGCACGCCCTATTGGATTATCTGTATGAATCTTGACTGTATAAAATGTTTCTCTTTCTACTAAGTAGTCAAGAAGCTTAATAGCATTTCCACCATACTTAGCATAATCACCTAAATCATAGTCAAGATCCAATAATTCAATCTCTCCACCTGATTCTTCAATTTCTTCAATTAAGCTAATTGCCTCTTCAACAGACTTAGCACCTTCATATCCTAAAGGAACCGGTCTAATATCATCAAGCCATATTTTAATTTTCATATCTGAATATAATTTCATATCAAACCTCTATTCTAATGAGAGCTTCTGTATGCTCTTCTGATTTGTGATAGATTTACCAATTTTATTCCACCTCATTTCTATGAATTTCTATAACATCTTCAATTCTGCAATCCAATGCTAAGCAAATCTTTTCTAGTGACTCTAAGTTCACATAAGAGTTTTTGCTCATTCTTGAAACTATGTTGCTTGTTATGTTTGCAGCTCTTTTTAAGTCTTCTTTGTTCATTTCTCTTTCTACCAATAAGTGCCATAATGGTTTATAAGAAATTGCCATATTATTACCCCTTATCCGTTTTATTGTTAAGATATATTATATCATAAATAGGCTGATAAGTCACTTTAGCCTATTTTATACTTGTGCTTGCGTTAGTATTTATTTAGACAGTAATTAGTTTTTTATGTGTCCCACTTGGAACTGATCCAAATCGGCAGGATGCAAGCACCCTTTAGGGTGTATAATTTCACCCTTAGAAAATCTAAGGGTGATTTAATTATTTTATTTTTCTTGATTTTCTCTCATTATTTTTAGTGTTTCTTTAAATTCTTTTGTCTTTGTTGCTTCTTCTAGTAGAATTTTTATTTCTTCATCTGTTAGTTCTTCTGCATTTTCTATAAGGCTTTC
>CAMQCZ010000010.1 GCA_946999385.1 uncultured Lachnoanaerobaculum sp.
AAGCCGATAGACGAAAAATTTTTGTTTAAAATAATTAAGGCCGCTTTTATGCAAAGAAGGAAAACTTTGCAAAATTCAATATCAAACTTTTCAGATTTGAATATATCGAAAGAACAAATTGCAAAAGCATTAAATATACTTAATTTAAGCTTAAATATACGTGGTGAATGTCTTAGTCTGGAAAATTTTATTAAGCTTAGTAATTTGCTTAAATAGCATATTAAATATTTATTATTAAGTACACATTTTGTTCATACTTTTTTCATTAGACTTTTTTATATTTTAATGTTATCTTATTACATATATATTACAAAAGTTTTAAAAATTATAATTAGGAAGTTTTTATTCATGTCAAAAAAATTTATAAAAAATAGAATGCTTATTATTAGTATATTTATCTCATTAATAATATTTGCTATTATATCAATATTTATATTAAATATAGTTAAAAACAACAAAAAGAAAACATTAGTTATAGCCAGCTCTTCTGAAGCTCAAAAAATAAATAAAGCAACTTACATAGGTATTGACACTCCCTTGTTTCCTGCTGTTGATATAGAAGTACCTTCCAAGGAACCTATACCTGAATATTTTAGAGGTGGCGAACGGCACTGGCTTATAGCACAAATACAAGAAAAGCTTATGGAACTTAACTTTATGGATGATGATGAGCCAACAGATTTTTATGGTCCTGTTACTCAATCAGCTATAAAGATTTTCCAAAGACAAATAAAAAGGCAAAAGCCTGAAATTGCTCAAGACGGTATAATCGGTCCTGCAACATTAAAAGAACTTTTATCAGATGATGCTCCTACTTATCTTGCACAAATAGGTGATGTCGGTGAAGATATTAGGGCAATACAAAAAAGATTATATGCTCTTGGATATCTTGCAAGAGAAGCTCAAATAGATGGAAACTTTAATCAGGAAACAGAAGATGCAATCAAGCATTTCCAAGAATCAAATGATTTAGCTGTAGATGGAAAGGTTGGAAAACAAACTACAGAAAAGCTTTATAGTGAAAATGTAAAAGCAAATATTTCAGCTTTCGGTGAAAAAAGTGAAATTGTAAAGGTAGCACAGGAAAGACTGATGGAACTTGGATATCTTACATCCATACCTGATGGTAGCTACGGTACAGATACGGTAGAAGCTATCAAAAGATTCCAATCAAAACATGACATTGTAGAAGATGGATATCTCGGTCCTGAAACCAGAAGTAAGCTTATGTCGAATGAAGCCCAATCAAACAGTCTTGATATAGGTGATAGCGGTTTTCAAGTTAGAAATATTCAGGAAAAACTTAAGCAACTAAAATATCTTAGAAATATAGATGATTATTATGGTGAAAATACCAAAAATGCAATACAGGATTTTCAAAGAAGAAACGGACTTTCTGTAGATGGTAAAGCCGGTCCAAATACATTAGCAAAATTAAATGATCCTAATGCTAAAAAAGCTTTAGCTCCAAGTAGAAGAAGCCAAAATAATAATTCTATACTTGCAGGAAAAAATAATAAAAATAAAAAGGGTGTTAATAATAGACCTATTCACGCAGCCGACAGTGCAAGTGTTAACAGCTTGTTAAGTGTTGCATCATCAAAACTTGGTAAGCCTTATATCTGGGGTGCTAAGGGGCCTAACGCTTTTGACTGCTCAGGTTTTGTATATTGGTGCCTAAATCATGCAGGTGTAAGTCAATCCTATATTACAAGCTATGGATGGCGTACTGTTGGTAAATATACTCGTATAAGCAATTTTTCCGATATACGAGCCGGAGATATTGTTGTTGTTAGAGGTCATGTTGGTATTGCTACAGGCGGAGGCGGTGTTATAGATGCTTCATCATCTAATGGTCATGTTGTAAGCAGATCCTTAGGCGGATGGTGGCAAAGGAATTTTATAGTTGCATGGAGAATTTTTTAAAATAGTATATTGACAATATTATAACTTTAAATTATAATACGAAAAGAGCAAGGAAGCTTATATATTTTCCTTGCTCTTTTTTATATTTTTTTTAGGAGGTTTTTTTATGTCATACGTAGATAGCATATATGAGAAGGTTGTTTTGGAAAATCCCGGAGAATTAGAATTTCATCAAGCAGTAAAAGAAGTTTTAGACTCTTTAAAACTTGTTATTAATGCAAATGAAGATTTATATTCAAAAAATGGTATCTTAGAAAGATTGGTTGAACCGGATAGAATTATATCTTTCAAAGTTCCTTGGGTAGATGATTCAGGAAAGGTTATAGTAAATAAAGGCTATAGAGTACAATTCAACAACTCTATCGGAGCTTATAAGGGTGGTTTAAGATTTCATCCTACTGTAAATCGATCAATTTTAAAATTTTTGGGCTTTGAACAAACATTTAAAAATTCTCTTACCGGACTTCCAATGGGTGGTGGTAAAGGTGGTTCAAATTTTAATCCTAAGGGTAAGTCTGATAGAGAAATTATGGCTTTCTGTCAAAGCTTTATGACTGAACTTTCTAAATATATTGGAAAAGATATAGATGTTCCGGCAGGTGATATAGGTGTCGGTGGTCGAGAGGTTGCTTATCTTTTCGGACAATATAAACGTCTCAAAAATAGTTTTGAGGGCGTTTTAACAGGTAAAGGTATTCCTTTTGGAGGCTCACTTGCAAGAACTGAAGCAACAGGCTACGGTCTTGTTTATATTTTAGATGAAATGTGTAAGGCAAATGGAAAGGAAATAAAAGGAAAAACCGTAGTAGTTACAGGTTCAGGAAATGTTGCTATCTATGCTGTAGAAAAATGTATCCAATTAGGTGCTAAGGTTGTTGCTTTATGTGATTCAAACGGATATATCTATGATGAAAATGGAATTAATTTAGATATAGTAAAAGATATAAAAGAAGTAAAACGCCTACGTATAAGTGAATATGCAAAATTGGTAAAAGGTGCAAAATATACAGAGGGTAAAGGTATTTGGAATATAAAATGTGATATTTTCCTACCTTGTGCAACTCAAAATGAATTGGATCTTGAAGGTGCAAAGGCATTAGTAAAAAATTCTTGCTTTGCAGTAGCAGAAGGAGCTAATATGCCAACTACACTTGAAGCTACCAAATATCTACAAGAGCATGGTGTTTTATTTATGCCGGGTAAAGCTTCAAATGCAGGTGGTGTTGCAGTATCCGGCTTGGAGCAAAGTCAAAATGCTATGAGATTATCTTGGAGTTTTGAAGAAGTTGACAAACAATTACAAGATATTATGAAAAATATATTTATAAAAGTTGATACAGCAGCTAAAAAATACAATGTTGCAGGAAATTATGTTGCAGGTGCAAATATTGCAGGCTTTGAAAAAGTAGCCTCTGCTATGATTGCACAGGGTGTTGTATAAATATTAACTTTGAACTGATCTTAAAATATTGATTTATAATCAAATAAAAAGATCAGTTCTTTTTATTTGATATTTTTTAATATATGATAAAATAATTATATTTACTGAAGTAAGCTACTTATTCATACATTTTTATAAGATGTCTATTTTTAGTAATACTCTTTTAAATCAAGTAAATCATAAAAATATAAATTCAATAAAATCTATTACTGTCAATAAATAATTTATTTCTTACAAGCTCAAGAAGCTAAAAAATTTAAACTAATAAAAAAGACTTACATATAATAGCCTTACCTTAACTATTTTATACATATATAAGCCTTTTTATATTTATATTTATATTTATATTTATATTTTTATTTTTATTTTTATTTTATATTTAATGCTTTATTAGTCGCATTTATAATAGCATTTGAAGTCTTAGTTGCTCCTGATACAACATCAACATTGGTATCTTGTTTCTTTATTATATTTGCAATAACATCCTTTTGTGCTCTTTCAAATATACCGGGTGTTTCATTATGCTCTTTTAATTCTATAGAAATTATATTACTATCTTTAACTATAACTTCTACTTTAACATCACCATTCATACCCTTTGCACTGCCTTCATACTTGCCATCCTTAAAATTACCTTGTTTTTCCGGTTTTACTTGTTCATCCTTAGAATTCTTATTAACCTCAATACTTGCTTGTGTAACTCCACCATTTTGCATCACATATTTATGTGCATTTTCACCTGCTATTCGACCAAAAACAACTATGTCAGTTACAGCATTTCCTCCTAATCTATTAGCACCATGTACGCCTCCAGTAACTTCTCCTGCTGCATACAAGCCTTTTATTACACTATTATCTTCTTTTAAAACTTGTGTATCGGTATCTATTTTTACACCGCCCATAGTATGATGTATAGCCGGAACACATAAAGCTGCATAGAATGGACCTTCTTCCAAACCTTGTTCCATACTCTTTCTATCAAATTCCTTATCCTTACCTTCAAGCTTATAAGAACTATAATTTTTAAGTGTTTCCTTAAGATTTTTTTCATCAACACCTATTTTACCTGCTAACTCAGATAAATCTTTAGCTTCTGTAACAATGCCTGCTTTTATATATTTTTCAATAGCCTTTAAAGAATCTCTTACAGCTTGATTAAATACCATATAAGCAACTTTATCTTTTTGTGCTAATATTGCGGCAGAAACCTTATCTCTTGTTTCTAATTCATTTACAAATCTTTTGCCTTCTTTATTTATAAGAATTGCACCATTTCCTCTTACTGCTTCTGTATACATAGTCCCTGTTTCAGGATTTACTGTAGGATGAGTTTGTATTTGGTCAATATCAACTAAACCTGCTCCCAGCTCTAAAGCCATATTTATACCGTCACCGGTTGCACCCTTATGATTAGTAGTAGAAAATCCTGCTAAATCGGCTTTATATTTTACTACCATTTCTTGATTTGCACCAAAACCTCCGGTTGCTAAGATAACTGCTTTAGTATTAATTGTAATTTCTTTATTATCTTTATCAACTGCTTTTACTGCACTTATCTTATTATCCTTAAGCACTATATGAGTTGCCTTTGTATCTAATAAGACAGGAACTTTTAATTCCTCCAGTTTTTTATTTAAAGTTTTTACTAACATAGGACCAACAGCTGATGTATCTGAAGGTCTATGAATACGTTTAACGCTTGCTCCTCCGAATTGCCCAACTACAGCTAAATCTCCACCTATCTCATTAACCCAGTCAACAGCATCCTTTGATTTTTCTGCCATTACTCTAACTAAATCTATATTATTTAAGTTTTTTCCACCTTTCATAGTGTCTTCTACAAATAAATCAACACTATCAACAATACCCTCTTTTTCTTGATACTTTGTTCCTGCTGCATTTAATCCACCTGTGGCACGAACAGTATTTCCACCTGTATTAGGCATTTTTTCCAATATTACTACATTTTTTGCACCACTTTGCACAGCCTCTATAGCTGAAGTCATTCCTGCTCCACCTGCACCAATTACTACTATATCTGCACTTAATTCTTCATTTTGCTTATCTGTAGATATATTTGTATCATCATTAGTAGCACTTGAAATAGTATCTTTTGCTCCTGAATTTGAATCATGTGAAGTAGCTTTTGACTTTGTATCCTCTTCTTCTAATTTCTTTAACTCTTCCTGATCATTTTTTGCCATTGCTAAAGCTTTTTTTAAGCTTAATCTAAGCCCTTCTGAACTGATTGTAGCACCTGCTATAGCATCAAAATCCGCACTTTGATTTTTTAAAATTTCTTTCTTTAAAGTAGCTATTGCCTTAGCTCCTATATCAGGAGTTTCATTTTTAGCTTCTACTTTAATATCCTCTATATCCTTTTTACTTACCTTTATTGTTGTCTTAATCTCTCCACCAAAGCTATTAGCACCGGCAGTATATGTTCCTTGTGTATATTGTTCAACAGTACCCTTGACTCTTCCCAAGCCTTTAACATATTTACTTATAGGTATAATAGCAATAATCATTAAAATAGTTATGACCAGCATAATAAATAAACCTATAATATTACTCTTTTTCCCGCCATCAAAAAGCTTTTCTGCCGGACTTCTCATATGAATTTTTTCCTAACTTTGTCAAAATTTTATTTTTTTATCTTTTTAGTATATATTATTCATACATAAACTTCAAGTTAATGCTGATTTTTATTTATCTTGGCACAATAAAAATTTAAGTGCAAAAAATAATCAAATAAAAGTGGTGTTGCAAAATAGTTTAAATCTACTTACAACACCACCTTTTATAATATATTATTCAATATTTAAATCTATTTCTTCTTCCAACTCATTATCTGTACTAAGAGCTACATTTTTATATCTCTTCATACCGGTACCGGCAGGAATGAGTTTACCTATTATAACATTCTCCTTCAAACCTATAAGCTTATCTGTCTTTCCATTTATAGCGGCTTCAGTCAAAACCTTTGTTGTTTCTTGGAAAGAAGCGGCTGACAAGAATGAATCTGTTGCAAGAGAAGCCTTTGTTATTCCAAGCATAACCTGCTTTCCTATAGCAGGATTTTTCCCCTCTTCAATAAGCTTTTCATTCATATCATTAAATTCCAAGACATCCATAGAAACTCCGGGTAATACCAATGAATCACCACTTTCTTCTATCTTTATCTTCTTTAACATTTGTCTAACAATAACCTCGATATGCTTATCATTAATTTCAACACCTTGCAAACGATAAACTCTTTGAACCTCTTGTATCATATAGTCTTTAACAGCCTTAGTTCCCTTGATTTTTAATATATCATGAGGATTTACACTACCTTCAGTAAGCTCATCACCGGCTTCTATCATTTGACCGTCAACAACCTTAATCCTTGAACCATATGGTATAAGATAAGCTTTACTTTCATCTGTATCGACATTATATACAATTATTTCTCTTTTCTTTTTACTATCTTTAACCTCTACTCTTCCGGCAAATTCAGAAATAATAGCTAATCCCTTTGGCTTTCTAGCTTCAAATAATTCTTCAACACGAGGCAAACCTTGGGTAATATCTCCACCTGCAACACCTCCTGTATGGAAGGTTCTCATTGTAAGCTGTGTTCCCGGTTCACCAATGGATTGTGCAGCTATAATACCTACAGCTTCACCTATTTGTACCGCCTGACCTGTTGCCATATTTGCACCGTAGCATTTAGTACAAATTCCCGAATGACATTTGCAGGATAAGACAGTTCTAATCTTAACACTATTTCTACCTAATTTTTCTAAGACCTGCATAACCCTTTCTGCACGCTTTGGAGTTACCATATGATTTGCTTTCACAATAAGCTCATTAGTATCAGGATCTATAATAGTTTCAGCTATATATCTGCCTGTTATTCTTTCCTTCAAGCTCTCTATTACTTCTTTTCCATCTGTAAAAGCTTTTATTTCTACAAATGGTATCTCTTTACCTTCCTGACAATCCAGCTCTCTAACTATCAAATCCTGTGAAACATCTACCAGCCTTCTTGTAAGATAACCTGAATCCGCTGTACGAAGAGCTGTATCTGACAAACCTTTTCTAGCTCCATGAGCTGAAATAAAATATTCCAATACATCCAAGCCTTCACGGAAATTAGATTTGATAGGTAATTCTATAGTATGACCTGTTGTATCTGCCATAAGACCACGCATACCGGCAAGCTGTTTAATCTGCTTATCTGAACCTCTGGCTCCTGAATCTGCCATCATAAATATGTTATTATAGGCATCCAATCCTGTTAACAAATCATGTGTAAGTTGTGTATCAGTATCCTTCCATGTTTCAATAACTCTTTTATATCTTTCTTCCTCTGTCAATAAACCTCTTCTAAAATCCTTAGAAATTAAATCAACTGTGGCTTGTGCATTTTTAATAAGCTCTTTTTTACTTTCAGGTACTGTCATATCAGAAACTGAAACAGTCATAGATGCAATGGTAGAAAATTTATATCCAATTCTCTTTATATCATCCAACACCTCTGCTGTCTTCGATAAACCATGTACATTAATAACCTTCTCCAATATTTGTTTACATTGCTTTTTCTTAACAAGAAAATCTATTTCCAATTTAAGCTCGTTACCCTTTATACTTCTATCTACAAATCCAAGATCCTGTGGTATTATCTCATTAAATAATAATCTTCCTACTGTAGTTTCAATAATATCTGAAATAACACTTCCATTTGCTAATTTTTTACTAAGTCTAACTTTGATACGAGAATGCAAAGTTATAGCCTTATTATCATAGGCAAGTATAGCTTCATTTATATTCTTAAAGCATTTTCCTTCTCCTAGTGCATTTGGTCTTTCTTGTGTTAAATAATAAATACCTAAAACCATATCCTGTGATGGAACTGCAACAGGTCCACCATCAGATGGCTTTAAGAGGTTATTAGGTGAAAGTAGCAAAAATCTGCATTCAGCTTGTGCTTCAACTGACAAAGGTAAATGTACAGCCATCTGATCTCCGTCAAAGTCTGCATTAAATGCTGTACATACAAGAGGATGTAGCTTAATAGCTTTACCCTCTACTAAAATAGGCTCAAATGCCTGTATACCAAGTCTATGCAAGGTAGGAGCTCTATTTAGCATAACAGGATGCTCTTTAATTACATCCTCCAGGACATCCCATACTTCGCTTTTAAGTCTTTCAACCATCTTTTTAGCAGCTTTTATATTTTGTGCAATTCCCCTTGCATTCAATTCTTTCATAACAAAAGGCTTAAATAATTCTATAGCCATTTCTTTTGGGAGTCCACATTGATAAATTTTCAACTCAGGACCGACAACTATAACGGATCTTCCTGAATAATCAACACGTTTTCCAAGTAGATTTTGACGGAAACGTCCCTGCTTACCCTTTAACATATCTGATAATGACTTTAAAGCCCTATTTCCCGGACCTGTAACCGGTCTTCCTCGTCTTCCATTATCTATCAAAGCATCTACAGCCTCTTGAAGCATACGTTTTTCATTTCTAATAATAATTTCAGGAGCCCCAAGCTCTAATAGCTTTGCTAAACGATTATTTCTATTTATAATTCTTCTATATAAATCATTCAAATCACTTGTTGCAAATCTTCCACCATCAAGTTGCACCATAGGTCTTATATCAGGAGGAATAACCGGAATAACTGTCATAATCATCCATTCAGGTCTATTTCCTGAATTTCTAAAAGCCTCTACTACTTCTAATCTCTTGATAATTTTTGCTCTTTTTTGACCTGTTGCATTTACAAGTTCTTTTTTTAATTCTTCAGAATCCTTATCAAGATCTATTTTTTTCAAAATTTTATATATAGCTTCTGCACCCATTTCTGCTTGAAATGAACCATAGCCATAGCTTTCTATAGCTTCTCTATATTCTCTTTCTGATAAAACTTGCTTATAAGAAAGTCCTGTTTCCTTAGGATCTAAAACAATATATGAAGCAAAATATAATACTTTTTCAAGAACACGTGGAGATATATCCAAGATAAGTCCCATCCTTGAAGGTATTCCTTTAAAATACCATATATGAGAAACAGGAGCGGCTAATTGTATATGTCCCATTCTCTCTCTTCTTACATTTGCTTTTGTTATCTCAACTCCACATCTATCACAAATAACACCTTTATAACGTATCTTTTTATATTTTCCACAATTACATTCCCAATCCCTGCTAGGTCCAAAAATACGTTCACAAAATAATCCTTCTTTTTCAGGCTTTAAAGTTCTATAATTTATAGTTTCAGGCTTTTTTACCTCTCCTCTTGACCACTCTAATATTTTTTCAGGAGAAGCAAGTCCTATTTGTATAGCATCAAAAGATATTTGATGATATATTTCTTTATTTTCAGGCATGAAAATACTCCCTTCCTCTTAAGAAATTCCAAAGCTTTTATATATCATATATTCTATTCATTAAAAGTTTCTTCATTATCTTCATCATCTAAATTTTTATCTTCTAAATTTTCATTATCAGAATTAACAAATTTATCATTGACAATTTCTTTTTCTATAAATCCTGATACTTTAAATTTATCATTTTCTGAATATTTAATATCACCTTCTATAATAGAACGCAAGCTATAATCAGTAGTTTCTGTAGTTTCTTTTAATTCTACCTCTTCTCCGTCTTCTCCAAGAACTTTGACATCAAGACCTAAAGATTGCAATTCTTTTAATAAAACCTTAAAGGATTCAGGAATTCCTGCTTCAGGAATATTTTTACCTTTAATTATGGCTTCATATGTTTTTACACGACCTATGACATCATCAGATTTAACTGTTAGTATTTCTTGTAATGTATGGCTTGCACCATATGCCTCCAAAGCCCAAACTTCCATCTCTCCAAAACGTTGTCCACCAAATTGTGCTTTACCGCCAAGTGGCTGTTGTGTTACAAGTGAATAAGGTCCTGTAGATCTTGCATGAATTTTGTCATCAACAAGATGATGAAGCTTCAAATAATGCATATGACCTATAGTAACGGGACTATCAAAATATTCACCTGTTCTTCCATCTCTCAGTCTTACTTTACCATCTCTTGAAAGAGCAACACCCTTCCATAAATCTCTATTATCCAAATGCTTAGATAAGTATTCTATAACATCAGCTTCCAATAAGCCTTCATATTTTTCCTTAAATTCAGACCATGGTGTATTTACATAATCATTTGCAACCTCTAAGATATCCATAATATCTATTTCACTTGCTCCTGAAAATACAGGTGTTGCAACATTAAAGCCTAAAGCCTTTGCAGCCAAGGATAAGTGAATTTCAAGCACCTGACCTATATTCATACGTGATGGTACGCCTAGAGGATTTAATACTATATCAAGCGGTCTTCCATTTGGTAAGAATGGCATATCTTCTACAGGTAGTACCCTTGAAACTACACCCTTGTTACCATGACGTCCTGCCATCTTATCTCCAACTGATATTTTTCTTTTTTGAGCTATATATATACGAACCTTTTCATTTACACCCGGTGAAAGCTCATCTCCGGCTTCTCTTGTAAATACCTTTGCATCTACAACGACTCCATAAGCACCATGTGGCACTTTTAATGAAGTATCTCTAACCTCTCTGGCTTTTTCACCAAATATAGCACGTAATAAACGCTCTTCTGCAGTAAGCTCGGTTTCTCCCTTTGGAGTTACCTTACCTACCAATATATCTCCGGCTCTTACCTCGGCACCTATACGAATGATACCTCTTTCATCTAAATCCTTTAATGCATCATCACCAACGCCCGGAACATCTCTTGTGATTTCTTCAGAGCCAAGCTTGGTATCTCGTGCATCACTTTCATATTCCTCTATATGTATAGATGTATATACGTCATCCTGTACCAAACGTTCACTTAATAATACAGCATCCTCATAATTATAACCTTCCCATGTCATAAATCCAATAAGAGGATTTTTACCTAATGCAATCTCTCCATTCTGAGTAGAAGGTCCGTCTGCAATCACCTCACCCTTCTCCACATGATCTCCCTTAGATACTATAGGTTTCTGATTATATGAATTTGATTGGTTGCTTCGGCTGAATTTTATTAATTTATATTCATCCTTTCCGGACTTATCATCTCTTTGAATAATAATTTTTGAGCTTGAAACGTATATAACCTCTCCGCAAGCCTTTGCAATAACACAAACTCCTGAATCTACAGCAGCCTTTGATTCCATACCGGTTCCTACTACAGCTGTTTCAGTTATCATTAATGGAACTGCCTGACGTTGCATATTTGAACCCATAAGGGCACGGTTGGCATCATCATTTTCAAGGAAAGGAATCATACTTGTTGCAACAGAAAATACCATTCTAGGTGAAACATCCATTAAATCTATATTTTTCTTTTGAAATTCTGAAGTTTCATCTCTATATCTTCCTGAAACATTATTATTAATAAAATGTCCATTTTCATCCAATGGCTCATTAGCCTGTGCTACTACATAATTATCCTCTTCATCGGCAGTAAGATAAATTACATCATCTGTAACTATAGGATTTTTAGGATCTATACTTTTATCTACTATTCTATATGGTGCTTCTATAAAACCATATTCATTTACTCTTGCAAAGCTTGCCAAAGAATTTATAAGACCTATGTTTGGACCTTCCGGTGTTTCTATAGGGCACATACGTCCATAATGTGTATAATGAACATCTCTAACCTCAAAGCCTGCTCTATCTCTTGAAAGTCCGCCCGGTCCTAAGGCTGACAAACGTCTTTTATGTGTAAGCTCGGAAAGAGGATTGTTCTGATCCATAAATTGTGATAATTGTGAACTTCCAAAAAATTCTTTTATAGCTGCCGTTACAGGTTTAATATTTATTAAAGATTGTGGTATTATATCATCAATATCCTGAGTTGACATCCTTTCTCTTACCACTCTTTCCATTCTTGAAAGACCTATCCTATATTGATTTTGCAGCAATTCTCCAACGGCACGTATACGTCTGTTTCCCAAATGATCTATATCATCCAAATTACCCATATTTGCTTCAATACACATATTATAATTAATTGTAGCAAATATATCCTCTTTTGTTATATATTTAGGTATCAGCTTTGATATATTTTTAGAAATAAGCTTTAAAAGCTCTTCTTTTTCACTTTCTTCTTTCATTAATTCCTTTAATTTAGGATAATATACCAATTCACTTATTCCTATCTCTTCAGGATTTTCTATGTCAATATATTCTCTAATATCTACCATAAGATTTGATAAAACTTTTACTTTTCTATCATTTGCATCAATCCAAACATATTCAATAGCTAAATCTTGTATTTTTTTTGCCAAATCTTTATTTATAGTTTCACCGGCACTCGCTATAACTTCTCCGGTGTTATTATCTATAACATCCTCTGCTAAAATATGACCTGTGATACGGTTACAAAAATGTAACTTTTTATTAAATTTATAACGGCCGACCTTTGCTAAATCATATCTTCTGGCATCAAAAAACATACCATTTAAAAGACTATTGGCACTATCTACAGATAAAGGTTCACCCGGACGTATTTTTTTAAATAATTCCAAAATACCCTGACCAAAATCTTCCGTAGAATCCTTTTCAAGGCTGGCTAAAATCTTAGGTTCTTCACCAAATAATTCAATAATATCTTCATTTTTACTTACGCCTAAGGCTCTAATCAAAACTGTAACAGGAACCTTTCTTGTTCTATCAACTCTTACATAAAATATATCATTAGAATCAGTTTCATATTCAAGCCATGCTCCTCTATTAGGTATAACTTGACTTGAATATAACTTTTTACCTACTTTATCATGAGCTGCTGTATAATATATTCCGGGTGAACGTACCAACTGACTAACAATAACACGTTCAGCACCATTTATAACAAATGAACCTGTATCGGTCATAAGTGGTAAATCTCCCATAAATATTTCGTGCTCGTTAATCTCATCTTTGTCTTTATTTATAAGTCTAACCTTTACCCTTAATGGAGCTGCGTAAGTTGCATCTCTTTCTTTACATTCTTCAATAGAATATTTCACTTCATTTTTGCATAATCTAAAATCTACAAAATCTAAACTCAGATGTCCAGCATAGTCTTCTATAGGAAATATATCTTTAAAAACCTCTTTTAGTCCGTCCTCAAGAAACCAATTATATGAATCTTTTTGTATTTCTATTAAATTCGGCATCTCCAGAACTTCTTTTTGCTTAGAGAAGCTCATCCTCATGCTCTTTCCGGATTCAACGGGACGCATCTTGCTTTTTTCCATTGACGTTTCACCCCTATTCATAAATTTAGCACTTGTATATATAAATATTATGTATTATACTTATATATAAGATAGTATAATTTTCAACAATAGTGCAACTTTCATACTAGCATAGCTTTTTTTAGACGTCAAGCTTTTTACTTGATTTTTTTTATTTTTCTGATATAATATTAAAGTTAATGTAATTTCAAATAAATTTATATGGAGGAACTGATTTGCATACATTTTTTACTATTCTTTTGATAGTCTTATTAATTTTAATTATTGCTCTGGTTGTTCTATATTTTGCCGGTAAAAAATTACAAGCTAAGCAAAATGAACAGCAGGCAGCTATAGAAGCACATAAGCAGATAGTGTCAATGCTTATTATTGATAAAAAAAAGATGAAAATAAAAGAATCCGGATTGCCAAAAATTGTATTTGAACAAATGCCTAAATATCTACGTTTTACAAAATTACCTATTGTAAAAGCAAAAGTTGGTCCAAAGATAATGACACTCATGGCTGATGAAAAGGTGTTCAAATCACTCCCTACAAAAGCCGAGGTTAAGGCTGTTGTAAGTGGTATTTATATAACTGAAATAAAAAGTGTTAGAGGCGGTATAGTCGCCACACAGGAGAAAAAAGGATTTTTCAAAAAAATATTCAAAAAATAATTTCTAAACAAATGTTGCATAATAATATTATTGCGACATTTGTTTATTTTTATACAAAAAAAGATTTAGACAAAGCTTAAATTCATCTTATAATAAGAGTTTAACTCAAGCTTTAATCTAAATCCCTTTATTTTAATATTATTTAAGTGTAGCCTTAGCACCAACAGCTTCAAGCTTTGCTTTGATTTCTTCAGCTTCTTCTTTAGAAACTTCTGATTTTAATACCTTAGGTGCTCCATCAACTAAATCTTTTGCTTCTTTAAGTCCAAGACCTGTTGCTTCACGAACTACTTTTATAACCTTAACTTTTTCTGAACCAACCTCTGTCAATTCTACATCGAATTCTGTTTTCTCTTCTGCTTGTGCACCTGCACCTGCACCTGCCGCTGCAACTACTACTCCGGCCGCTGCTGATACACCAAATTCTTCTTCACAAGCTTTTACTAATTCATTAAGTTCTAATACTGATAATTCTTTAATTGCTTCTATAAACTCTGCAGTTGTTAACTTTGCCATTTTTATTCCTCCATATTATCTATTTATTTTTTATATTATATTCTATGCTTCTTTTTTATCAGCGATTTGATTAAGCACACGTGCAAAATTGCTGATAGGGGATTTGATACTTCCAAGAAGTCTTCCAAGAAGCTCATCTCTTGATGGTATCTCTGCTATTAATTTAATTCCGTCTGTATCATAAGCTGTACCTTCAACCACTCCTGCTTTCAGCTCCAATGCCGGTGCTGTCTTAGCAAAATTTTGTAAAATTCTTGCAGGTGCTGTTGCATCATCCTTTGATACTGCCAAAGCTGTAGGTCCTTCAAGATATGAATCTAAACCTTCAAACTCAGTTCCCTTAGTTGCAAAACGAATCATTGTATTTTTATATACTTTATAAGTAACGCCTGCTTCTCTAAGATTTTTACGTAGCTGTGTATCCTGATCAACGGTTAAACCACGATAATCAACAACAACTGCTGAAGCGGCACCATTTAAAAGTTCAGATATTTCTTGAACTACCGGTTGCTTTAACTCAACCTTTGCCATTTTTATTCCTCCTTCTTTTAATGAATATAACTGCTATATTAGTATATAAAAAGCCTCGTAGCAAAAGATACGAGGCAAGAAAACAAATAAATTGTATATACTTCCTCGGTAGGCGTAAAACTTATGCACTAGGCACCTACTGTCTTTGGCAGTTATTGTATTTATACTAACATTATATAAAGCCAATGTCAATATTATGCCATTAACTTAGCAACATTAAGTCTGATTCCCGGACCCATAGTTGAAGTTAAAATAGCACTCTTTAAATATGCTCCCTTTATTGCACTTGGTTTAGCCCTATTAATAGCATCCATTATAGCCTTGAAATTTTCACCAAGTTGCTCTTGTGTAAATGAAGCTTTTCCTATTGGAACGTGAATTATATTGGTTTTATCCAATCTATATTCAACCTTACCGGCTTTAATATCATCAATAGCTTTTGTTACATCCATAGTAACTGTACCGGCCTTAGGGTTTGGCATAAGTCCTTTTGGTCCCAACACCTTTCCTAAACGTCCTACAACACCCATCATATCAGGTGTAGCTACAACAACATCAAAATCCAACCAACCTTCATTTTGAATCTTTGGAATAAGCTCTTCGCCACCTACATGATTTGCCCCGGCAGCAAGTGCTTCATCAGCCTTTGCTCCCTTTGCAAATACTAAAATACGAACCTTTTTACCTGTACCATTTGGTAAAACTACAGCTCCTCTAATCTGTTGATCTGCATGACGACCATCACAACCGGTACGTATATGTAATTCCACTGTTTCATCAAACTTTGCAACTGCTACTTTTTTAATAAGTGAGATAGCTTCTGTACTATCATATAAATTTGCACGATCAACTAATTTAGCCGCTTCTAAATATCTTTTTCCATGTTTCATCTTATTTTCTCCTCCTAAATTAGTCCTCTACTGTTATTCCCATTGAACGAGCAGTACCTGCAACCATGCTGATAGCCGCTTCAATATTTGCAGCATTAAGATCAGGCATCTTCATAGTCGCTATTTCTTCTAATTTAGCTTTGCTTATAGTAGCAACCTTAGTTTTATTAGGAACGCCTGAACCTGACTTTATATTACATGCCTTCTTTAATAGAACTGCTGCCGGAGGAGTTTTAGTAATAAAGCTAAAACTTCTATCTGCATAAACAGTGATAACTACAGGAATAATAAGATCTCCCTGATCAGCTGTCTTTGCATTGAATTGTTTTGTAAATTCAACAATATTTACACCATGTTGACCTAATGCCGGACCTACAGGTGGAGCCGGTGTCGCTTTACCTGCCGGAATTTGTAATTTTATATAACCTGTTACTTTCTTTGCCATTTTGGCACCTCCTTGTGGTAATTTCGGATTTAATCCTCCCACGTTTTACTTCAATAGAAGCACGTGTTTAATAATAAATATATATTTCTAACATTTTTTTATATCAGAAAAATTTATTTCAATTTGCGTTTCTCGACCAAACATTTCTACCTTCAAAGAAACATTCTTTCTATTTTCATTGATAGCTACAATCTTACTTATAGTACCTTCCCAAGGACCTTTGATAACTTCTATCAAATCTCCAACATGAAAATCAATCAATAATTTCTTCTTATTATTTCTTGATATCATATCCTCCAAGCCTAAATTATATATCTCATCTATAGTAAGTGCAACCGGTTTGCTTCCGGGACCTACAAATCCTGTAACTCCTCTTGTGTTTCTTACAACATACCATGTATCATCATTCATAACCATATGTATAAGTACATATCCTGGGAAAAGTTTTTTTTCGGAAGATTTTTCTTTTCCATCCTTTAACTCTGTTACAGTTTGAAGCGGAACACACACCTCTAATATTTGATCTTCAAGCTTTCTATTTATTATAGTTTTTTCAATGTCTGCTTTAACCTTGTTTTCGTAGCCCGAATAAGTGTGAGCCACATACCATTGTGCTTGTGTCATACACTAACCTTTCTACTTAATAATAAATCCAAAACCTGACTTAAAAATAAAATCAAGCCCAGCTATTATAGCTCCTAATATAATAGAACATACAACCACTGCAACTGTCTGTTTTGAAACTTCTTCCTTAGTAGGCCAAATGATTTTACTATATTCAGATTTAAGACCTTTTATGAAATTTGAATTATTTTCCTTGTCTTGTTTAGTCATTTAATAGTCTCCTACTTTGTTTCTTTATGTATCGTATGAGTCTTACAGAATCTACAATATTTTTTAGTTTCCATACGATCAGGATGATTTTTTTTATCCTTAGTCGTATTATAATTACGTTGCTTGCACTCTGTACAAGCTAGAGTTATTTTAGTTCGCACGCTAACACCTCCACTTATTAAATTAGTTGCAAATATTGAAGTCAAAAAAAAAAGACCCCAACATCTTATATGTTTCTTAATATAACATAATATAATTTATTAGTCAACACATTATAAAAACTAAATACCTAATATTTTATAAAGTCATTATTAAAGCTCCTATGCTAATTAATAATGCTCCAACCAGCACTTTTATATCACACTTTTCATTAAAAAATATAAGCACTAAAATATTTGATATAGTATAATGCATATTGCCTAAGAAAATAATAATCCATGCCATTATCAAAATAACACTTGTTCTAATCGCCATTGCAACATTTAAATCCACTGCATTTATACCTATCTTAGCAAGTATAGCTGTAAGAATTGCAAATATCAAAGATAATAAAGCATATATAAACTTCCTATTATAATAAAGAGGATCCAAAATATGAATCCTCTAAAAATTTTATTCTTTTATTTAATCACATTCACAATATTTTTACTTAATCTATATTGTATTAAACTAAGCATGATAAAACCTAAACCCCCTATAATATCTGTTAATATACCCGGATCTATCATCAAAAGTCCCAGTATAACAAATAATATTCTAAGGAAAGCATTTACCTTAATAAAATAATGTCCCACAAGACCTATAGAAATAGAAGCTATTCCTATAAAAGCCGTGATAGATATTGTGAGCACCGCTATAGGACTTGCATCTACTAATAACATAACAGGATTAAGTGCAAAAATATATGGAACAATAAAGGCTGCTATGGCAAGCTTCGAAGCATTTATACCGGTCTTCATAGGATTTGCACCGGCTATTGCACTACCGGCATAGGCAGCCAATGCAACAGGAGGTGTTATATCAGCTACTATTCCAAAGTAAAATACAAACATATGAGCCGCCAATAAATTAACCCCCATTCCGTCAACTAAAATAGGAGCACAGGTTGTAGCCATTATTACATAAGTTGCTGTAGTCGGAAGCCCCATACCCAAAACTATACAAGAAAGCATAGTAAAAAATAAAGCCACCAATAAATTGCCTCCTGATATTCCAACTATAGCCGATATGAGTATTTGACCAAGTCCTGTCATTGTAACTACACCTGCTATAATACCTGCAACTGCACAAGCCACTGCTACTGCTACAGTTGATTTTGCAGCCGCAAATAAGGCATCCAAAGCTTTTTCAGGAGTTATTCTAGTTTCTTTATCAAATAAAGAAACTACTATAGCTACAAATGTAGCTAAAAGTGCGGCCCTTGACATAGTATAGCCTTTCATTATTGTAAATACTAATACTACTAAAGGTAAAAGAAGATAACATTTTTTTATACAAGCATTGAAGAAGCTTGGTATCTTAGACTTTTCTATACCTGTAAGCCCAAGCCTTTTCGCTTCCAAATGTACCATTATAAATACTCCCGCAAAATATAATATAGCCGGTAAAATAGCAACTAAAACTATTTTACTATATGGAACATTTATCATCTCAGCCATTAAAAATGCGGCTGCTCCCATAATAGGAGGCATTATCTGGCCGCCTGTTGATGCGGCAGCCTCTACTGCTCCTGCAAAAGCTGATCTGTAGCCTGTTTCCTTCATCATAGGTATAGTTATACTACCGGTAGTAACTGTATTGGCAACGGAGCTTCCTGATACCATTCCACAAAGAGCTGAAGATATTACCGCAACCTTTGCAGGCCCGCCACTGGATGCTCCAGCTATTGAATTTGCAGAATTTATAAAAAAATCCGAAATACCTGTTCTTTCCAAAAAAGAACCGAAGATAATAAACATTACTATATAAGTACAGCATACTGCAATAGGTGTTCCTATAACTCCACCTGTAGTATAAAATACATTATAAATTATTCTCTTAATTGTATTATCTGAAATATAAGCATATGCCAAAAAGCATAATACAACAATAATTATAGGAATGCCTACACTTCTTCTACAGGCTTCAAGCAAAATTATAATACCTATAATCCCGACAAGTATATCCAATTTATTGATACGCCCTGATTGTCTAACTATTCTGTCAAGATTATATATAAAATAAAAAAATGTACCTGAACCTAAAAAAGCAAATATAATATCATAAAAGGGAATATAATTCACTTTTTTTAAATGCTTTTTGTTTATAGGATATAAAATGAAAATTATAAATATAACCAATCCTGTAAAGCTTGATCTTTTTATTTGCTCATTCCATAAAGAAAAAGTATTTACATAAATAGCAAATAAAGAAAATAATGCCAATATTGTCAACACAATTTTCGCATAAATCCCATGAAATTTTCTAACATTAGATTCTCTATCATACTTTTTCATTATTTCTTCTAAATCATGATTTGCATCTTTTTTTATATTTGACAAAAGCCCCTCCTATCCAACTATCTATTTAAAAGATAATCTACTAACAAGTTTAAATTCAACATAAGCTCTTTTCTTACATAGCTTAGAAAGACTGTAAATCTTATTTTTAATTCCTAATTCATGATCACTTACAACAGCAACTACATAAGCTAAATCCGAAATTTTTTTATCTATATTACTTATAAGCATTCCACCATCTTTGGTAAATTCTAATTTTTGCCCTTCCAGCAACTGTGATTGTACTCCCGCTCCAAAATCATAATACAAGGTTTTTTCAACATAAATCCCATCTTTTTTTATTATATAATAATCTATAACAGGACTTTTATTAACGGAATGAATAAATTTTATATAAAATTCCTCACCTAAATTTACCTCTTGACTAAAATAAAGCTTACCATTTTCAGATCTAAGCTCTAAATAATATTTTTTCTTTATATTAAAACTTATACATATGAATATCAAAATTAATAAAAATATTATTAGCGACCTTTTCAACTATTTTAATACTCCTACTTCCTCAAAATACCTTTTTGCACCCTTATGAAATGGAAAAGAAATTCCCTCTACTGCAAATTCTTTATTTATTTCTGCCGATTTTGCATGAATAATCTTTTGAGGATTTTCATATATAGTTTTTGTCATTTCATAAACTATATCATCAGGTAATCTATCTGAAACTATATATGTAGCTTTAACTGCTACTGTATTTATCGGCTTATTTATATCCTTATATGAATTTTCTGCTATAGTATAAGCTGTATAAAAAGGATATTTTTCCTTTAATTTATTTAATTTATTTTCATCAATACTAAGAACATGTATTTTATTAGTAGTTGCTAATTCAACAACAGCTGTTGTCGGTGCTCCGGCCACACAAAAGAAAGCATCTATTTTACCATCTTTTAACGCTTCAGCACTATCTCCAAAGCTTAAATTTTGAACCTTTATATCATCAAATTTCATTCCATATACTTCTAATATTTGATGTGCATTAAATTCACAGCCGGATCCTGCATCACCAACTGAAACAACCTTCCCCTTTAATTCATCTATTGAATTTATATTGGCATTTGATATTATTTGAACTGCTTCAGAATAAACAGCACCCAAGGCTGAAAAGCCTTCAATCTTACCATCCTCCTTGAATAAATCACTTCCTCTTGCTGCATAATAAGCAACATCATTTTGTACTATACCCATATCTGCATCTCCATCCACCACTTCAAAAATATTTGCTTTTGAAGCACCGGAGGAATGAACAACTACCTTTATATTGTCAAGCTGTGCATTAAGTGCTTGAGCTAACACTCCACTATAAGCATAATAAGTACCGGTTGTTCCACCTGTTGCTATTCTTATTTTTGTTTTTCCGTCATTTGAACAAGCACTGACAATACATGAGAGTAAAGTAAGTGTAAATATCAGCAATATCTTTTTTTTCATAAGTCCACCTCGTACCTTCCATTTTTAAAAAAATAACACATTATTAAACTTGTGTAAAGTTTTTTGGCTTATAATGTATATATAATATTCATTATACTATCTATAATTTTTTTGGTATATATTATCAAAAAAAGATGATGTATACAATACTATATGTATTACATCATCTTTAAATATTATCTTATTTGTTCTATACCATTGACAGTCCAAGCACCATTTGCATTTATTGTATATTTATTATCAACAATTGTATCGACAAGTAAGCTTCCTGCAATAGTACCATTTTCTTCAAAATAATAACAACGCATTTTACCATCCTTTGATTTTATCCATTTCCATCCAAGCTGCATCTGACCTTGTGTGGCCTCATCATTTTCCTCTAAATAAAACCATTGATTATATTTATTTTTATACCATCCGGTATGCAAAAAACCGTCCTCATCAAAAAGATACCATATCTTTTTACTTCCACGCACATCATATGCCCATTGATTTTTTATAAGCTTATTATATTTATAAAATTGCCATTTATCACCTTTTCTTTGCCAGCTTCCTTTTAATATCTCATAATTACTTTTATTAGCTGAAATACTTTGTGCTGAATAAGAACTAGAGCCTGATGAGCTTGTATTTGAATAGGATTTTTTTTCAAGCCTATTATAAGCATTTATAATGCTTTGAATTTGTCTTTCAAGCTTAATAATATTATTGCAATCTTCCAATAAATTTTCTCCTTTTAACAATTCTCTTTCAAGCTTTCTCATACTTGAATCAGTATAAGCATTTTCAAAGCCTATCATCTTATTTCTTATCTCTTCTACTACAAGCCCTAATTTTTCTTTTATCTTTTCTAATTCCTCACCTGACATTTCATATATAGCCTTGTATTTTTTATTGACTGTTGCAATTTTCACTTCCTTATCCCAGGATACAAAATTATAATTTTTTCTCTCAGGAGGCTGTGGTATTTCAGGCATTTCACCTATTCCAACATATTGTTTGCTTATTTGAGTACCGTCATAATCTTCAAAAATAATTTCATAGGTCTTTTTATAAAAAATTCCATAAATCCTATCGGTAGAAAGCATAAAGCTTATAAATCCATCATTTTCACTATAATCTACAAATTCACTCACAACTTCATTGCCATCTTTTTTATACGATAAGAGCTTATAATCCTTTTTATTTCTATTTTTCTTTGGCAATTCTATAGTTACCTTAAGTGTCTTAGCTTCCGTTATAGGCTTAGATATAAATTTACCATCCACAAGCTCTTCCTTTAACAATTCTCCACTTATATAGAATGCTTTTTCATTATCTATATCTATATCAGCTTCTGCATCAGATTTAGTTGCCTTCAGCTTATTTTTATCTGATTTCACCATATTTAATTTAAGATTTACATTATTGGAATTTAAATTTAAATCCTCCAATATATCTTTCATATCCTTTTCATCGGCATTTGCAAACCAATTATTTGGAAAAGTATCAGTATAAGCTATAGCTTCTCTTTTGCCATCCTTTTGATAAACTGCTTTAAGCTTTACAGAGTGATCCGGCATATTAAAGCTGATTTCTTTATTATTTTTATTTGAAATACTTAATCCGCCAGGGCTTATTTGCCAATAAGCAAATTCTAGCCCTTCTTTTTCAGCAGCCTTTACTCTTACCTCTTCACCCTTTTCAAAGCTTGACTTTGATTTTTTTAATCCGGCTTCTAATATAGTTCCATCTTCTACAAAAACATCTCTTGACAAAGAGCTTGTTATTTTAAATGCTAACTTAATTTCTCCTGAATATTTTAATATTCCCTTAACAATAGCATAAGCAATACCCGTTCTTTCATTGTTTTCATATTTAATTTTATAATCCAAACCATATTTAAGCTCCTTATTATCTATAAGCAGCTTTGCCATAGGCTTTATAGGTGCTTTTATATCATCCTTCAAATACTTATCCTGTTCTAAATATGCTTTGGCATTTGTATTTTTATCACTTATATTTATAGTAGCTTTGGCAAGCTTTACTCTAATTTCACTCGCACTCATAAATTTATTTTGTTGATTTCCATCTCCATAAGTATTAACCCCCTCAAGCTTTACATACTTGGCATTTATAGGTTTAAAATCAGCCATTTTCCATCCTGCCTGATTTTCCCATTTTCCATGCTTTACCTCTGTCCATGCTTGCTTATCAGAGCTTATATAAATCTTATAATCACCAACTCGTCCATTAGATTGACCATTTCTGGAATAATATCTTAAACCGTCAATTAAACTTTCTTTATCCAATTCCATCAAAATCCATCTTTCGGCTAAAGGACTATCCTTATGCCAAAGTGTATGCCAAAGTGTATCTATATTTCCGTCATTAGTATTATCAGGTCCTTCATTATTTTGATAATTTCCTACTTCTATATTCATATTTTTATATGGATAATCTCTACCTGCATAATCTGCATTTTCCAAAACTTCATCAGAGTCTAAATTTATAACTATTTTTCTTCTTTTTGAATTATCCTCAGATTCAATTATTATATATGCTTTATTATCATTTTCTCTATTTCTAATAAATGTTGTGGAGCAATTATCTTTCCCAAGCATCTTTATACTATCAATATATAAAGCAGGCGTATAAATATTTTTACTCTTTAGACTTTCTTTATCATATTCTACATCATTTATTTCAAGCTTATCCAAATCCAAGGTGTCATATGTTTTATATGAGCCTAGAGCTGTATTTAATTCAAGCTCAGTTATACCTGTACAAGGTTTAAGACTCATGCCTTCATTTTTAGTAGAATTATTTATTTCTACTTTTAAAAATGTAAAGGTCTTTGGAGAAAAATCATAAGTATAGAGCTTAACATTTGTACTAATTTCTTCTTTTGCGATATCTTCTTTTGCTATAATCTGAGTATAATTTGTACCGTCCTCAGAAATATATAATTTTGTACTATTTGCATCAGGATATCTGAGTGAATTAGCATCCTTAGCAAAATATATTTTTACCCTTCCAAGTCTTTGCTGTGTTGCATATTTAAAAATAATATCCGACTTTGTCTTTCCGGTCTGTGCAGCATTATAATTACTCCATAAAGACCGGTTAATACCTCCATTTAAATTTGAATTCATATTTGTATTACCATCAATGATAGCATTTAAGGTATCACTCGGATTAGCACCTTCCAGCTCTTGCCTTAATTCAAGAGCTTGATTTGCTATATTTGCACCCAGCTGTATGCTTTCCTCCTGTACTCTTATGTTGGCACTGACATTTAAAATTTCTCCTAAAACATTAGCTGTTCCTCTGATTGTTACTATTCCTACATTTTCATATACACTATCAGAAGGTTCTTCCCACTTTATAGGAAAATTAACCTTTAAGATATCACCATTTTCAAGCACGGCAGGACGTGAGCTTGGTAATATAGGCTTTACATTTTTTTGAGTATTACTTGAATAGTTGAGTAATGAGGCTATCTTGTCAATTATATTTATATTAATAAAAATTTCTTTTCCACTTTCCAGCACACCCTTTAATTCAAATATTCCAACCTTATTTAATTGATCATCTTTAATATTATCCCAAGTAACTTTTTCTTCTTTATACGTATCATCTGTATAAGTAACCTTGACAGCTTCCGGTAATATAGGATAATGTCCTTTTTTCACATAATAATTTTTTGAAAAATAAAAGCTCTTAACTTTATTTTCTTTATTCTCTTTATTTTCTTTTTCTTTACTTTCTATAGTAATACACGCACTTTCCAAGCCCTCTGAAACAGCTTGCAGCTTTATTTCTCCTTTTGTTTTGCTTGTTTGTACTATGGCAATGCCCTTACCTCCAAATACCCTTCTTCTATTTGATTTATATGATGTATGATCTATAGGATTACCATTATCTAAACCTACTAATTTACCCTCGCCTGTTACATCAAATTTTATATCAGCTTCAGAATCAGGAACCAAATTTCCGTCTTCATCTACAACATTTATTTCAAAATAAGCTAAAGATTTTCCATCTGCATAAACATCATTTTCTTCTTTATATTGTTTTAAAACTATTTTTTTAGCGACTTTATTTGTTTTTACCTCATTTCTTCCTACTGTATCATTAATAGCTATAGTTCCGGCCTCATCACTATAGGCTATAGCCCTAAGGCTACCTTCTTCATATGGTACATTGAAAGTAAAATATAGATTTTCATACTCTTTTCCTGATTTATCACTACCCTGATAAATTTGATATTCATACAAATTATTATTACTCTTTACATTAGAAAAGCTTTTAAAGCCAATTTCCCTTTCCTCTCCATTTTTAGGGGTTAAAAATAATCTTACACTTTTTGCATTTGAATAGACTACCACCGGCACTTTTCCATCCGAGCTTTTTTCTATCAGATCTTCATTCCATACAGGCAATATATGTAATGTCGTACTATCCTTATTCCACAAGCTTCTGTATAGATAAAAGCTGTCCTTTGGTAAGCCTGCCGTATCTATAATACCGAAGTAAGAATTTTTAGGAGATGGCCAGCTTCCTTGTGCTCCCGGTGCCGTACCATTCCAAAGTGTAGGTTCTCCTATATAATCAAAGCCTGTCCATACATACTCACCGGCAATAAAATCTCTTTTTATAATTTCAAGCCAAGCCTCAGCGGCAAAAGCCCCCCAAACTACCTTTGACTTGTCATAAGAAGTTAATTGCTTATAAAAATTTTTACCTTTATAGGCATTAATCTTATAAATCCCACGGCTATTTACACTTGATGCCGTTTCTGAGCCGTATAATTTCCACTCAGGCTTTAATCTATGCCAATTTTCATAATCATTACCATTTGCATAATTAAGACCGACTACACCATTTTTAGATATAGCTTCATCAACCTTTGCATTAACAGACCAAGTAGTGCTATTATTTTTCAGCCTATTATCTCCTATTGTTACTAATCTGGTTTTATCTATTTTACTTGCCGTTTCAACTAATTTTTGGGCTATATCTTCATAACCATCTTCGCTACCATTGGTTCCTTCAAATATTTCATTACCCAAAGACCACATAATTATAGAAGGATGATTATATCCGCTATTAATCATAGCAGCTAAATCAAATTCATACCATTTCATATTCTTTGTGGCACCAAGAATTTTATTATCAGATTCTATAGCTTGATTAAACCATCTTGAATAATCATTTATATTACCATTTTTCATCTTATGCCAACCGTCAAAAGCTTCATCAACTATCAGCATACCCAACTCATCACTAAGCTCCAATAATTCTTTGGCTGCCGGATTATGTGTAACTCTTATAGAATTACACCCCATATCCTTTAAAATTTCCAGTTGTCTTTTTATGGCAGATTTGTTTGCAACAGCTCCCAAGGCTCCTTGATCGTGATGCATACAAACTCCCTTCAGCTTAATATTTTTACCATTTAAGCTAAAGCCCTTTTGCTTATCAAACTCAAAATATCTAAATCCAAAATCTGTATATTCAGTATCAACTATATCTTCACCTACTTTTATTTCAGTTTTAACTGTATATAAATTAGGATCTTCAATATTCCATAATTTTGGATTTTTGATATTTGTTTCTAAAGCTATTTCCTCAACTTTATTTTTTTCAAGCTTAATATCCTGTGAGCTTACACTTGCAATTTCATCTTCCTTATCTTTTTCATAAATTGTATTTACTACTTTTACAATTTTCTCTTCTTTAAAATCATTTTCCAAAACTGTTTTAATACTAAGAGTACTATTTGTCGTATTTTCTTTTAAATCAGGCATATCTATTTTTATACCATTTAAAGCGATATGTAATTTATCGGTTATAGTAAGCTTAACACTTCTATATATTCCACTGCCTGAATACCATCTACTTGATGGTATTTGATGGTCCACCTTAATAGCTAATATATTTTCATTATCAAAGTCGACATATTCACTAATATCAAAAGAAAATGGTGTGTAACCATAATGATGTATTCCCAATTTTCTGCCATTTAGGTAAATAGTGGCATTCATATAAATACCGCCAAAATCCAGTCTTATATTCTTATCCTTAGCTGTTTTTGGTAAAGTAAAGCTTTTTCTATACCATGCAACACCTGCAGGTAAATATCCGCTTTCAGCCTCCATTTGCTTTGAAAATTCTTGTTCGATACTATAATCATGAGGTAAATTTAATTCTCTCCACAAAGAATCATTGAAGCTCTTATCTTCAGCACCTACAATATTTTCTTTTATAAATTTCCAATTTTCATCAAATTCTTGCGTCCTAATTTTATCACTATATTCATTAGGATATATTATTTCCGGTGAAGAGCTGGTTTGAAAGCTTATTTCTTGCTTATCATCAGATATATTAAAATTTTGTATATAAGCAAAAGCATCCATTTTAATACTACTAAATATCAAAATAGATGTAATAAACAAAGCAATAATTTTTTTTGATTTAATTTTAGTCATAAAATCCCCCTTCATAAATCTACTTATATATACACTATAATATTTTTATTTTAGCGGATTTTCTATATGTTTTTTTTGGTATTTTATATATTTTTTTATTTTTTATATATAAATATCTTATTAATGTATAATATATTCTTGATTTGTATATTTTTTTGTGAGTTATGCTTATATATTACTTATTGCAAAATTTGCCTGATCATCAATATAAAATATTAAATTTAATTAAAAAATAACCGAAGCTTATATATAAGCTTCGGTCAAATATTATGCTTCTCTTTTTTCTAATTCTACTATAGCTGTCTTTTTCATAGGTATTCTGCAATTTTTATTATTTCCAAACTCTACAATAACTGTATCATCTGTGATATCTATCAAAATACCATAGAAACCTGCTGATGTCAAAACGGTATCTCCAACCTCCATACTTGACATTAAATTAGCAATTCTTTTCTTTTCTTTTTGATTAGGTCTATATGCCATAAAATACATCATTAAAACAAATGCAACTAAATATATTATAAGCACACCACCACCTTGAATTGAAGCCATATACTCCTCCTAATTATCCTTAGCTAATACTCCAGCTAATTTATCTTTTTTATATTCTGCATAGCTTCCATTTTTTATTGCTATACGAATCTCAGTCATCATTGTATTATAAAAATATAAATTATGCAATACACAAAGCCTCATACCAAGCATTTCTTTAGCCTTCAATAAATGCCTTATATAAGCTCTTGAATATGATTTACAAGCCGGACATTGACAACCTTCTTCTATAGGTCTTTTATCTAATTCAAATTTTTTATTAAACAAATTTAACTTGCCATAATTAGTGTAAACATGACCATGTCTACCATTTCTACTTGGATAAACACAATCAAAAAAATCTACTCCTCTTTCTACAGACTCTAAAATATTAGCAGGTGTTCCGACACCCATAAGATATACGGGTTTATCCTCAGGTAAATAAGGAATAACATCCTCTATAGTATTATACATTTGCTCATGAGTTTCACCTACTGCCAGACCGCCTATTGCATAGCCGTCCAAATCCAAATCTGTAATTTTTTTAGCTTGCTCTATCCTTATATCCTTAATAATACCGCCTTGATTAATTCCGAATAAAAGCTGATTTTTATTTATTGTATCTTCCAACTGATTTAATCTATTCATTTCATTCTTACATCTTTGTAACCAACGAAATGTTCTGTCTACAGAATTTTGGATATAAGTCCTATCTGCTAATGCCGGAGGGCATTCATCAAAAGCCATTGCTATAGTTGAAGCAAGATTTGATTGTATCTGCATACTTTCCTCAGGACCCATAAAAATTTTTCTTCCATCTATATGAGAATTAAAGCTAACTCCTGCTTCTGTAATTTTTCTAAGCTTAGCTAAAGAAAAAACTTGAAAACCTCCTGAGTCTGTTAATATAGGCTTATCCCAATTCATAAATTTATGTAAGCCGCCAAATTCCTTTATTAATTTATCACCCGTTCTGACATGTAAATGATAAGTATTTGATAATTCTACCTGTGTGCCTATTTGTCTTAAATCATCAGTAGAAACTGCACCTTTGATAGCCGCTATAGTTCCTACATTCATAAATACCGGAGTTTCTATGCTTCCATGTACAGTATCCAATATTGCAGACTTTGCATTTTTATCCTTTGCTACAACCTTATAAGATATTTTTTTCACTATTTTTTTCTAATTTCCTTTACTTTTTTTAATACATACCACATAGCACCGGCAAGACAAACTGATGAATAAGTTCCTATCACTATACCTGCCATAAGTGGTAAAGCAAACTCTCTTATAGATGATACTCCTACTATATAAAGCACAAGTATCATTATAAATGTTGTAAGACTTGAATTTATACTTCTTGTAATAGTTTGTGTAACACTAAGATTTACTAATTCCTCTATGCTAAGCTTAGTCTTTTCAGCTTTATTTTCCCTAATTCTATCAAATATAACGATAGTAGCATTAATAGAATATCCGACTATTGTAAGTATGCAAGCTATAAAGGTAGAACCTACACTCCATCTAAATAATGCATATAAGGCAATAACAACTAAAACATCATGAACCAAAGCAAGAACTGAAGAAGCTGCAAATCTAATATCCTTAAATCTGAACCATATATATAAAAGCATCAAAATTGTTGATAATATTGTTGCAACAAGGGCATCCTTCTTCATTTCTCCGCTTACAGTAGCTGAAATACTCTCTGCTGTGATTTTTTGATCATCAACTCCGAAATTTTCTACTAAAGCTTTATTTAAGCTTTCTCTTTCATCTTTATTTAATGACCTGGTTTTTATTATAACCTCTTTTGTTCCCTTAACCTTTGTAGTTTGAGTGGCTGTATCCTTTGTAACCTCGTCTACTACAGGCTTAACCTTTTTAGACAAATCATCTAATGATAAATCTTCATTAAAGGTTACATTTGTAAGTGTACCGCCTTTAAAATCTATTCCATAGCTGAACAAATCACCTATCTTAGCTTTATTAATACCCATTCCTACAAAACCTAATATTATTACTAAAAGTGAAGCTGCAAAAAATATCTTTCTCTTTCCTATAAAATTTATAGGCTTTCTTTCAAACTTTGTTCCATATAATATAGGATTATTCAAGCCTATAGCAACAAAAGCATTTATTATAAATCTTGTTACAAATAAAGCTGTAAACATAGATAATAAGATTCCAAGTGCCAATGTTTGTGCAAATCCCTTAACTGTACCTGAACCCTTAAAATATAATACCGCAGCTGCAATAAGTGTTGTAATATTTCCATCCAATATAGCTGATAAAGCCTTATTAAATCCTAATTTAACAGCCTTTTCAATACTTTTACCAAGGGCAATTTCCTCTTTTATTCTTGTAAATATAATAACATTAGCATCAACAGCCATACCTATTGAAAGTAAGATACCCGCTATACCCGGTAATGTAAGTGTAATTTCATTATTAAAGGCTTCCAAAAAGCAAGCTGTGAGTGAAATATAAATACCCAGTGCAATTACACTTGCAAGACCTGGAAGACGATAAACTAAAATCATAAAGATTGCTAAAATAATAAAACCTATAAGACCGGCAAGTAAGCTGCTGGATATAGCCTCTTGACCAAGCTTAGCACCAACAACATTACTACGCAGCTCTTCAAGTTCAAGTGATAAAGAGCCTATACGTATAAAGGATGATAAATTCTGAGCACTTTCATAGCTTTCCATACCATCTATAACTGCTTGTCCACCTGTTATCGCCTGTTTTACAACAGGAGATGAAATAATTTTCCCGTCATATACTATTGATATTTGCTTACCTACATTTGCACTTGTAGCATCTGCAAAAGCTTTTGCACCATCATCAGTAAATGTTAATTCTACAACATAGCTGTTTTTTCCACCCTTATTCTCCTGAATAATACCGGCTTTTGCATTTTTAACCTGTGTACCGTCTATAAGCTTATTTCCATCTGCATCTTGAAAATACAATGATCCGGGCTTTCCTAAGGACTCTAAAATAGAATTGGCATCACTTACACCCGGTATATCTATATTTATACGATTGTTACCCTCTTTATAAACCTCAGCTTCCGTAGAGTAATTTTGCACCCTTTGCTGCAATTTATATATAGTATCGGACATCTGCTCAGGGCTGGGATTTTCATCAAGAGCCTGATAAGTAATACTCACTCCTCCGGCTAAATCCAAGCCTAATTTTATACTTGAAACACTTATATAAGCTACATATGATAGTGCAAAAAATACTATAATAGCTATAAGTATTTTTAGTATACCGATATTCTTTGTATTCTTCATAACTTTTTCTCCTTTAATTTTCATCAGCCATAGCCGCTTTTATCATAATTGCACATTCTATACGTTTTTTTTGCAATTCACATCCTATATCATAGGTATCTGTTATATCCTTATGAAAGCTGTATGAATTTGCCGCACAACCACCACTACAATAAAATCTTGCAAAGCATTCCCTGCACTTTGGCTTAGCATATACATTGCAAAGCTTAAATTCATTACATATATCCGTCTTTGTTATTCCGTCATATACATTACCAAGTAAAAATTCTTCCTTACCGACAAATTGATGACAAGGATAAAAATCACCCCATGGTGTAACTGCCAAATATTCCGTACCTGAGCCACAGCCTGAAAGTCTTTTAGCAACACAAGGACCTTGCTTTAAATCTATATTGAAATGAAAGAAATTAAAGCCCTTACCTTCTTTTTTCCTTTTGATATATTCTTTTGCCAATTTATCATATTCTCTTTTTATTATAGGAATATCTTCCCATCTTATAGAATATTGTGTATCATCTTCACCAACAACAGGCTCCATTGAGGTTTGCTTAAAGCCTAAATCTGCAAAGTGTAAAACATCCTTTGAAAATTCAAGATTATTTCTGGTAAATGTTCCTCTAATATAATAATCCTTTATACCTTCTCTTGTTGTTGCAAACTTTTGAAATTTAGGTACTATTATATCATAGCTTCCTTTTCCTGATCTTGTAGGTCTCATACAGTCATTTACTTCTTTTCTACCATCCAATGAAAGAACAACATTACTCATTTCCTTATTAGCAAATTCCATAACCTCATCATTTAAAAGCATACCGTTAGTTGTAAGTGTAAATCTGAATTTTTTATCATATTTTTCTTCTTTGCTACGACCATATTCAACAATCTTCTTTACAACCTTCCAATTCATCAAAGGCTCTCCGCCAAAAAAATCAACCTCTAAATTACGCCTGTTACCGGAATTTTCTATAAGAAAATCTATAGCCTTTTGACCTACTTCATAACTCATAAGAGCACGCCTGCCATGATATTCTCCCTCTTCTGCAAAGCAATATTTACAAGCCAAATTACAATCATGTGCAATGTGTAAGCAAAGTGCCTTAACAACAGTTTTTCTTGCTTTAAAATCTCTAACATAAACCTCATAGGTATCTTTTGTAAATAATTCTTCAAGATTAATTAATTCCTGCATATCAGCTATACATTCATTAATATCTTCTATTTTATAACCTCGCTTCAAAAGGTTCTCTATTATAGTGTTCTTTATATTTTCACTCAAGATTATAGGCTTTTCTATTTCTCCTATAAGCTCTTGCGCTACATCAATGGCATTATATAATATCTCATCAACAACATGAACCGAGCCTGAATTAACATCAAGAACAATATAATAGCCATTGTTTATATATTTATGAATCACTCCTTATTTCCTCTTTTCTAATTTAAAATCTAATATTACACAAATAAGCCCTACCCTCAAAAAAGAAAGCAGGACCTTCGTTTCATAATTATTATCTATCAGGATTTTCACAACCTTGGTTACCAACTGTACAAGAAGTCTTGCAAGCTGATTGACAGGATGTTTGACATTCTCCACAACCTCCACGCTTTAGGCTTTGCTTAAGCGTTTTTTCATTTAATGTCTTAACGTGCTTCATAATATCTCCTTTCTATACAGCCTTCATATAAGCTTCCACCCTTTAATATAAATCTTAAGGAGCTTTTGGCAATTTGTGTACCGGAAAAACTAATAACAAAGACCAACTAAAGTATAAAAAAGTATATCATATTAAAAATTAATTATCAAGAATTTTATAATTCAAACATTAAATCACCGTAGCTTGGCATAGGCCATAAATCCTTATCAACTATAAGCTCAGCCTTATCAACACTTTCACGTAGATTTTTCATAAGCCCTCTAATAAGCTCACTTGATTTGAAGGCTCTTTCTTTAATATCTTTTATATTTGATGTTTCAATACAGCCTTCCTTAAGCTTTGAATTATTATGTTCTATTTTAGTAAGTAAAGCACTTATTTTTAATAAAAGCTCTTTTTGAACACTTGTATCTGCCTGCTTACAAGCACATTGAACATTATTAATTGAGACTGCTATATTATTTATAAATTTTATTATTGCCGGAATTATAAGCTTATCAGTCATTTCAATCATAGTTTTAGCTTCTATATTTATTATCTTTGTATAATTTTCATATTCTATTTCTTTTCTTGATATAAGCTCAGCCCTTGTAAATACCTTAAAATCCTCAAAAAGCTTTATTGCTTTATCTGTTGTTAAGGCAGAGATAGCCTCTACTGTTGTAGCAATATTTGGTAATCCTCGCTTTTTTGCCTCTTGAATCCATTCCTTGGAATATCCATTTCCATTAAAAATAATCCTTCTATGCTTAGACAAAAGCTCCTTTATTAAATCATGTACTTTCTCATCAAAATTATCGGCTTTTTCCAAAATATCTGCAGCCTCTTTAAAGCTCTGAGCAACTATAGTATTTAATACTATATTGCTTGAAGCTACAGAATCTGATGAACCTACCATTCTAAATTCAAACTTATTATTTGTAAATGCAAATGGTGAGGTTCTATTTCTATCTGTTGCATCCTTTTCCAAATCAGGCAAGGTATTGACTCCGGTTTTTAAAATACCGCCTTTTTTTGAATGAGTAGCAAAGCCTGTTTGAGTAAGCTGATCAATAACATCCTCTAATTGCTCTCCGACAAAAATTGAAATTATAGCAGGGGGAGCTTCACTTGAGCCTAAACGATGATCATTTCCTGCTATAGCCGCTGATTGTCTAAGTAAGTCTGCATGCTTATCTACTGCACTAATTATACAAGCTAATACTAACAAAAATTGTATATTTTCATGAGGCGTATCGCCGGGATTCAATAAATTAATTCCTGTATCAGTACAAATAGACCAATTATTATGTTTACCTGAACCATTAACACCCTCAAAAGGCTTTTCATGTAAAAGACAGGCAAGACCATGTCTATTTGAAATCTTTTTTAATGTTTCCATTACAAGCTGATTATGATCCACTGTTCTATTGACCTGCTCATATACTGAAGCAAGCTCATGCTGAGCAGGGGCAACCTCATTATGCTGAGTTTTAGCCGGAACTCCCAGCTTCCACAATTCATGATTGACCTCATTCATATATGAAGCTACTCTTTCACTAATACTCGCATAATAATGATCCTCCATTTCCTGTCCTTTAGGCGGCATGGAGCCGAATAATGTTCTGCCTGTATAAACTAAATCTAAGCGTTTTAAATATTTTTCTCTGTCAACTACAAAATATTCCTGTTCTGCACCTACACAAGTGATAATCTTTTTAGCATCTACATTTCCAAACAAACGAATAATTCTTAATGCCTGCTCATTTATAACCTGCATAGATCTAAGAAGAGGTGTTTTTTTATCTAATGCTTCATCCTTGTATGAACAAAAGGCTGTAGGTATGCATAATGTTACCCCTAAAGCATCCTCCCTTAAAAAAGCCGGTGATGTACAATCCCAAGCTGTATAACCTCTAGCCTCAAATGTAGCACGAAGTCCCCCTGATGGAAAGCTTGATGCATCTGATTCACCCTTTGTAAGCTCTTTAGCTGAAAATTCCATTATAACTTTTCCATTGGCATTTGGAGCAGAAATAAAAGATTCCTGTTTTTCAGCTGTAATCCCTGTAAGTGGCTGAAACCAATGTGTATAATGTGTAGCCCCTCTTTCTATAGCCCATTCTTTCATAGCATGTGCTACAGCTCCGGCTATGCTTACATCAAGCTGAGCTCCGTCCTCTATAGTCTTTTTTAATTTTTTATATATATCACTTGGCAATTTTTCTTGCATTAGTGCATCATTAAATACATTACATCCAAAAAAATCAGATATTAGCTGTGATTTTTCCATAAATTCTCCTGAAAATCATTTATTTAAAGGTGTTCGATCCTAAGATTGAACACCTTTGTCAATAATATTAAATACTTTATACTTTATACTTTATATTTTATATTTTATGCTTTATTAACTGAACCGAATAATTCCATTTTTTCTTTTACAGTCTTTATTATCGCATCTGCACCCGGCTTTAAGAGCTTTCTTGGATCAAAGCCCTTACCCTCTAAATCTTTTCCCGCTTCAATATATTCTCTTGTTGCGGCTGCAAATGAAAGCTGACACTCAGTATTTACATTTATTTTCGCTACACCTAAGGATATAGCTTTTTTAATCATATCATCAGGTATACCGGTACCTCCATGTAATACTAAAGGAATACCGTTAGTTGCCTTTTGAACAGCTGCAAGCACGTCAAAATTAAGTCCTTTCCAATTTGCAGGATATTTACCATGAATATTACCAATACCTGCCGCCAAAAAATCTATACCTAACTCGGCTATTCTTGCACATTCTTTAGGATCGGCACATTCACCTGCACCTATAACTCCATCCTCTTCACCACCTATTGAACCCACTTCAGCTTCAATAGAAAGACCCTTCTCATGTGCAATTTTTACCAATTCTGTAGTCTTTGTAACATTTTCTTCTATATCAAGGTGAGAACCGTCAAACATAATAGATGAAAAACCTGCTTCTATACATTTTAAGCTTCCTTCATATGAACCATGGTCTAAATGAAGTGCTACAGGAACAGTAATATTAAGCTCTTCTATCATAGCTTTAACCATAGCTGCAACAGTTTTATAACCTGTCATATATTTTCCGGCACCTTCAGATACTCCCAAAATAACCGGTGATTTTAGTTCATTAGCAGTTAACAAAATAGATTTTGTCCACTCTAGGTTATTAATATTAAATTGACCTACTGCATAGTGTTCTTTTTTAGCCTTTAAAAGCATATCTCTTGCTGAAACTAACATGACTACCTCCTTTTCAAAAACGTCTTAATTATACTATAATCCTAAGATTTTTTCTACAACATTCTTCATATCTTTTGCATCACACTCAATATTATGTAAAATTTCAGCATCTCTTATATCACTTATAGCTCTAGGAATTTTAACTTTACTTAAATCATGAAGCAAATCTATAATATCCCATTCCTCTTTTTTATCTATATTTACTATGGATGATACAACAGCATTGGCAAATTTATATGGGCTTGCAGTAGAAGCAATAACTGTTTTTGTATTGTCCAAGCTTTTTTCTTTATATTTTGAATATACACATGAAGCAACTCCTGTATGTGTATCCATAATATAATGTGTCTTTTCATAAATTTCTTTTATCTGCTTAGAATTTTGCTCTTCATTTGCATAAAAAGCAACAAAATCCTTTAAATTATCCTTCGCCTTTTTACTTATTTCATATACGCCCTTTTCCTTCAAAGCCTCCATAAGATTGGTATTAATTTCACAATCACAATCATTAACCAAGTATATGAGTCTTTCCAAATTACTTGAAACAAGTATATCCATAGAAGGAGAGCTTGTTAAAATAAATTTTCTATTTTTATCATATTTTCCTGTATCAAAAAAATCTGTCAAAACCTTATTATCATTAGATGCAACTATTAATTTATTTACAGGCAAGCCCATTTTTTTAGCTATATAAGCCGCTAAAATATTTCCAAAATTTCCTGTAGGCACACAAATATTAATCTTTTCATTTAATTTTAATTCATTATTTTCTAATAATTTTACATATGCATATACATAATATACTACCTGTGGTATCAAACGACCTATATTAATAGAATTGGCACTTGATAAAACAAAGCCCTTTACCTTTAATTTTTTTTCTAATTCCTTGTCTTCAAATATTTGTTTTACTCCTGACTGAGCATCATCAAAATTACCATGCAATGCAATTACACTTGTATTTTTTCCCTTTTGAGTAATCATTTGTAATTTTTGTATTTTACTAACACCATCCTTAGGATAAAACACTATGATTCTTGTATTAGGAACGTCTGCAAAGCCTGCCATAGCAGCCTTTCCTGTATCTCCACTTGTAGCTGTCAATATTACGATTTCATCTTTTATATTATTTTTTTTTGCCGCAACAGTCAATAAATATGGCAATATTGATAATGCCATATCCTTAAATGCTATAGTGCTTCCATGAAATAATTCAAGATAATATGATGTATCATCAAGCTTAACTAAAGGAGCTATTGTATCATCATCAAACTTTTTATCATAAGCATTATTAATGCAAAATTCTAATTCCTCCTTAGTATAATCAGTTAGAAATAATTTCATAACCTCATATGCTATTTTCTGATATGATTCCCCTTTTAAGTCATCCAATTTAAAATCAAACTCCGGTATTTTATTAGGCACAAATAATCCGCCATCACTTGCTAAGCCCTTTAATATTGCCTGTGATGCACTTAAGCCTGATTCCTGTCCTCTTGTACTGCTATATGTGATATTTTCCATAAGACTCCCCTTTATACACCTTTCTTAATAGCTTCTTTTAGTATATATTAGTAAAATAACTTTGTAAATTATCTTTTATATATATTTTTTATTCTTTTTAAAGCGATAAATATAAGCAAACTGCCCAAGAATATCTGAAAAATAATACCTGATAAAATATATAAATCAGAATTACTTGTGTATACATATTCATTAATTAAAGTAAAAAAATCATTTTTAAAAATTCTTGTATTGCTAACTCTATTTAATGCCATTAAAAAAGTTATTAAAGGATTAAATAGTAAAAGGCATTTGAACATATTTATTTTAAAGCCGCTATAAATATTTATAAATATATTATTAAAGCCTGAAAATATAATAGGGCTTATAAAAAAGATAAAAACAACTATTAAATACGATAAAATTGTTGAAGCATTTGTTTTGCTACATACAGCTGAACTGAATAAGCCTATACATACCAATAAATAAATGCTTGATATATAACTAAATACTATAATTATAAAATCTAAAAATATAAGCCCACCATAAATATATACCAGCATAAAAATAGGTAAGGTAGAAACTAAAAATATAAAAATATTTAAAAAATGTGATAAAAGCTTACCTAAAACAATATCAGGTATACTTATAATTGTACTCATCATTAAATCAAAGCTGTTTGTCTGTCTTTCAGCACTGATACCCGAGCTTGCAATGGCAGGACTAAGCAATAAAATAATTATATAATCAAATAGCAATATTCTTTTAAACAAATTTAATAAAACTCTATAATCAACCTGCATTGTATTTATAATATTTCTATATTCAATATTTAGCTGAAATATATAATATATCAATATAAAAAGATTAAAAGCCGATATAATTAATATCAACCTAATATTCTTCCAAGTTATAAGACTTTCCTTTTTTAAGATAGGTTTAATATTCATTTTTTAATATAATCTTCTCCTTATTTTTATCTGTCATCTTGATAAAAAAGCTCTCCAGGTTTCCGGTTTCCCTTACAAAGCTAATAACAGGAATATCATTATTTATAAGTGAATATAACAATCCTGCCTCATCTTTTTTACCACCCTCAAAGCCCAGCATAAAAGTTTTATCCTTAATACTTATGCTTGTAATATTTTGATTTTTTTTGAATATTTCTAATGCTTGTTCCTCGCCTTCAAGAATACGTACTTCAATAGGATTTGAATTTGCTATACTATCTATTATTGATTCAATCTTACCTTCTGCAAGCACTTTACCCTCATCTATAATACCTATATCCGTACAAATTTCAGATAATTCCCCTAAAATATGTGAGCTTAGTAAAATAGTTTTTCCCATTTCACATAATTGTCGCATTATTTCCTTAAAAGAATATCTCGAAATAGGATCAAGTCCGGCACTTGGCTCATCCATAATTAAAAGCTTCGGATCGTGTAATAAAGCTCTTGCCAATCCCAGTCTTTGTTGCATTCCTTTTGATAAATTATCTACTAAAAAATCTATTTTACTGCTTAAATCAACCACGTCTAAAAGATACAATATTCTTTTTCTGCCAATAAGACCGAATAGACCATAAATATTGGCAAAAAAATCCATATACTCATATACAGTTAAATTTTCATATATTCCAAATTGATCAGGAATATATGCTATTTTCATTTGTGCTTTTTTTATATCTTTTTTAATATCAATACCATCTATAAAAACCTTACCCTTTTCAAAAGGTAATATACCTGAAACTATTTTCATTATAGTGGTCTTTCCTGCACCATTTCTACCTATAAGACCATAAAGAGAAGTATCATTTATATTTAAATCAAGCAAATCAATAGCCTTAAATTCTCCGAAATACTTTTCTAATTTCTCTATTTTTAACATACTGCTCCTATTTTTGCCTTGCTACTATACTTAACATAGGCAAAGATACATACATATCATCTAAATCTGATAAATTACTTGAATATCTAAGCCTTATGGAATTATTGTCTGATAAATAATCCTCCAATTCTTCCTTTGTATAATAATTTTTATCCGGCTCCTTTTTTACAAATTTCTCCTGATTATAATCATATATATATATATTTCCCTTAAAGCTGTTATTAATAATATTATATCCTAATTTTGAAGATATATTTTCAAAAACAAGTCCCTGTATATCTACATCCTCACCCAAATAATATTCTAAAACAAGGGATTCCTTGGCATAATATGTATTTGTATTAGGATAATATTCTCCTCTTAAAATATTCGGATTTTTTATCAAGGCTTGTCTATATATTAAATCCCCATTTTTATTATCAACATTTAAATTACTTATATATAAGGATAAGCCTCTTTTGTTTCCTTTATCAATAAATTTATCTTCTATTTCATTTTTGCTAAATTTAGAAAATGCCAATATTTTAGCATCCTGAGTATAGCCTACAAAAAAATTATTCATATAAAATGCCATAAGATTAATTCTTTGGAAATCTAAAATCCTTTGTTCAAGATTATTTTTATCATTCTGACTTGTGTTTATATATTTTGCTACATCTACATTTCTATTTAAAGGTATATTTATAAGCTCAGCATTATCTAAATTTATAATTTCATGTGATTTTATATCACCAAGCTTTACAAGCTTTGAATAAAATAAAATAACAACATCACTCAAATCAAAATCATAGGAATTTTCTATATATCCACTCACCTTATCTTCAACTAAATTTATATATCCCGTTAATCCTATTTTATCAGGATTTCCTTCCCTTCTCTCTAATTTAAATATATGATTTTGAAAAGCCTGATTGTTTAAAAATTCGATATTGGTATCATTATCAAAATTCTCTAAAATTATTTTATCCTTACTCAAAATTTTATTATCACTATTAAAATTATCCTTTATGCCTTGATAAGAATAGCTATTATCTATTTTTACACAATAATCCTTATTATATGGATTATTTATATTAAGAAATATTTTTTTTGAAATATAATCCTCATTTACATCTATAATTCCTGCATATGTATAAAATATCCCCTGATATCTTGTCATATTTCCTAATATATAAATAATAATACTGAAAAATATAGAAAAAATTATAATGAGCTTGGTATATAAATTTGATAATTTTGCTTGTTTTAATAAAATAAATAAAACAGGTCCTGACAATAATATATAAATAGTTATTATAATAAAATATATGCCTAAATTAGGTAATCTTGAAGGATCTATAACTGATAATAGTGCCTTTATATCCAAATATTCACTTGCCTTTACATCCACCTTATCAGTTAATGACTCTATGTAATTTATCCCTAAGGCTCTGGTTAATAAATTTGTTATATATTCATCATTTTTTTCCATATAATCACTTAAGTCTACGAAATCATAGGCTGAAACTATAATTTTTCCTTTTCCTCTATTAACTGAGCTTATAATAGGAAAATCCCCATCAGAAAGAATAATATTCCCTCCATGTATTAATAAATTTAAGACATAAAGACTTACATATCTATCTTCTTTGCCTGATATTCTTAAATTCAAATCTCTCAAATAAGGCTTGTCATACATCTCATCTAATAATTCAGGAGAATAACGCCCAAGTGTATCGGCAACTCTAAAACCTGTACCAAGTATCATTATACCGCCATTTTTCACCCAATCCATAAGTGCCATAGACTTTTCATAGCTTAAATCACGAATGCGATAATTACTTATAACTATTAAATCAAGTTGCTCAAGGTTTATGCTGTCATCAGGAAAACTTTCAGTATCAAGCTCTACAAGCTTAGTATTTAAAAGACCATAATTTAATTTTAAATTATCAAAATATCTAAGCTTTTCTTTTGTATCACTTAAAACACCTACAATTAATTCATTTTTTTTACCCTCATTTTCCAGCTGTATATTATCTTTATATAATTCTTGATTATCCGTACATATTTTTATTTTTATATCAATATTATCTTTATCTATATATATCGGATAAGTTTTCTTATATTCACCTTCTTTTTTTAAATTTATTGGATATATATATTTATAACTTGTAGAATTTATACTATCCAAGTCTATAATTAATTTTGCATTTAAATCTTGTTTTATATTTTTTATTTTTAAATTTATCGGCAAAAATTTATTTTGCTTTATACTATTCCCATATCCATAGCTCAATGAAATATCTAAATTATTTTGATTTTCAGCCCTTATAATAAGCTTATTTATAATTATAATAAATAAGCTTATTATAATAAGTATGGATAAATATTTAAGCTTATTTTTTTTTATTAATTTATACATATTAAAAATTATCCTTATTTAAATTAAAATCTTTTTTCAAGCTTATAATAAATGAAGTACCATTTAAATCACTTTTTACCTCTATATTTCCTTTATGCATTTCAACAATATTTTTTGCTATAGCAAGCCCGAGTCCGGTTCCACCTGTATTTCTTGCTCTTGATTGCTCTACTCTATAAAATCTGTCAAATAAAAATGGTAAATCCTTTTGTGGTATTATTTTTCCATAATTTGTTACCGTTACTTTAATAATATTATCATAATTTTCTATGTCTATATCTATACTCTTACCGTCAGAACCATATTTAATAGCATTATTTATCAAATTATCAAATACTCTAGCCAAAAGATTAGGATCTGCATTAATGAACATACTATCTACATCTGTTCTAAGCTTAAAGCTTAAGCCATTTTTTTCAAAAATAGGATAAAATTCATCTACCACCTGCGTTAAAAGCTTTACTATATCTATATTAGCAACCTTCATAGCAAGCTTTCCATAGCTTAATTTTGTAAATCCAAATAAATCCTCTATTAACTGCTCCAATTTTTTTGATTTTTCAAATGCTACCTTTATATATTTTTCTTTTTCTTCTTTACTTAAATCAGGCTTATTATGTAACAATTCCAGATAGCCTATTATTGATGTTACAGGTGTTCTAAGATCATGTGCCACATTAGTTATCAGCTCATTTTTTGTTCTCTCAGCTTCTCTTTCCTTCTTCATAATATTTCTAATATCAGCCAGCATAGAATTTAAGCTTTCAGCCATCCTTGAAAACTCATCATCTCCTATAACTTCCAAATCAAGGCTAAAATCCCCTTTAGAAATAAGTAAAATAGATTCATATATATAATCAATATAATTAATAGTTTTCTTCTGTAAAATCCAAAATATAGTAGAAAATATCAAAATTCCAAATATAAGAAAAAGCAGAAGCATTATATTATCAGAAGTGAAAAGTCTAAAAAGCTTATCTGATTTTTTTTGCGTTTCTGCCATATATGTAGCCAAGTATACTATATTGGTTGCTACAAAAAGTTCAACCAATATAGTTATAATAGCACTGTATATTATATTTAATACTGTTTTTGTATAAAATCTCGTAGATGAATTAGTTTTCAATTTTATATCCAACTCCCCATACGGTTGTAATGATTTTATCCTCTCTCTCATCCTCATTTAATTTACCTCTAAGTCTACGAATATGCACCATTACTGTATTATTAGCTTCATAGACCTTTTCATTCCAAACTTTTTCAAATATTTCATCCGTAGAAAATACCTTTCCAACATTACTTGCTAATAAATAAAGTATTTGAAACTCTATAGGGGTAAGCTTGATTTCCTTGCCATCTACAGTTACTCTATGATTATCTTTATTTATAACCAATGCTCTGATTTGAATTTCATTTTTTTCTTCAGACATTCTATTATTATCAGGATTTAATTGTGTATAACGTCTAAGCTGTGATTTTACTCTTGCTGTCAACTCAAGCGGATTGAAAGGTTTTGTTACATAATCATCCGCACCTGTTCCAAGTCCCAAAATTTTATCAAGATCTGTACCCTTTGCACTTATCATTATTATAGGTATATTTGAATCCTGCCTTATTTTTTTACACATCTCAAGTCCGTTCATTCCCGGCATCATAATATCTAACAAAGCTAAATTTATATTTTCATTTTTTAAAATCTCTAATCCTTCATCAGCACTACTTGCTTTAAATACCTTATATCCATCACTAACCAAATAAATTTCTATTAAATCAGCAATTTCCTTCTCATCATCAACGACAAGAACGTTAATTTGAGCCATACCAACCCTCCTATTATATTTTAAATCTATATCCAACTCCCCAAATAGTTTCAATATACTTAGGGTTTGTTGGATCCTTTTCTACTTTTTCTCTTAATTTTTTTATATGTACCGTTACTGTTGCAATATCTCCTAAGGATTCCAGACCCCAAATAGCTCTAAATAAATCTTCTTTTGAAAATACACGATTTGGATGCTGTACCAGAAAAAATAATAAATCAAACTCCTTAGCCGTAAAAAATTTTTCATCACCATCTATAACTACATTTCTATTTGATTTATCAATTTTTATACCGCCTATTTCTACAATCTCTACTTTTTTTCCTTTTTTTCCAACTAATCTTATATATCGTGCTATATGTGCCTTTACCCTTGCAACCAACTCACTTGGAGAAAATGGTTTAGTAATATAATCATCTGCACCTATTCCTAAACCTCTTACTTTATCTATATCCTCTTTTTTAGCACTTACAAGCATAATAGGAGTATCCTTTTTTTCTCTGACTCTTTTGCATATTTCAAACCCGTCTACTGAAGGCAAAATAATATCAATAATCATAAGATCATAATCTCTATTTATCGCTAAATCCAAACCCTCTTTTCCATCATGGCTAAGATCCACTTCAAAGCCTGATATTTCAAGATAATCTCTTTCCAGCTCAGCTATACTGGTTTCATCTTCTATTATAAGTACTTTACTCATAATCTACCCTTTCTTGATACTTTTTCAGTATTATTATTATATCCGTACCGCTTCCAAGTATACTTTTAGCCCAAACTTTACCTCCATGATCTTCAATTATCTTCTTAACTATAGATAAACCTAAACCACTTCCGGATTTTAAAGAATTTTTCGAAGTATTTGTTTGATAAAATCTATCAAAAATATACGGTAAATCTTCAGAAGGTATTCCTCTTCCGTTATCACTTATCTCTATTTTAACAAAATCCATTTCATCAATCAAGCATATACATATTTTTGATACAAATTTATCCCTATATTTTATAGAATTGCTTATAATATTATTTATTACTCTTTTCATTTGTTCAACATCTGCAAGTACATATGTACTCTTATTAATATCATTTACAAAATGAAACTCTATACCTAAGGCATCCATATCAAGTTTTATTTCAGAAATACAAGCTTTAAAAAACTCAACTATATCCACAGCTCTATAATTATATGGTATATCATTATTTTCAATTTTTGAATAAAAGCTAAGCTCATCTATAAGCTTATCCATATCATTTGCTTTATTATATATAGTTCTTATATACTTATCCTTCATTTGTTCGGAGGAAGCTACATTATCTATCAAACCTTCTACATAAGCCTTTATCGCTGTTATAGGAGTTTTTAAATCATGAGAAAGATTACTGATAATTTCTTTGCTATTTTTCGCTTGCAAAATTCTTTGTTCTTCATTTTTTTTAAGCTTTATTCTCATCTCTTCAAAATCCTGTGCAAGCTCACCAAGCTCATCATGAGCATTAAAATCTAATTTTGAATCAAAATTTCCCTCTTTAATTTTATTTATAGCTTCATGAAGCTTCAAAATAGGAAATATTATTCGAGAATAAATCCAATAAATCATAACAAAGGCTATACCTATCAAAATTATAATTAAGCTCATAAAATAATCTATTATTAAAGAGGATTTACTATATAACAAAATAAAATATATAATAATACTTGGTATTATAATAATTATCAAAAATATTAGTAAGATTCTTATTTTTATTTTCATATATTCTCCACTAAAAATATCAGAATTATCAGTTTTTGTTTTAGGAATTAATATAGCTTATAAATATTTTTTTAAATCTTCTACTCTATCTAATTTTTCCCAAGGTAAATCTAAATCATTTCTACCAAAATGTCCATATGCGGCAACCTGTTTATATATAGGTCTTCTAAGATTTAAATCCCTTATAATAGCTGCCGGTCTTAAATCAAATTCTTTTCTGATAATGCCTACCAAAGCTCCATCACTGAGTTTTGAAGTATTAAAGGTTTCAACTGATATGGATGTAGGTGTAGCAACACCGATAGCATAAGATATTTGTATCTCACATTTTTTTGCCAAACCTGCCGCAACTATATTTTTTGCTACATGTCTTGCCGCATAAGCCGCACTTCTATCTACCTTTGTACAATCTTTACCCGAAAAAGCTCCACCACCATGTCTTGCATATCCGCCATAGGTATCCACTATTATTTTTCTACCTGTTAAACCTGAATCTCCCTGTGGTCCTCCTATAACAAATCTTCCTGTAGGATTTATAAAAAATTTTGTATTTTGATCTATCATATGCTTTGGTAAAACTTCATCAAATACATATTTTTTTATATCTCTTTCAAGCTCAGCTCTTGTAACAAATTCATCATGCTGTGTACTAAGAACAACAGTATCTATCCTTAAAGGATTTCCCGCTTTATCATATTCTACACTTACCTGTGTCTTTCCGTCAGGTCGTAAATATCTTACCTTTTTTTCTTTCCTTATCCTTGCCAATTGCTTTGATAATTTATGTGCTAAATATATAGGATAAGGCATATAATCCTCGGTTTCATCACAAGCAAATCCGAACATCATACCCTGATCACCTGCACCATTATCCAAATTATAATCATGCTGACCCTCTTTTATTTCCAAGGATTTATCAACACCCATAGCTATATCCTTTGATTGTTCATCTAAGGCTAATATAACTGCACAGCTATCACATGAAAAGCCATAATTTTGATTATCATAGCCTATTTCTCTTATAGTATCTCTAACTACTTTTTGTATATCTACATATGCCTTTGTTGTTATCTCTCCCATAACAAAAACCAGTCCTGTAGTCGTTGTTGTTTCGCAAGCCACTCTTGCCATCGGATCTTGTTTTAAAATCTCGTCCAATATAGCATCACTTATTTGATCACACATCTTATCAGGATGTCCTTCTGTAACCGATTCTGAAGTGAATAAAATTTTTTCTTCCATTTTTACCTCCTTTTTCATAATTATCCATTCGCCTTGATGTAAAATATAAAAAAGCCTGCAAATAAAGCAGACTCGATAACTTCGACTTCCACTTATTGCTCGATTTCTCGCTCAGGTTGGCACCTTCCACTAAGGGGTTGCCGTGACTTCTTAGATCCTTTGTATCTCCATCACTCTGAATAAGGGATAATTTATGATTCTTAATTTAGGCTTAAAAAGTAATATAAATTTTAATAAGCCATTACTCTTATAACATACAATAGTATAAATATATTGTCAATAAATTTATTTTATAGTAGTGAACTATTTATATTAATAAAGGCTTTTATAAATAAATAATATAAAATATAATTCAAAAAATATACCATATTATTATTAGCTTTTACACTTTGACACTCCCCAAGCTTTAGATAGGGGTTTTAGGACACATTTGGATAAATAACTAAAAATTATTTATCTTTTTTATAATAAGGTTCTCCATCCTTTATAGCTTCAATCAAGCTATCCTTTTCATATCTTAGTTTTAATGAAAAAATTTCTGCATTTTCTTCCAAAAGCTTCAAAAAAATCCTATCTCCCTCCCATAAATTAAGAGATAACAGCTTTTCCTTTTCTATCCATGCCAATTTTCCCTCTTCACATAAATCAAAATCTATAAGCCTACCTTTGTATTTGTCTGACGTATATAAAAACATATACTCACATTCCTGTTCATCAGCAATAAAAGTAATAATACCTCTTAATTTCCATGATATAAGCTCTAAATTAGTTTCTTCCTTAACCTCTCTTAATAAACATTCCTCAGGAGCTTCATCCTTCAAAAAATGTCCACCTATACCTATCCATTTATTTTTATTTATATCATTAGCTTTTTTTATTCTATGTAACATAAGATATTTATTTTCATTTTCAATATAACATAGCGTAGTTAAATTTATTTTCATTTTACTCCTCTACTATACATATACTTGTATAATAAACTTTTTCAATTCCAACACTTTTTAATGCCAAGCTGCAAGCTTCAATAGTAGAACCTGTAGTATAAATATCGTCAACCAGTAAAACCTTTTTTAAATTCAGATCTTTATAAGCTTCATCACAATAAAAAGCTTCCTTTAAATTTTTTAATCGTTCGTAAGGATTTAATTCCTTTTGTGCCTTAGTATTTTTTATCCTATATAACAAATCCAATTCCAATTCTATATTTAAATATTCAGATAAATAAAAAGCTAAGTCTTCAGCCTGATTATATCCCCTTTCCCTCCTTCTTTTTTCATGTATCGGAACAGGTATTAATCTTTCTATATTCAAACTTTTAATTTTATCCTTCCATCTAACATATATCATTTTTGCAAATGTTTTTATATAATCTCTTTTGTTATTATATTTTATATCATACATAACAGGTGCCGATATATCATCATATGAAAGTAAAGGCATTCCAAATTCATACGTCTTAGGATGTAGATTACATTCAGTACAATATTCAATTTTTTCATCTTCTATATGTCTTCCGCATTTTAAACAATATGGCTTTTTAACTAAAGCAATCTTTGTTAAGCATTCCTTACATATAGCTATATTTTTATCATCAGCAATTTCCTTGCAATAAGGACAACGTGTCGGAAAAATCATATCTTCAATTTCATTTGCAAAGCCTTTAATTATTTTTAAATATTTAATCGTCTTCGTCCTCCAATACAAGCTCTTTTATTCTTTCATCCAAGCTTGAATATCTTCTCATTTCCAAAGTATTATTTACCATATTATAAAAAGCTTCCTTTGAGCCAACCAATAAAACCAAATTTTTAGCTCTGGTTATTGCCGTATAAAGCAAATTTCTTGACATTAAAAGCCTTGAGCCTATAAACATAGGCATTATTATAGCCGGATATTCACTACCCTGAGATTTGTGTACAGTAATAGCATATGCAAGCTCCAATTCCCCTACCATTTTAAAATCATAATTCACTATTTTTTTATCATCAAATTCAACAACTATTTTTTCTTTATAATTATCTATATTCTTTATAATTCCAACATCTCCATTATACACACCAAGGCCCTTTGATTTTTCATTACCAAAATTATCATATATCTTCCACTCGATTTGATAATTATTCTTGATTTGCATAACTTTATCGCCTTCTCTTAATTTAATTTCTCCAAAATTTTTTTCGGTTTTTTTTTCATCATAAGGATTTAGATAATCCTGCAAAATTAAATTAAGCCTTTCAACTCCCAGATTCCCCTTTCTCATAGGAGTCATAATTTGTATATCTATAGAAGCACAGGAAAGATATTGTGGAAGCTTATCTTTTATCAAAGTAAGCATTGCTCCTATAATTTTTTCAGACTCATCTCTATTAATAAATAAAAAGTCCTTACTTTTTTTATCTAAATTAATAAATTCTTCATTTATTATTTTATGGGCATTAACAACAATATCACTACTTAAGGCTTGTCTATAAATCCTATTTAATACAACGACATTAAAGCAATCAGAAGCAATAATATCCTTTAAAATATTTCCGGGGCCTACACTTGGTAATTGATTCATATCTCCCACTAAAATAAGTCTTGTTCCTACACTGACAGCCTTTAATAAAGAGTACATAAGTCTAAGATCAACCATACTAAGCTCATCAATAATAATAACATCTTCTTCTAAAGGATTATTTTCATTTCTTTCAAAAAGATTTTCATATTTATCTTCAGAATTTTCCTCATTTAATAATCCGTTTATTTCTAATAATCTATGTATAGTCTTAGCCTCATGTTTTGTTGCCTCCGTCATCCTTTTTGCAGCCCTGCCTGTTGGAGCCGCAAGAGCAACACTCATATTTTTATTTTCAAAATATTTTATTATAATATTAATGACTGTAGTTTTACCTGTTCCGGGACCACCTGTAATAATTAACAAGCCTGAGCTTATCGCTTCTATAACCGCTTTTCTTTGCAATTTATCAAGCTCTATACCTACATCAGCTTCAACCTTATTAATATTTTCTATAAGCTTTTCAATATCTTCATCAGAATGAATATCTATATCACAAAGCATCTTTGCCAGCTCAAGCTCCATATAATAAAAATAACTGCTATATATAGCCTGATAATCAAACATTTTCTTTACTACAACTTTTTTTTCCATTTGCATGTCTAATATTTGTTCGCTCACATCCGCCATATCAAGATCTAAAAGCTCTGCCGTATGCTTTATAGCTTCTTCCAAGGGCAAATGTACATGTCCGCTTAAACTTGCATTATACAAAATATACATAAGTGCAGATTTTATTCTAAAGCTTGAATCCTTTTGTATCCCTACTTTTTTTGCTATTTCATCTGCAACCTTAAATCCGACTCCAAATATATCATCAGCCAATTTATATGGATTATGAGTTATAACTGAATATAATTTATCGCCATATTTTTTATAAATTTTAGAGGAGAGTTTCATATTTATTCCATATTGTTGTAAAAAAATCATAGCCTCCGTCATATTCTTTTTTTCAGAAATTTGCTTAGAGATACCGATTGCCATATTAAGGCTTATACCCTTTATTTTAGACAATTTTTCAGGCTCTGATTCCAATATTTTCATAGTATTTTCTTTAAATTCTGCAACAATTTTTTTTGCTAATTTACTCCCTATACCTTTAAAAGCACCTGAACCCAAATATCTTTCTATATTTTTTTTGCTTTCAGGGCTTACAATTTTATATGAATTAACTAAAAGCTGCTCCCCAAATTTAGGATGCAGCTTCATATTTCCTTCAACCTCTATATATTCACCTTCACTTATATGGTTAAAATTTCCAACTATTGTTAAATTAGAATCAGATAGCTCTAAGGAAAGTACGGTATACCCGTTGTCCTCATTCCTAAATATTATTCTATCTACATATCCATTTATTTTTGTCATCTAATATCTTATTTTCTCCCATCTTCCTCTTGTGAATGTCTATATTCGATAAATTTACCTGTACCTACTGCAACTGCTGTAAGCGGTTCTTCTGCTATAGTAGTTTGTATACCTGTTTTTTCTTCTATCAAATTATCCAAACCAGAAAGCAAAGATCCTCCTCCTGTCAATACTATTCCTCTATCATATATATCAGCGGCAAGCTCAGGCGGAGTTCTCTCTAAAACATAATGAACTGCATCTACAATCTGCATAGCAGGCTCCTGTAATGCCTCCAAAGTTTCATCACTTGTTACTACAATAGTTTTTGGTAGACCTGTTACAAGATTTCTACCTCTTACTTCCATAGTTAAAGGATCAGGTCTTTTATAAGCACCGCCTATATTAATTTTTATTTCCTCTGCCGTTCTTTCTCCTATAAGAAGATTATGCTTTTTCCTCATATGTCTTACTAATGCTTCATCAAAGTCATCTCCTGCAACCTTTATAGATGTACTTACTACTGTACCTCCTAATGATATAACTGCAATATCGGCAGTACCTCCACCTATATCTACTATCATATTTCCACAAGCCTTTGAAATATCTATACCTGCTCCTATAGCCGCTGCAACAGGCTCCTCTATTATAGAAACCTCTCTTGCACCTGCTGCATATGTAGCATCCTCTACAGCCTTTCTTTCAACTTCAGTAGCTCCGGAAGGTATACACACAGCTATTCTAGGCTTTCTGAAAGTCTTTTTTCCGACAGCCTTATCAATAAAATAACTAACCATCTTTTTAGTTACAGTATAATCACTGATAACACCTTTTCTAAGCGGTCTGACTGCTATTATATTACCCGGTGTTCTTCCTATCATAAGTCTGGCTTCTTCACCTATAGCTAAAATCTTATTTGTATCCTTATCAATCGCAACAACACTAGGTTCTTTTAAAACAACACCTTTACCTTTTATATATACTAAAATACTGGCTGTTCCTAAATCAATGCCTATATCGTTTGAATCTAAACCAAACATCTTAAAAAACATTTTCCAACACCAAGTCCTTTTCTATTATTAATATATTTATTATATACAAAATTTTAATTCTAAACAATACTAATTTACTTTTTATTCACTTCATTTTTAATTATATCATCTATTTTTGTTATTATATTATTCCAAGAATGCTTATGTATTTCCAGTTTTATATCTTTAATTATCTCTTCACCATTATTTATCCTATCAATTTGTATTGAAATTTTATCTGACAAACTTTTTATAAATTTCTCCTTATCTTCCTCATAAGGCTTATCAACATCATAAAGTCTTGGCAAGTCTACATATTCAATAACTCCTGATAAATTTATCCTATCCTTTAATAATTCCTGTAATCCGACTATTTTAGTAGATACCACTCTAAGTCCACAAGCAAGTGCCTCTATTGCTATTAGCCCCAAGCCTTCATAATAAGATGGTAATACAAATATATCTGATTTTCTCATAAATTCACCTAATTGTTTTTGGGACATTGAATTTAAAAAATAAAGATTTTTAGCATTTTTTGAATTGCCTTCAATTTTTTTCTTTATATTTTCATCAGCATTTCCAATCATAAAAATTTCAACATTATTATATTTTTTATTTAAAATTTCTATTGCACTTGCAAATTCATAAATACCCTTTGCTTGAGACAGCTTTCCTGCATAAAATATCTTTATTTTTTTATTTTCTCTTTTATTTTCTTTTTTATTTTCATAAAAATATTCTTCTTTAAAGCCTCCTCCAAGTATTTCAATACGATTATAGGGTATATTAAAAACCTCTTCCAAATCTTTTTTATCCTTTTGACTTAAAGAAATATAATAATCCAATTTATCAGCATTCTTTATATATTTTTCTTTTATCCACGGATTTTTTTTAACCTGTCTTATATCTGTACCATGGCTTATTCCAATAACCTTCTTATCATTAAAAATTTCCCGAACCAAGCTTGTTAGAATAAAGATATGATGACTTATGATAATATCAGGGTTAAATTCTTCCTTTACTCTATATAAGGCTTTTTTAAAGGCGTCAATCCAAGCATCGAAATCTTTTTCGCTCATTTTTGAATAGCATGTAGAATCATAAGGCATTTCATCACTCATTCCTGCTATAGGAAATTTTAAGGCTTCACTTTTAAATTCAATCGGATATTTTTTAAATTTTTCATCAAAATCAGCAACAAAAGGCCTTTGTATTCCATATATCAAAGCATTTTCATGTCCTCTTTGTTCAAAACCGTTTACTAAAGTATGGTAATAAATTCCACTCCCCGTATTTGAAGGTAGCTGTGCCAAGCAATGTAATATTTTCATTCTATCCTCTCCAAATTATAATCAATATTTATATAAGAGCCTATTTTTATCCTTGAATCCTTAATATAACATGTGAATCCTGACTTTTCAACTTATATAAATATCAGAAAAATTTCATTACTTTTATAGTAATACTTAAACAGTATTGAAAAATATTAATTTATTTAATTTTTGCTATAAGAAGCTCTATTAACATATTTAAATTGTTTTTTTATAAAATATGGTATATTTATATGCTAGTTTATTTTTAAATATTAAATAATATTATATCCAAATACACCATTTCTTAATTCTACTTTATTATAAGAGCTTTATAATAACAAAAAAACAAACAAAATATAAGTATTTTAAGACAGATAAAATAAAAATAGAATTATTACAAATTATACAACTATTGAATACTTACATTATATAATATTTAGATTCACCTAAATATCTAAAATATACCGATATTAGCACAGACTCTTTATAAGGTTTGATGATTTCTAAATATATTTCAGAAAAAGCTACTGTCATTTAACAATTAATAATTATTAAATGACAGCAGCTTAAATGTAAGCTATAATAATAAATCTTATATATCAATATTTAATTACTTTTTTAAGCTTTAAAAAACTATACCAAAATATTTCTCTACACTACTTTGTTGTGTGCCTTTTTTTAATTCAAGAACTGCTTCTTTTCCCTTTATTATCTCAACAAGCCTTAAAGCAAGATAATTTGTTACAGCCGCACCTCTAGCTGTAGTAATATTATTATCCGTTACAACTATTTCATCATCAATATATTCCTTTATATTCTTTATATCCTTCTTCATAGCCGGAAATGATGTAGCCCTTCTTTCTTTTAAAACTCCTGCTCTATCTAAAACTATCGGACCTGCACAAATTGCCGCTATAAGCTTATTTTCAGTATTAAATTTTTTGATTATTTCTATGACTCTGTCATCATCTCTAAGAGCCTTTGCACCATTTACACCACCTGGTATATAAAGTCCCTTATAATCATCCAATTTTATATCCTCCAACAATTTATCAGCCTGATATTTTATTCCTTGTGATGTCAAAAGATTTTTATCTCCTGTAATAGAAACCGTATCAACCTCTATTTCTGCTCTTCTTAAATAATCAACAACTGTAAATATTTCTATTGTTTCATTTCCATTTGCTAATAATACTAAAATTTTCATAATATCCTCCATAGAAAATCTATTATCACAAAATATCCCTATCTATATATTATTTCTTCTCTACCAGGTCCGTTACTTATCATAATAATAGGAGCTTCCAATTCCTTTTCAATAAATTCTATATATTTCTTACAATTTTGTGGTAATTTATCATATTCTCTGATACCTCTAATATCTTCCTTCCAGCCATCTAAATATTCATATACCGGCTTTGCTTTTTTAAGCTTTGAGGTTACAGGGAAATCTCTTGTAACTACTCCATCAATCTCATATCCAACACAAATAGGCAATTTATCAAGATAAGATAAAACATCGAGTACAGTTAATGCTACACCCGTAGTTCCTTGTATTCTAACTCCATATCTGGTAGCAACAGCATCAAACCATCCCATTCTTCTTGGTCTTCCTGTGGTAGCACCAAATTCTCCACCGTCGCCTCCTCTTCTTCTTAATTCATCAGCCTCTTTTTCATCCTTTATTTCAGAAACAAACTCTCCGGCTCCAACAGCACTCGAATAAGATTTTACTACAGTTATAACCTCCTTAAGCTCTCTAGGAGAAATCCCTGCACCTATAGCACCAAATGCAGCCAAAGTATGTGATGATGTAACCATCGGATAAATACCATGATCAGGATCTTTTAATGAACCCAGCTGACCCTCTAATAAAACTGTTTTTCCTTCTTTTAAAGCCTTATCCAAATATAGGCTTACATCACAAATATAAGGACTTATCATATCTCTATATTCAATTAATGTTTTTAAAATATCATCTCTATTTAGCTCAGGTTTATTATAAAGATACTTAAAAAGAACATTCTTTAAGGTACATATTTTATCAACCTTTTCTTTTAATAAGTCTTCATCAAAAAGCTCACTAACCTGTATTCCTATTTTTGCATATTTATCAGAATAAAAAGGTGCTATTCCGGATTTTGTTGATCCGAAGGCTTTTTTTGCAAGTCTTTCTTCTTCATATGTATCCTGTAATATATGATAAGGCATAAGTAATTGTGCTCTATCTGAAACCAAAATATTAGGCTTTGGCACATTTCTATCCACCAATGATTGTATCTCTTCTATAAAATATGGAATATTTAAAGCAACACCATTTCCAATAATACTTGTTGTATGATCATAAAATACACCTGATGGTAATAAATGAAGTGCAAACTTGCCATATTCATTGATTATAGTATGTCCTGCATTACTTCCTCCCTGAAATCTGACAACAATATCAGCTTTGCTTGCCAATGTATCTGTAATCTTACCCTTTCCTTCATCTCCCCAGTTAGCTCCAACTATAGCTCTTACCATTTTTATCCTCCTTTAAATGCTTATATTAGATTTTTTTCCAAGCAGGTCTTTATATCCTTCTAAAATCGGTTTTATTTCATCGCTTATAAATTCCTCAACCTGGCTTTTACTTCTACCTATATATTTATTAGCTTCCAAATCCTTTTCTATCATTTCTTTATCTAATCCGAAAAGCTCATCTTCAGCAATGAGGTCTATCAAATTATTTTCAAGCCCCAGTTGTTTAACATTCTTACTTGCCTTCATAGATAATTCCCTTATTCTTTCATGTAGCTCCTGTCTATCTCCTCCTTTTTTTACTGCATTCATCATTATATTTTCAGTTGCCATAAAAGGAAGCTCTCTTCTTAGATTTTTTTCTATCATCTTAGGATATACAACAAGTCCATCCGCCACATTAATATACAAGTCCAAAATAGCATCAGTTGTAAGAAACGCTTCAGATATTGCCAATCTCTTATTTGCCGAATCGTCCAAAGTTCTCTCAAACCACTGCGTAGCCGCTACCATAGCAGGACTACTTGAAAGACTCATTACAAATTTAGCTAATGAAGAAATTCTTTCGCTTCTCATAGGATTTCTCTTATATGCCATTGCACTTGAGCCTATTTGATTTTTTTCAAACGGTTCTTCTATCTCTTTCATATGCTGCAATAATCTCAAATCATTTGTAAATTTATGTGCTGATATAGCTATTCCAACTAATATATTCATTATTCTCTGATCTATTTTTCTAGAATATGTCTGTCCTGAAACCTTTAAGGTTTCAACAAAACCTAAATCATTTGCAATTAATTCATCTAATTTTTTTACTTTTTTTTCATTATTTAAAAATAATTCCATAAATGATGCTTGTGTTCCTGTTGTTCCCTTACAACCTAATAATTTAAGATTTTTTATTATATAATTTAAATCTTCATAATCCATCAATAAATCATTTATCCAAAGACAGGCTCTTTTTCCAACTGTAGTAGGCTGTGCAGCTTGAAAATGTGTAAAAGCAAGACAAGGTAAAGCCTTATATTCTATGGCAAACTTACTAAGAATATCAATTATATTTACTATTTTTATTCTTAAAAGCTCTAAAGCCTCTTTCATCACAATTATATCTGTATTATCACCTACATAACAGCTTGTTGCACCCAAATGTATAATAGGCTTTGCCTTCTTACATTGAACACCATAAGCATAAACATGACTCATAACATCATGCCTTACCTCTTTTTCTCTTTTCTTTGCAACTTCAAAATTAATATCATCTTTAAATTTTTCTAATTCTAAAATTTGCTCATCACTTATATCAAGACCTAATTTTTGTTCCGCTTTTGCAAGAGATATCCATAATTTTCTCCATGTTTTAAATTTTTTATCATCAGAAAATAAATATTGCATTTCCTTACTTGCATAACGTTTTGATAAAGGACTTATATATCCATCATACATATTACCTACCTCATCAAATAAATTTAGTACCCATATATAATACACTAGCTTTTATTAGCTTTCAAGTATAGCTTGATATATCTTTAAATTAAAATAAAACTATGTCAATTAATTCAAGCTCTAAGGCTGAAATTTTTAAATTTACATAGTTTTATATATTTTAATCTTATAAACTCAAAATCAAATTTTGATATCAAATAATATTATACCGGCTTAGATTACGATATAAGCTTCATTTTTGCATTAACAATTCTACAATATAATCTATCATCATTATCTTCCTTATAAGTTTCAAATGTTCCAACAATTTCTATTTTAGAATCATTTTTAGGATATTCATCAGGATATACATGACTGCCGTCATCCCAAACAAATTCTATACCTTGTGCACAGCACGCAAGAGCATCCTGTATAATAATATAATGATAATATTTCTTTGTAGGCTCATAATAAGTAGCATAATATATTCCTTGCATTTTAAATGTTTTTCCTACATAAGATGAAGGCTCAACCATAAGCTGATAAACACTTGCATATACCATATCACTATCCATTGAGCTTAAATCATAATCTACTCCACTATCAGAAGTTTTTTGAGCTTTTTTACCTTTTTCTTCTTGTTTTTCTGTTTCCTGATCTTTACTTTTCTGCTCTTTTATTTTTGAGTTATCAGAGTCATTTTTTTGAATATTTTTATCATCTTCTTTATTAACCTGTTCTTCAAGCACATTATTAACCTTATTATTTTTAGCTGATAATCTATTGCTTGCATATTTACCCTTAGCACAGGCTGATAAAGCAAATATTATAAATATATTTATTATCAAAAATATCTTTTTCAATTTTATACACCTACAATCTCAAAGCTCTACTTATAAAAATACAAATTAAAAAAATTACCATATTTATAACTACTATGGTTGAACCAACCGGAGTAGAAAAAGCTATTGACAATATCATTCCTGATAAAGCTGCAAATACTGATATAATACTTGATAATATAACTACCATTTTAAAACTTTTTACCAATCTCATTGTTGAAAGTGCAGGGAATATAACTAAGGCGGATATCAACAAAGAACCTACCAAATTCATTCCTAAAACAATTATAATTGCTATCATTATTGCTATAAGTAAATTATAAAAATCAACCTTTAAACCACTTGCTCTTGCAAAAACCTCATCAAAGGTCAATGTAAATATTTTATTATAAAATATTATATATAATACCATAATGACAATAGACAAAATTATGCAGGTAATAACCTCTTCTATGGTAAGTGTTAAAATAGATGTAGAACCAAATAAAGTTGAACATACATCTCCGGATATATTTGCAGATGTAGAAAATACATTCATAAGCATATATCCTATAGCTAAAGCTCCTACACTTAAAATAGCTATCATAGCATCACCCTTTATTTTAGTATTTATCCCTGTTTTTAATAATAATATAGCAACTATAATCGTTATAGGTATTATTAATAAACTTTTCTCCGTCATATCCAAAACACTCGCAACTGCCATTGCACCAAAAGCAACATGGCTCAATCCATCACCAATAAAGGAATATCTTTTTAAAACCAAGGTAACTCCAAGCAATGAAGAACAAAGTGCTATTAAAACTCCTACCAATAAAGCATAACGTACAAATGGATAATGAAAATAAAATATAATTCTTCCTATTACACTTAAATTATCCATTTATATCCTCCATATCTATAAAATACTTCCAAAATTGAGTATTTTGATAATCTCTTGTTTCTCCAAAAAACTTTTGCTTCTTTGATAAATGTAAAATTTTATTTGAATATTTTAATGAAGAATTTATATCATGGCTAACCATTATTATACTTATTCCTTCTTTATTTAAAGTATTTATCAACTCATAAAAATCAAATCTTGATTTAGGATCCAAGCCCGTTACCGGTTCATCCAATAAAACAATTTCATCTGTAGCACATAATGCCCTTGCAAGCAAAACTCTTTGAGCTTGACCTCCTGAAAGCTTCCTATAGCTTTGATTTTTCAAATCAAGTATATTCATTCTTTTCATATTTTCGATAGCTCTTTTTTTAGACTCTCTTGTATAAAAAATAGACTTATTATTTATAATCGTACCTGATAAAACTATTTCATATACTGTCGCAGGAAAATCTCTTTGTATACTTGATTGCTGTGGTAAATATGCAATATTTTTATTTTTTATTCCATTCAAAAATTCTATATTACCTGAAATTGGCTTTTGTAAACCTAATAAAGTTTTTATTAAGGTTGATTTACCTGCACCATTTTCACCCACTATACACAAATAATCACCTTTTACTATCTCAAAATT
>CAMQCZ010000011.1 GCA_946999385.1 uncultured Lachnoanaerobaculum sp.
TATCCCAACCATTTTGTGTATAACCATCATCAGGCTTGATATTTGGATGTAATATATCAGATAGCTTTATGCCTAACCTTGGATTAACAAAATATTCAGTTGTACCTTGCAAATTTCCATTAGTTCCTTTCTTAAATACTACCTTTACATAATCATTAGGTATAGTAGATTGATTGTTAGGATCTTTAGGAATTATATTTTTTGTAGCTTCCTTAGTAGGCTTCCAAGCTTCAAGGCTATATCTAGCTTCTATATATGTTTTTTTATTAGTAAATTTGGCTTCAATAGAATTACCCTTATCCCAGCTCATTGTATCTGTTGTTTCAGGCTCAGTTTTTGTTACTATCCATTTAGTAAAGTTAAACTGATGCTTTGTATTATCAAGAGCTTCAATCATATTTCCGACAGGCTCATCAACTGAAATTTTAACCGGAACATTTGGATTAACCTTAAAATGCTTATTAAATTTGCTTGCCTCATTCGCTTTGTCTGTAGTGTTTACATAGACATCGACATAGTCATCAGGAGCCTCCTCATTACCTTTTATAATTTCTATTGAATTAGGAGCTGATTTAAATTTAGCAACAAAAGTATGATCAGACTTTATTTTTTCATCAGCCGATAATAAATTTTTATCCCATTTATCAAAGGAAAAATATTTATTTCCTTTAGGCTGTGGTTGTAATATTTTTCCGAATTCCAATCCGTCCGCTACATCATAATAAATTTCATTTACTTTGTTATTACTATCTTTATCATTAAAAAAGCCGTTAGCATCTGTTTTAAAGGTTATTCTGTGGTAATTTTCCGGAGTTTTATCATTAGGATTTTTCCTCTGTATAACTCTCATATCTTTATAATAAAAGTTTACTTGATTAAATCCTTGTTCTTTATGTCCATTTATACCTATTAGAGAATTGTTTTCTTCATTTACATCAAAGAATAATTGTATTTGTGGTTCACTTATTAATTTATATCCAAGAAGCTTACTATAATTTATTGCATCAAAGTTTCTATTACCATTTCTAATATTTTTAGTAAAAATTGTATCTTGATAAAATGGATTGCTTATTTCATTTAATTTTGAAGGATCATAATCTTCAGGAACCAATATATAATTTACCTTATAAGCTCTATAACGATAAGGTCTGTAATAAAAATGGAAGTGATTATCATAAGCCTCATTTTTTATATTTTCTTTGGCAATAAGGTTTTGGTAGTAGGAGTTTTCCCTACCTGTTTTGTCTTTATAATCTTTATAAGCAATTTTTGAAGGATTATTTTCATTAATTTCATCAAATTCATTTTCATTTATAAGCATATAATCATCACCTTGGAATTGTCCATAAGAGGTAACATTAACACTTGCTCTTTGATTCTTTATAATTACTTCCTTTGTTTTATCTGTTTCTTCTTCATAATTTTTATTTAGTATATGATGTGTAGCTTTTATATCAACCAAAGCACTTTTAGTCCAAATAGCTTTTAGATGTATATCTGAAATAATTTCATTTCCAAAGGAATATAATCTTGGTACACCATATTTTTCTTTGTAAGCAGTATCAGCCTGAGCATCATCTGTAAGCAGCTCCCAGCCCAAAAATTCATATCCATCTCTTTTTGGAATATTGGTAGGTTTTTTAATATAAAGTCCATTATTAATTTTGAAGCTTCTTTTACCTTCAGTAGAAATTTCGTTATCAAATATAGGCTTCTTATAAGTCCTATATCCTAGAGATGTATTTATGCTCTCATCATCATTATATGCTGCTATATCATCTGCATCTAAATTGAATTCAGCTTTGTTATCACTTGTGTCATTCGGATCAAAGCTTACATTAAAAATCTTATCAGGCTCTCCCCAAATTGCATATATAGTTAAGTCATAATCAGGCATTCTTGATTCTACAGCATCTAATTTACTTTTTAATTTTTCAATCTTATCCTTGAATGCAATTTTCTCACTATCATCTGCATCATCGTCCGGAATATTTTTATAAGCTTCTTCAATTTCTTGTTCAATCAGATCAGCCTTTTCATTTTCATCTTTAATTAGATGAAATCCTCTAGGATCTGTTGCCCATCCTCTGAAAATATAGTTGTCAGGTATATCTGCAGGTCTTTCAGGCTTTTGACTATCATCAAGATGTAATTTTCTCAAAGGCATATCATAGTATACATCACCATATACCTCTATATCTGCTCTTTGATTAGGATTTTTATTAAGTGAGAGCTTATATTTATTTCTAGTATAATTAGCTTCTATATATCCTACACTACCAATAGATTTACCATTGATGCTTCCGGTAGGGGAAATGAATAAAGGATTTTCGTCAGGATTTCTATCATCAATCTCCAGTGAATCCTTCATATCATCATAATCAGAAAATGTTTTGCGTGCTTGGCGTCCGTAATCTTCATATCCTTCTGCATCTTTATTAAATTTAAAGCCCGGTATAAGAGGTAATGGATATTTGTAATATTGACTATCGGTATCAGTTTTCCAATATGCTAAGCTTGGATCAAATTTTCCTTCAGGCTCTGTGGTATCATTTTCATCCTGAGGTAAGCTTTGTAGCTTAAATTCAACATAATAAAGCTGACTTTTTTCACTATAATCAAGACCTAAGGATATGGTTCTTTTTGGGAGGGCTTCTCCTGTTGATAGAGAAGTTTTTGTGATATTGAAATTAATAAAATTTTCAAGCATCCAATATGGTGGTGTATCTCTGTAATCTCCATTTGGAATATTATTATGTAAATTTGGTAACCAACCTAGAGAAGTATTATTATATGGAATAGCAGTTTTGGTTTCCAGTTGCTCCTTATATTCATCAGAATCTTCTTCCATATCCTCATCACCAATAGGCAATATCCATTCATCTTTAGGCCATCCTTTTAATTTTTCTCCATATTTAGCTGTGATTTTATACGGATTATTAATCTCAGGCGAAGAATCATATTGTCCTTTCCCGGGTATATCAATTTTTAATTCAATACCATCATGTTTATAGGATTTTTCAAAAAGTATGGTATAAAGCTGTCTGTCATAATAAATATTATATGTAGTTTCACCGGTAGAATCCACCTTTTTTGTTTCTAAATTTTTGATTCCATTTCCTTTATTAATCAATACAGAGTTTTCCAATTTTGTTTTAGTATTATTTCTTACATAATATTTATCTAGTAGACTTTCTTTTCCTATGTCAGTACATTCCTTAGCTATCCCCGGAAATTTTATACCATTTGGAAGCATTTCATTAAGATTAGGCTGACTGTTTGTATCTGCATCCCTAACCTCCTTATATCCTACATAATCATAGCCGTCGGATTCAGGCTTTTGTGTCCAAAATTGAATAACATAGGAGGCCTTTGGATTTTCCTTCCAGTTAGCACTAAGACTTATATTTTGTGCAGGCATGGCTTTAATGAATCCATTAGGATAATCTCCTTGTCTTATGACAGTTCCTTTGTTTATTATTTTTTTGGTACCGTTATCATCTATAAATATATCCTGATCCAATTTCCAGCCGTCAAATGTTGCTCCTTTTTTGGTTGGAGGAGCGACTTCATACAAATCAGGAATAGTTTGTCCATAGTATAAAGTCATATTTGGAACATATGATCCGCCATTTGAATCAAAATCAAGCTGAAATGTATTACGATTATAGTGATAAATCAGTTCTATATTATTAGAGCTTGGGATAGTAACACTAAGATCATTTTTTTCAGCTATAAAGCCACGAGCATATTTTTTTTCATCTTCTGCTGATAATTTAGGTATTACAAATTTTTCTCCGGTTCTGGCTGTATATTCTCTTATAAGTCCATTTTGCTCAAAGCCCTTTGGATCTTCATATTTATCCTTATCTTCAAGATTTTGAAATTTATATCTAACCCTTATATTAGATTCCTTTGGCATATAATTAAAGCTTGTTTGTCCAAAATGAGAATATCCTTTTACAAAATCAGCATTTTGCACTATATCGTCATAGGTAACCATATATGAAGTCTGAGCATCAGGCTTATCATATCCTGTAAGTGTAGGAAGAGTAAAGGTTTTATTTACTTTAAGCTTATCATCAGGAGTAGCATTTGCTCCGACAGTTGCTATATATGGCTGATAGGCTATCTTATAATTTTCATGCGAGCTTTCATCCTTTAGAGGAATCTTAAAATCCCATCTATATGTATATAGTTCAGGATAATCAGGCTGATTTAAGTCTGCATTGCTATTTATTTCTATAGGTTTTTCAACATTTAATTTATTAATATCATATTCCTGATTTATTTCCTCAGTATTGTTGTTTAACAAAGCTGTATTGCCGGTAGCGGCAAAGGCAGGGGAAATATTAGAGCTTATCATCATTATTGACAATAATAATGATAAATTTCTTTTTAATTTCATTTGTAGATCTCTCCTTTTATAAGTAATGTAAATAGTATGAATTACTATATCATACTGTATTATGCTACATAGTATACAATATATTGATGTAAATTAAAAGCTGATATCGTGAACATATCCGATAATCAGCATTCTTATGGCATTCTTAATCTATAATTTATATTTTTTTAAGATATATTATTTAATATAAAAATATATTTATATTTGAGTATACATTATTGAGGTGATTATTTAATGTAAAGTAAATAAGTAAAATTACTATTTTTTTATGTAAGTCATATATTCAGGAGATAATGTTCTAAGTCGTTCTATTATAAATTTTAATTTTTCTATAAATATATCAAGCTCATCCTTGGTATTATACTTACTTAAAGAGATACGCAAGGAGCTGCGGGCTTTTTCATTATCCAGTCCGATTGCAAGTAAAACATGGCTTGGTTCAAGAGAGCCGGAGCTACAGGCAGAGCCGCTTGAAGCACAGATTCCATAGTTATCAAGCATAAGCAAAAGACTTTCGCCATCAATGAAATCAAAAGAAATATTAATATTATTTGACAATCTTTTTGTAAGGCTGCCATTTATATGCGAAAACGAAATCTCTTTTAATATTTTATTAATTAAATAATCTCTTAGAGAGGATATATACATATCATTTTTTTCCATTTCACTATGAGCAATCATAGCAGCCTTTGCCATCCCAACTATGGCTGCTACATTTTCAGTCCCTGCACGTCTTTTACGTTCCTGAGCACCTCCATGTAAAAAAGAATGTATTTTCACCCCACTTCTGATATATAAAAATCCTATTCCCTTTGGGCCATGAAATTTATGAGCACTGGCACTTAGCATATCTATATTTAAGTCATCAACATTTATAGGCATATGACAATATGCTTGAACAGCATCGGTGTGAAATAAAATATTATGCTCCTTTGCAATAGTGCCTATCTCCTTAATAGGCTCTATAGTACCAATTTCATTATTTGCCGACATAATACTTATAAGTATTGTATCAGGTCTTATATTATTTAAAACATCCTCAGGATTTATAAGCCCATTACTGTCAACATCCAAATAGCTTATTTCAAATCCTTCCTTTGATAAATATTCAAGTGTTTTTAGAATAGCATGATGCTCTATTTTACTACTGATAATATGCTTTCCTTTACTTTCCAAAAGCTTGGCACCTGCTTTTAGTGCCCAATTATCAGCTTCTGTACCTCCTGAAGTAAAGTAAATTTCATTGGACTTTGCACCTATACTTTTTGCTATGATCTCTCTTGCATCATCCTGAGCCTTTTTACTTTTTTGTGAAAAAGTATATATAGAAGAAGAGTTGCCGTAGTAATCAGAAAAATAAGGTAACATAGCATTTAGAACCTGATCATCAATTTTAGTAGTAGCGGCATTATCCAGATATATAAATTTGTCGTTTGACATAAGCTTTCCTCACTTTTATAAAAAATATATTTATGCTATCATAATAAAAAAATAGTATATATAGATTTTATACTATTATATTATGAAAGCAAGACTTATTTTATATTTATATATAGAGAAAGGTTTAATATGGATAAGAAAAAAGTAGTTGTAGGTATGTCAGGCGGAGTAGACTCAAGTGTTGCCGCATATCTGTTGAAAAAAGCCGGTTATGATGTTATAGGTGTAACTATGAAAATATGGCAGGATGAGGATGAAGAGCATATTCAAGAAAATGGTGGCTGCTGTGGACTTAGTGCTGTTGATGATGCAAGAAGAGTGGCACAAGCTTTAGATATACCATATTATGTTATGAATTTTAAAAATGAATTTAAAAATAAGGTTATAGATTATTTTATGGATGAATATTTAAAAGGAAGAACACCAAATCCTTGTATAGCTTGTAATAGGTATGTAAAGTGGGAGAGCTTGCTTTACAGAAGCATGGCAATCGGAGCTGATTATATCGCAACAGGACATTATGCTAAAATAGTAAAATTAGAAAATGGAAGATATGCACTAAAGCTTTCAAAAACCGAAAAAAAGGATCAGACCTATGCTTTATATAATTTGACACAGGATCAATTAAAAAGGACACTTATGCCTGTTGGAGATTATGATAAAGATGAGATAAGAAAAATTGCCGCTAATATTAATGCAAGAATAGCAAAAAAGCCTGACAGTCAAGAAATTTGCTTTATACCTGATCATGATCATGCAAAATTTATTGAAAAAGAAACCGGCTTGAAATTTAATGAGGGGAATTTTATAAGCCCTGATGGTAAGATTTTAGGTCGACACAAAGGTATAGCCAGATATACTATAGGTCAGAGAAAAGGACTTGGTATTTCTCTAGGTTATCCTATTTTTATAAGTGAAATAAGAGTGGATACAAATGAGGTTGTAATAGGTAGAGAAGAGGATGTATTTGGATATGCACTTATAGCAGATAAGCTTAATTATATGGCAATAGAAGGTATAAAGGATAATGAGATTTTAGAGGCCTTTGCTAAAATAAGATATTCACATAAGGCTCAAAAATGTTTGATAAAAAAGCTTGATGAGGATAAAATAAAGGTAGTATTTGAGGATAAGGTTAGAGCTATAACACCGGGACAGGCAGTTGTTTTTTATGATAAAAACGGATATGTCCTTGGTGGTGCAAGCATAATAAAAAAAGTTGATATATAAAATGTTAAAATAAATTTATAAGGGGATTTAATAAAATGATATATTTTGATAATGCCGCAACCTCTCAAAAAAAGCCGGAGTGTGTGATAGATGCCGTTATTTTTGCTATGAAAAATATGGGGAATGCTTCAAGGGGTACAAATAGTGCTTCACTTGATGCCTCAAGATGCTTGTATGATACCAGAAAAAAATTGGCTGATTTATTCAATGTAAAAGATTGTAATAATATAGCCTTTACATATAATTCTACTGAAGCATTAAATATGGCGATAAAAGGCATAGCTAAAAAAGGCTGCCATATAATAAGCACGATTTTAGAGCATAATTCAGTTTTGCGTCCCTTATATGAGCTTGAAAAATTGCCATGTGAAATTAGTTTTGTAGGTGCTGACGAGTCGGGAAATCCTATCTATTCCGATTTTGAAAATTTGATTAAAAAGGAAACTATAGCTATTGTATGCACTCATATATCCAATCTTACCGGTAATGTAGTGAATATAGAAAAAATAGGAAGGCTATGTAAGAAGCATAACATACTTTTTATTGTAGATGCTTCTCAGAGTGCCGGTGTCTTTGATATTGATGTAGAAAAAATGAACATAGATATTCTTTGTTTTACCGGACATAAGTCTTTGCTTGGTCCACAAGGAGTCGGCGGTATTTATGTAAGTCCAAAGGTTGATATAAAGGTATATAAAAGTGGCGGAACAGGTGTTAATACTTTTGATAAAGAACAACCGAATTATATGCCTACCAAGTTGGAAGCCGGAACCCTGAATATTCATGGTATTGCAGGCTTAAATGCCTCTCTTTCTTATATAAGTGATTATGGTATTGAAAATATCAGAAAAAAAGAAAATGATAATATGTTATATTTTTATGAGAATATAAAAGATATAGCTAAGGTTAAAATTTATGGTGATTTTAGCAATAAAGAAAGGGGAGCAATAGTTTCTATAAATATAGGTGATATTCCATCTGCTGAGGTTGCTGATATATTATTAAATGATTATGGAATAAATATAAGGAGTGGAGGACATTGTGCCCCTCTTATGCACAAGCATTTTCAAACACAAATACAGGGGATGGTAAGATTTAGTTTTTCGCATTTTAATACTAAACAGGAAATAGCCACTGCTATAAGTTCTATAAAGGATATTGCTTATAGCTACTATAAGTAAGCTTTTAAGCTTTGATTATTCTTGTTTAATATTTTAAAATAATATATAATAATTTTATATATATAATTGAAAGGTAGAAGATGAATAGAGTATTATTTAGGGAGCATTGTTTTAAAATATTATTTGCTATGGATTTTTATATTGATGAACAAAAGGAAGAACAAATTGCTTTATATTTTGAACAAGCAAGTGAAGAAGAACTTGACGGCAAAGAAAAATATTTGCATAGAGTAGAGCTTGATGATAGTGATAAAGAGGAAATAAAACAAAGGATTGAGCTTTATTTAGAAAAAGAGAAAATAATAGATAATATACTTGAAAAGGCTATAGACGGATGGGATTTTGCCAGACTTGCGAGAGTTGAAAAGGCTATACTTCGTTTAGCATATTTTGAAATGAAATATGTTGACGGTATAGATCAGAGTATAGCTATAAATGAAGCTGTTTCTCTTTCAAAAAAATTTGGCAATGATGAAAGCTATGCTTTTGTAAATGCTATTTTATCTAAATTGGTATAAATATGGCAAAGATATATTCTGTAACTAAGGTAAATGCTTATATCAAAAATATGTTTATGACGGATTTTGCTTTGTCTAATATAAGTATTGAGGGTGAGGTTAGTAATTGCAAATATCATACTAGAGGGCATATATATTTTACACTGAAGGATGAGGCTTCACAAATTTCTTGTATTATGTTTGCAGGAAAAACAAGTACAGGCTTGAAATCACAAATAAAAGACGGTATGAAGGTTGTAGTAACAGGAAGTGTTGAAGCTTATGAAAAAGGCGGTACATATCAGATATATGCAAATATTATTGAAGAAGCAGGAATAGGTGATTTATATCAGAAATATTTAGCTTTAAAAAATAAATTGGAAAAAGAAGGGCTTTTTGACAAACAATTTAAAAAGACTAAGCCTGAATTTGCAACAAGGATAGGAATAGTAACTTCACAAACCGGTGCCGCAATACAAGATATAATAAATGTAAGTAAAAGAAGAAATCCATATGTTGAATTGATTTTATATCCTGCCTTGGTACAAGGTGATAATGCATATTTGAGTATAATAAAGGGTATAAAATATTTGGATGAATTAGCTCTTGATATAATTATAATTGGTAGAGGCGGTGGAAGTATAGAAGATCTGTGGGCATTCAATGAGGAAGCACTTGCCAAAGCTATATTTGAAGCAAAAACATTTATAATAAGTGCTGTAGGACATGAAACAGACTTTACAATATCAGATTTTACGGCAGATTTGAGAGCTGCCACACCAAGTCAAGCGGCAGAAATTGCCAACTTTGATTACTACAATTTTATAAAAACCATCTCAGATTTTGATATAAGATTTAAAAATTCGTTAAAATCAAAAATAGAAATTTCAAAAAGAAGAGTAAGTACATATCAATATAAGCTCAGCCTTTATTCACCTTCAAAAAGGTTAAATCAATATAGGACTTATTTAAATGAAATTTCAACTAAATTTGAAAAAAGAATGTATATTAAATTAAATAATATCAAGTCATATTTTACTATATTGGTAAATAAGCTTGAAGCATTATCACCTTTAAAGCAAATTAGTAGTGGTTATGCTTATATTTCAAATAGTGATAATAAAAGAATAAGCAAAGCTCAAATGTTGGAAGAAAAAGAAATATTGAATATTCAATTTTTCGATGGTAAAGCACAAGCACAGGTCTTAAAGATTGAATATGATAAAGAAAAAATTGTTGATAAATTATAGATAGGAAAAAAAGAAAAATATGCCTAAGGAAAATACAAATATAGAAAAACAGGATAAAAATATAGAAGCTTTATTTAAAGAATTGGAAAATAATTTAAAAGCATTGGAAAATAATGAAACGAGCTTAGAGGAAAGCTTTAAGATTTATGAAAATGGAATGAAATTGGTATCCGAATTGAATGATAAGATTGATAAAGTAGAAAAAAATTTACATATAATTGAAGATAAAGAAAAGTAGGTAAATATGGAAATTCAAAATAAAATAGATGAAATCAATAGATATATTAATGAATATATAATTTGTGAAGATATTTTATCAACAAGCCTTAAGGTGGCTATAAATAAGGCTATAACAAACGGTGGAAAGAGAATAAGGCCCTTGCTTATGCTTGAAACCTATAAAATGCTTGGAGGCAAGGAGCTTGATTTTATAAAGCCTTTTATGGCAGCTATAGAATTTATACATACCTTCAGTCTTATTCATGATGATTTACCTTGCATAGATAATGATATATTAAGAAGAGGGCAAAAAAGCACTTGGGCTGAATTTGGAGAAGCTACTGCAATACTTGCCGGGGACAGTTTATTTATAGAAGCATTTTATTTACCGCTGAAATATATGTCTAAAATAAAGGATAAGGATGCAGCTTTTCTTAAAAGCTATTCTAAGGCTTTGGAAATTTTAGCATATAATTCAGGTATTAGGGGTATGATATCCGGAGAGGCTTTTGATGTAGAGGTTACAAATAAGGATATAACTAAGGATGAATTAAAAAAGCTTATATATTTAAAAACCTCCTGCCTTATTATAGCTTCTATGAAGATTGGAGCCACTTTGGCAGGTGCAGATGCTGATACAATTTTATTAATTGAAGATATTGCAGCTAAAATAGGAGAGTGTTTTCAAATTAGGGACGATATTTTAGGTAAGGTATCTACCAGTGAAAAGCTTGGCAAAACTGTGGGATTGGATGAAAAAAATGGTAAAAATACCTATGTTAAGCTTTTTGGATTGGAATATTCAAAAAAATATATACAGGATAATATAGAAAATATTATTGAAACTTTAGAAAAAAAATTTAAAAATAGCAATGAATTAGTAGATATTATAAAATGGCTTAATAAAAGGGAAAAGTAGTATGTTACTTGATAATATAAACAAAGCTTCAGATATAAAAAATATAAAGGTAGAAGAATATGACAGATTAGCAAAAGAAATAAGAACTTTTCTTATAAAAAAGCTCAGTAAGGTAGGAGGACATCTTGCAAGCAATTTAGGTGTAGTTGAGCTTACTATTGCCTTATTTAAAACATTTAATCTTCCTGAGGATAAGATAATATGGGATGTCGGTCATCAAAGCTATACGCATAAAATTTTAAGCGGAAGAAAATTGGATTTTGATAATTTAAGAAAATATAAGGGAATGTCAGGCTTTCCAAAAACAAACGAAAGCTCCTGTGATGCTTTTAATACAGGACATTCATCTACAAGCATTTCTGCAGGTCTTGGCTTGGTTTATGCAAGAGATTTAAAAAATGAAAATAATTATATAATAAGTGTAATAGGTGATGGAGCCTTAACCGGAGGTATGTCATATGAGGCACTTAATAATGCGGCAAGATTAAAAACTAATTTTATTATAATTTTAAATGATAATGAAATGTCAATATCTCATAATGTTGGAGGTATTTCCAATTATTTAAATAGTATAAGAACGTGTAAGCCATATAATAATTTTAAAAATAATATAGTCGAGTTTTTTAATAAATTACCTTATGGCGGTATTGCTTTAACAAAATTAAAGCAGACGAAAGAAAGTATAAAGCAATTTTTAATACCGGGTATGTTTTTTGAAAATATGGGTATAACATATTTAGGACCTGTAGACGGACATGATATAAAAGCACTTTTGAAGGTGTTTGAGGAAGCTAAAAAATTAAAGCATGCCACTATTATACATGTAATAACTAAAAAAGGAAAAGGATATAAGCCGGCAGAAAGAGAACCGGAAAAATTTCATGGCGTTTCAAGCTTTGACATAGCAACAGGGCGTAGTCTGTCAAAAAAGCTTAAGCTTGATTATTCTTCTGTTTTTTCTGAATCTATTTGCAAATTAGGAATGAAAAATAAAAATATAGTTGCTATAACTGCCGCTATGCCGGAAGGTACAGGACTTTTAAAATTTTCTAAATTATTTCCTGATAGATTTTTTGATGTCGGTATAGCTGAAGAGCATGCGGCAACTATGGCTGCTGGTATGGCCATGGGTGGATTAAAGCCTGTGGTTGCAATATATTCATCATTTTTGCAAAGAGCATTTGATCAAATTATACACGATGTATGCTTGCAAAATTTACCTGTAGTATTTGCTATAGACAGAGCCGGCATAGTAGGAGCTGACGGAGAAACACATCAAGGAATATTTGATTTATCTTATCTTGGACTTATCCCTAATATGACAATTTTTGCACCTAAGAATGCAAAAGAATTATTTGAAGGATTAAACTTTTTATTAAATTTAAATTCTCCTTGTGCTATCAGATATCCAAGAGGAGAAATTTATGAAGGTTTGGATGATTTTTATCAAGAAATAGAGCTTGGAAAATCTGAAATTATATATGAAGAAGAGGATATAGCATTATTATGTCTCGGTACTATGCTAAGTACAGGGAATAATTTAAGAAAAAGGCTTAAAGAAGATGGTTTAAATGTGAGTCTTATTAATCTGCGTTTTGTTAAACCTTTAGATTATGAAATGTTAGATAGAATTTCAAAAAATCATAATATGATTGTAACCATGGAAGAAAATGTTATTAATGGTGGAGTGGGCATGCTTATAGCAGATTATATTAATAAAAAATATAATAATAAAAAAATATTACATATAGGAATAGATGATATATTTGTTGAGCATGGAGATATTAGCTTGATTAAAAGGGATCTGAAAATAGATTCAGCCTCTATATATGATAAAATTAAGGAGCTGTTGTAGTGAAAGAAAGACTTGATATTTTATTAGTTAATAAAGGACTTGCACAATCCAGAGAAAAAGCCAAAGCTATAATAATGTCGGGGATTGTATATGTTGATAATATTAAAGAAGACAAGCCGGGCACAAGCTTTGATGAAAAGGTAAATATAGAAATTAGGGGAAATATTTTAAAATATGTCAGTAGAGGCGGATTGAAATTAGAAAAAGCTATAGCTGCCTTTAACATTGATTTAAAGGACAAGATTTGCATGGATATTGGAGCTTCTACAGGTGGCTTTACTGACTGTATGCTACAAAATAATGCTAAAAAGGTTTATTCAGTAGATGTAGGATATGGTCAATTTGCATGGAAACTTAGAAATGACAAAAGAGTTGTATGTATGGAAAAAACAAATATAAGATATTTGAATAAAGATAACATAGATGATGCTATAGATTTTTTCTCCATAGATGTAAGTTTTATTTCATTATCAAAGATATTTTCAGCAATAAAAAATATAAGTTTTAACAAATTTGATATAGTAGCACTTATAAAGCCTCAATTTGAAGCCGGAAGAGAAAAGGTTGGGAAAAAAGGTGTTGTGAGAGATAAAGCTGTTCATATTGAAGTAATAAAAAATGTATTTTCATATGCAAGAGAAAATGATTTTCATATTTTAGCTTTAGATTACTCGCCTATAAAGGGACCTGAAGGTAATATTGAATATCTTTGTTATTTGACAAATAATATCGTAACTTATGAATATGATGATAATAATATAATAAATTTAGTGAATAATGCACATGAGGGTTTGGATAAAACAAAATGAAAAATTTTTATTTAGTTTTAAATAATACAAAGGACGGAGTCCTTGAGTATGCAGATAATTTAGAAAGAATTTTAAAGGAAAGGGGAGCCGAATGCTCAAGAAGCATAGGTTATATAGATAACCATAAGCTGCCTGATAATATTGATTGTATAATAAGCTTAGGTGGAGATGGAACTATAATGAAAGCGGCTCGTGATGTTGCCGGTCTTAATATACCTATATTAGGTATAAATATGGGGCATCTGGGATATTTAACAAGTATAAAAAAAGAAAATAATGTTGAGAAGATTATAGATAGACTTATTTCAGGTGAATATGAGATAGAAAAAAGAATGATGCTAAAAGGATATGCTATAAAAAAAGGTATCAAGACTAAAAAATATTTAGCTTTAAACGAAGTGGTCATAAATCGTATTCTTACAGGTAAAACAATAAAGTGCAGTATCAATGTTAATGGCGAATATTTAAATGAATATAATAGTGATGGGATTATTATTTCCACCCCTACAGGCTCTACAGCATATAATCTTAGTGCAGGAGGCCCATTGGTAGAACCCGGAGCAAGGCTTATGCTATTAACTCCTATATGTCCACATACACTAAATTTAAGAAGTTTGGTTTTGTCTGCCGATTCTATTATTGATATAGAAATAATAGGAGAAGAAAATTTAGAAAGAGTAGCTGTTTTTGATGGAGAAGACAGTATAAAATTAGATAAAAATGATCATGTAATAATTACTGAGTCAAAGATAAAGGTTTATTTTGTTAAATTAAATGGATTAGCTTTTGTTGATAATCTTAGAAATAAGATGAGAGGTTTATAGATGCGAAATAAAAGACAAAAAAGAATTTTGGAAATAATAGAACAAAATAATATTTCAAAGCAACAGGAGCTTGTTAATATTCTTAGAAAAGAAGGATTTGATGTTACTCAAGCCACTGTATCAAGAGATATAAAGCACTTGAAATTAAATAAAACAAACTCAAAATCAGGAGAAAAAGTAAGATATCTACCTACGAAAGAAAAAGAAAATGTAATACATAAATATTCAAGGATTTTAAAGGATGCATATCTAAGCCTTGAGCTTGCACAGAATATAATTGTAATAAAAACCGTATCAGGAATGGCTATGGCAGCCGCAGCTGCTATAGATAATATGAAGATAGAAGGAATAATAGGCTGTATTGCAGGAGATGATACCATATTTTGTGCAGTAAGAACTGATGAACAGGCAATAAGTATTAGTCAAGAAATAAAAAAAATAATTTCAGAATAGGAGTATAATGCTACTAGAACTACATATAAGAAATATGGCTTTAATAGAAAAAGCAGATTTGGATTTTAATAAAGGGTTTACAGTGATTTCAGGTGAAACAGGAGCAGGTAAATCCATATTAATAGATTCTATAAATTTTGCATTGGGAGCCAAAATATCTAAGGATATAATAAGTAAAGGAAAAGATTATGCTTACGTTGAATTGATATTTAAGATTGAAGATGAAGAGAAAATTTCTTATATAAAAGCTTTGGATTTTAATATTTTAGATGATGGTATATTAATTATCAGCAGAAAGCTAAATAGTACCAGAAGCATATTAAAGGTAAATGATGAGAGTGTTACATTGAGTAAATTATCAAAATTGACAAAATTGTTAATTGATATACATGGTCAGCATGAGCATCAATCCTTATTATCAAAATCAAAGCAACTTGAGCTTATTGATAAAATGCTTGATTTGGATGCAAAGGAAAATAAAAATAAATTATCAATATGTTATCAAAAATATAAGGAAATCAAGGATATATTGAGTAAGGATATTGATTCCTATATAAGAGAAAGAGAAATAGATATATTAAAATATGAAATAAGAGAAATAGAAAATGCAAATTTAAGACAAGATGAAGAAGAAAAGATTAATTTAGCATATAAAAAATTGAAAAATATATCTAATATTGATGAAAATTTAAAATCTGTTAGTGCATTATTAGAAGAAAATAGCATATCAAGTACAATAAGCTACATATCCAATATATCGGATTTGGATTTGAATATTAAGAATATTGAAAATAAATTATATGATATAGATGCTGAGCTTAGTACAATAAAAAGTAAAATAGATAAATATATAGAAAAGCTTGATTATGATGAGAATAAATTTGAAAAATTACAAAAAAGACTTGATTTTATTAATAGATTTACAAGTAAGTATACGAGTGATGTGCCTACTCTTTTAGAAATGTTAAAGGCTAAAAAGCTTAGACTGAAATATTTAGTGGATTTTGAAGCTAATAAAGAAAAATCTCAAAAAGCTTTAGAACAATTAACAAAAGAATTAGATATTTTAAGTATTGAATTAAGAAAAGAAAGGAAAAATACTGCAAAAAAATTAGAAGATACAATAATAAAAAATTTGTTGGATTTAAATTTTTTAAATGTTGAATTTAAAATAGAATTTAAAGAGCTTGATGAATATACTAAGCTTGGCTTGGATGATTTAGAATTTATGATTTCAACTAATCCGGGCAATCCTTTAAAGCCTTTAAAAGATGTAGCAAGTGGAGGTGAATTATCAAGAATTATGCTTGCATTTAAAGCGAGCTTGGCTGATTTTGATGAAATAGATACATTGATTTTTGATGAAATAGATACAGGAATAAGTGGAGTTACAGCTCAAAGGGTTTCAGAAAAAATAGCATACATATCAAACAAGCATCAAGTGTTAGCTATAACTCATTTACCACAAATAGCTGCAATGTCAGATTACAATTATTTGATAGAAAAGCATAGCGACGGCATAAAAACAACAACGGATATAAAATATATAAAGGGTGATGATATAATATTGGAAATAGCAAGATTATTAGGTGGAAGCAATATAAGTAACATTGTTTTAGACACAGCAAAGGAAATGAAGACTTTGGCTAATGATTTCAAAAAGTATAGGAGATTAAGATGAAAAAGATTCTATTTGTTGCAAGTGAAGCGGTTCCTTTTGTAAAAACAGGCGGATTGGCAGATGTTGTCGGCTCCTTAGTTAAATATTTTGATAAAAGATATTTTGAATGTTCAGTCATATTGCCTAAATATTTATGTATACCTGAAGAGATTAGAAAAAATTTTGAATATATTGGAAATTTTTATTTGGATTATAATTTTAAAAGTCGTTATGTAGGTATATTAAAAGCTGCCTATGAAGGAATAAATTTTTATTTTATAGATAATGAGGAATATTTTTCAGGCTACAGTCCATATGGAGATTGGCTATATGATATTGAAAAATTTATATTTTTTTCCTATGCAAGCTTATGTATTTTGCCTGTAATAGATTTTAAGCCTGATATTATTCATTGTCATGATTGGCAAACAGGATTAATACCGGTTTATTTAAAAGAAAGATTTGCTTTATCGGATTTTTATAAGGATATTAAAAGTGTAATGACTATACATAATCTTAAATTTCAAGGCTCATGGAATATTGAAACTATAAGAATGTTCAGCAATTTATCCGATTATTATTTTACCGAAGATAAGCTTGAATTGTATAATGATGCAAATTTATTAAAGGGTGGTATAGTTTATGCTGATGCTATTACAACAGTAAGTGAAACATATGCAAAAGAAATTATGACTCCATTTTATGGTGAAAGATTGGAAGGCTTACTTCAAGCAAGAAGAAATTCTTTGAGAGGAATATTAAATGGAATAGATTATGAAATTTTTAATCCTGAAAAGGATAAATATATATGTAAAAATTATAATGTAAATAATTTTAGATTGTTTAAAATAGAAAATAAAAGACAATTACAAAAAGAGCTGGGATTAGATGTTGATGATAATAAATTTGTTTTAGCAATAGTTTCACGACTTACAGATCAAAAAGGACTTGATTTGATTAATTATGTTATTGAAGATATATGTACAGAGGATACACAGCTTGTTATTTTAGGTACAGGAGATAAGAATTATGAAGATATGTTCAGATACTATGATTGGAAATATAATAATCGAGTTAGTGCAAATATTTATTATTCAGAAGAATTGGCACATAGAATATATGCAGGAGCTGATGCCTTGCTGATGCCTTCTTTGTTTGAACCTTGTGGTTTATCACAGCTTATGGCTTTGAGATATGGCTGTGTGCCTATAGTTAGAGAAACAGGAGGCTTAAAAGATACAGTTAAGGCTTTTAATGAGTATACAAGTGAAGGTACAGGCTTTTCATTTAAAAATTATAATGCTTATGAAATGCTTGGAATAATAAGATATGCAAAGCATATTTATACAAATAGAAAAGTAGAGTGGAATAAAATTATTGATAGAGGAATGATATGTGATTTTTCTTGGTTCAAATCTGCTTTGAAATATCAAGAGCTTTATGATTGGCTTAAAAGTTAGGAGAATTAATGATATATTTAAAACAAATATTAGATAATAACATTTTATGTTCAGCTATATTAGCTTGGTTTATAGCACAATTATCAAAAACTTTTATAGAGGCGTGGAGATGCAAAAAATTTTCAGTTGATAAAATGTGGGAAAGTGGTGGAATGCCAAGCTCTCATTCTGCAACAGTTTGTGCTTTGGCTACATCTGCATTGATAAAATATAGTTTGAATTCATTTGAATTTTCGGTTAGCTTTGTTTTAGCAACTATTGTTATGTATGATGCTTTAGGTGTCAGAAGAGAAACAGGTAAGCAATCAAAGATATTAAATATATTATTGGATAGTGATTTATTTAACATCTCAAGTCCTGAGGTGTTTGATGAAAAATTAAAAGAGCTTGTAGGGCATACACCATTTCAGGTTTTAGCAGGTGCAATACTTGGAATATTAATAGGGATTATTTTAAGGTAAGCTCATATGAAGAAAAAGATTCGTATATTTTGTTTGGTACTTCTAATCGTAATTTCTAATTTGCTTGCTTGTGCAAATAAAGTTCCTACAAAGCTTATTTATAATAAAGAACAAGCTATAATACTATTTTTATCAAAAAAAAAGAGCATCGAAGGAGCTTGTAAAAAAGAAATTTGGTCCACTCTTTATAATATTGAAGGTGAAGAATATAGTTTTAAGGAAATATTTATTGAAGATATGAGTAATTTTATTTTGAATCTAGATATACTTAATATAATGGCTAATAAAAAGAAAATACAGCTTGATTTGAAAGAGAAAGAGCAATTAGAAAAAATTAGTGAAGAATATTATAATAAGCTAAAAGAAAGTAAAATAGATTTTCTTGAAAATGTAAAGCTTGAAGATATTAAAGCTTTATTTATTAATTATAGGCTGGCATTGAAAATGAGGGAGGAGCTGTTAAAAAGCTCAGGCTGTGAAATTAGTGAAAATGAAGCCAGGGTAATTTTGGTAGATAGAATAATATGTTCATCAAAAGAGGATGCTTCAGATATTAAAGAAGCACTGAGTAGAGGTGATAAAAATATTACTAAAGACTGTTCGATAGAACATGAAATAAAAATAAAAAAAGGTGAGCTTCCTCAAAATATAGAAAAAGAAATCTTTAATATTAATAATAATGAATATAGTGATATAATTGAATATAAATCAAAATATTATATTTTTAAGGTTTTAAAAGCTTATGATGAAATTGAAACAAAGAAAAATAAAAACGAGTTATTAAATAAAAAAAGCTTGAATATTTTATCAGAGCTTTGTGATAAATTTAAAAAAGATAAAAATATAACTTTGAATAAAGAAATTTTGAAATGTATAAAAAAAGAAAGTGATAAAAATCCGGATATAGTTAGCTTTTTTGATTTTTATGAGGAAAATTTTGATGCTTGCAATTAATGTAGATGATATAAAGGTATTTACACAAAAATTATTTATGGAAAATCTATTTGATGAATATTTTGTTACTAATATTGAGATAAGTACATTTAATAATTTTTTTGTGGATGCAAGAATAAATAAGGCGTATAGAGAAAAGGAATTAAAAGAAATAAATGAATATTCATATTGGAGGGAATTAAAGCCTTTATGCTTTAATTTGATTAAGGGCAAAATATTACCACTTAGATTTAAAATAGTTTTAAAATTAGATGGAGATGATATAGAAAATTTTATTAATTTATACAAGCTTGATATGTTTAAAAATAAGTTAAAGGAATGTTTTATTAATATAATTTATGAAAATAATAAATTGAGTATAACAAATGGTATATATATTAGTGAATTTATAATTGATAAAAGTGCTGAAAGAGCTTGGGATGAGTATATTTTAGAAATATTGAGCAAGGAAAAAATAAAATTTAATATGTAATATTTACTATTGTATAATATGTAAGTTTGAAAATTGTAAAATAAAGCTCATATATATGAAAATATGTATATAAGCTATTATATACTGACATTTTCTATTATATATTATAATATTATTAAAATTTGTAAATTAAAAAAGAAGGTTTTAATATAAAAATATGCTATATTTTTCTTTACATTGATATTTATTATAATATAATATTATGCAAAATTTATATTTTTACTTGCATTTAGAAAAACAAAATGATATTATTTAAGAAAATATAAAGATAATAAAATATTAAGGAGATTGAGGTCATGATTACTAAGAAAAATATAGTTGTCTATGTTATCTTATCTATTATTACTTGTGGTATTTGGAGTATTGTGTGGGAAATACAATTAGCAGATGATATAAGAACAGCAAGTAAAAATAATAATTTAGCAAGTGGAGGTATGGTATTTTTACTTTCTTTGGTTACTTGTGGTATTTATTATTTCTTTTGGTTATATAAGGCAGGAGAAGCATTAGATAAGATTAAAATATCTTGTGGATATGGAAGTGGTAATAAAGGTTTATTATATGTAATACTTTCGTTGTTCGGTTTGTATATAGTAACATTTGCACTTATGCAATCAGATTTAAATGATTATATTGCTCAAAATAATGATTTATAAATTATATGAAAAAAAGATTTTATGAGATTATAAAACAAGTGTCAGTTGCAATTATACCGGCATTTGTTTTTTACTATTTATATAAGCTTGGGTTTGGTATTCCCTGTCCAATAAAAAAGCTTTTTGGTATATCATGTCCAAGTTGTGGAATAACGAGAATGAGTGTATGCTTTATTCATGGAAAAATAAGAAAAGCATTTCATTATAATCAGGTATTGCCATTTATTTTGCCAATTTTATTTATAATATTTTTAAGGCAAAAATATAGATATATATTATATGATAATAATGAATTGTCTAAGCTTGAAAATACTATAATTATAATTTTAATAATTATTTTGATTTTATATGGAATAATAAGAAATCTTCCTTTTTATCCATGGAAAATATAGAGTATAATAAAAATACATAATAAAAATATTGATTTTTATTATGTATTTTTATTATACTAATCTAATATTTATATATTACATTAATTTCATCATTATAAATTGATATATTTCTTTATTTTTTTTATCCCAATTATCACACATTCTCATAGCCTGTTCTTTATTAGGGACTGATAAGTCTAAGCCGAACAATATTTCTTTACCTTCTCTTACTTCAAAGTGAACTATATAAGATCCATTTTCTGATTTATAATATGTAGCACTTGAGCTTGCTTCATTTCTCATACGAAATTTGTTTTTAGTTAAAAATTGATTTATATCATCTGTAATAGTAGTAGAAAGCTTTTCACCTAAAAATTCCAAGGCACTTTCTCCGCTTTGACTAATACTATATCTACTTGAGTTGTGTGTATTCTCCATATTTATTAAGCCTGTATTTATTAATTCTGACAAAGCCTGCTGTAAATTAGAATAATCAGTATACGCAAGCCCTAAAAAAAAGTCTGAAAGCTGAGTATTACTTATAGGGAAATTGACATTATTAAGCATATATAAAATCATAAGTTTGTATAACATCATAGAATCATTGATCATATTTTTCTCCTAAAATCTGATAATAAACTGTATTTATATAGTATAACATAAAAATATTTTTAATAAAATATATAAGCAATTTATTAAAGTAAAAATTGAAATATGATAATCTTTGAGCTGAAAAATTCTTTTATCAATTTGCTTGAAATTCCTTTGTAAATTATCAAAAATAAAAAATTAAAAAAGGTATTGATTTATATTCAAATTTGATGTATATAATATATGAAATGAGTTAAGCTAACCTAATCAAGAAATTTAAAGTACCTAAGGAGGTTTTATTATGTTAAAAAGAAACTTATTAACTATGCTTACAGCAGTAGCTGTTGTTGCATCATTATCTGCTTGTCAAAAGCAGACAGAAGAAAAAGCTACGGAACAGGCTACAGAATCAGTTCAAGAAGAAAAAACACAGGAAGCTAAAGCTGATACAGATAAAATGGATAAAAAGAATGTAGTAGTTACAACATCATTCTTACAAGATATGGTAAAGCAAATAGCAAAGGATACTGTAAATACCCAGCTTATTATACCTGCCGGAGAAGATCCTCATTTATATGTTGCCAAGCCTGAGGATTATACAAAGCTTAAGGATGCTGATCTTGTATTATACCATGGATTACATTTTGAAGGTAAAATGGTAGATGTTCTTGAAAAAGATGGAGAAGCAGTTACAAGAAATTTCCCTAAGGATAAGCTTGGAACTATGGATGAGGATGGAGAAACAATAACAGATCCACATTTTTGGTTCGATATAGATTTATATAAGATGGCAGTTGAAGCTGCCGCTGAATCTTTGGAAAATTTAAATCCTGATCTTAAGGATACATATGCAAAGAATGCAAGTGCTTATCTTGAAGAGCTTACAAAGCTTGATGAATATGTAAAAGAAAATATAAGCTCTATTCCAAAGGAAAGTAGATATCTTATAACACCTCATGATGCTTTTAATTATTTCTCAAGAGCCTATGATATTGAAGTTAAAGCACCACAAGGAGTTAGTACGGAGTCAGAGGTTGCAAATAAAGATATTCAAGAAACTATAGATTTTATAGTAGAGCATAAGATTAAAGCTATTTTTGCAGAATCTACAACAGACCCTGCACGTATGGAAAAATTAAAAGAGGGTGCAAAGGCTAAGGGACATGATGTTAAGATTGTTAGTGGCGAAGGAAATGAGTTATTTTCTGATTCATTAGCACCTGAAGGAGAAGAAGGAGATAATTTCATAGATATGTATAAGCATAATGTTAAGCTTATAACTGACAATTTGAAATAATTATGAGGACCGGAAAATGTATGATGAAAAGGTACTGATACATATAGAAGATTTGACTATGGTATACACCGATATTCCGGTTATCTGGGATATGGATTTGGATATTTATGAAGGTAGTATCACTGCTATTATAGGACCTAACGGGGCAGGGAAATCCACATTGATGAAGGGTGTATTAGGCTTGATGAAGCCTGTATCCGGAAAAGTTGAGATAATGGGAAAAGCATACAAGGAGGTATATAGGCATATTGCCTATATACCTCAAACCAGTACAGTAAATTGGAATTTTCCGACTACTGTTTTGGATGTTGTAAGCATGGGTAGATATATACATCTTGGATTTTTTAAAAGAGTTAGTAAAAAAGAAAAAGAAATAGCTATGAAGGCTTTAAAAAAGATGAAAATGGAGGAATTTGCAAATAGACAAATTTCCGAGCTTTCAGGGGGGCAAAGACAGAGAGTGTTTATAGCAAGAGCAATAGCACAGGATGCCTTGATTTATTTTATGGACGAACCATTGGCAGGAGTAGATAAAAAGACTGAAAAAATTATTATTGAAACAATGAGAGAGTTTAAAAAAGAAGGCAAGACAATTATAGCTGTGCATCACGATTTGAATACCTTAAAGGAGTATTTTGATCATGTAGTTATGGTAAATAAACAGTTGATTGCAAGCGGAAGAGTTGAAGATATATTTACCGATGAAAATATATCTAAGGCATATGGAGAATAAATATGAATTTTAGTACACTTACACAATATTCATTTATAGTTGTTGCTATTGGAACTGTTTTATTGGCTATTTCTACAGGGATTGTTGGAACAATCAGTATATTAAAGGGTCAAAGCCTTATAGGTGATGCAGTAGGACATGCTTCTTTACCGGGTATAATATTGGCATTTATGATTTCAGGGCAAAAAAATTCGGTTTTTCTGATGCTTGGAGCTATTTTAGCAGGTATTATAGCTTTTATACTTATACAGGCAATATCGGAAAGTTCAAAGATAGAAGCTGATACAGCCATGGCAATCATACTTTCTGCAATGTTCGGTCTTGGTTTAGTTTTAAAAAGCTATATACAGGGTAATTCAAAATATCAAAAGGCTTCTCAATCAGGGCTTGCAAGTTATATTTTCGGACAAGCTGCATATATATTAAAGGAAGATGTAATTATCATCTTAACAGTTTCTTTAATATCATTAATATTATTTATTATTTATTATAAAGAGATAAAGGTTTATGTTTTTGATACAGTATATGCACATACTATAGGAATAAATTCAAGATTATTATCTTTATTAATAATGATAATAACTATGTTACTTATAGCTGCAGGATTAAAGGCTGTTGGAGCTATTTTGATAAGCAGTATGTTGATTACTCCGGCTGTAACAGGTCTACAGTGGAGTAAAAGGTATGAAATAGTTCTTATAATAGCAGCTTTTACAGGAGCTTTTTCTGCATTTGTAGGAACATATATGAGTACCATTTTACAAGGATTTTCTACCGGACCAAGTATAATACTTATAATGTCTGCTATAGCATTGCTGTCAGTTTTATTTTCTCCTAAAGGAGTAATAAGTATGCTGATTAATAGAAATAAAATCAGAAAAGAGGTGTCTAAATGATAGAGTCTTTATTTATACTTATATTAACCTCTTTTGCTTGTAGCATTCTTGGAGTATTTTTAGTTTTAAGAAGGCTTTCAATGGTATCAGATGCTATATCGCATTCAGTATTACTTGGTATAGTTTTAGCATTTTTTATTACCAAGGATATAAGTAGTGTGTTTTTGATAGTGGGTGCTACAATTTTTGGCGTTATAACAACTTTAGCTATAGAGCTTTTAATAAAAAGTAAAAGAGTAAGTGAAGATGCTTCTGTAGGTATTATTTTTCCTTTATTTTTTTCTATAGCAGTTATTTTAATAACTAGATATGCAAGAAATGTACATTTGGATACTGAAATAGTTTTAGTTGGAGAGATAATACTTGCACCTTTGCATAGAATAGATTTTCTTGGAATTAGTTTACCTAAAGCAATGGTACAGATGAGCTTTGTATTGCTTGTAAACTTGATTTTTGTAATAGCTTTCTTTACAAAAATGAAAATAAGCTCATTTGATCCTATTTATTCTATGGTTTCAGGAATAGCAGGAGTTTTTATGCACTATATTTTCATGGCTTTAGTTTCATTTACAGCAGTATCCTCATTTGAATCTGTAGGAGTTATATTATCTATTGCATTTTTTATAGCTCCGGCTGCAAGTGCATATCTTATTTCTAAGGATTTAAAAATAACCCTTTTACTATCAGGTATTTATGCTATAATAAATTCATGTGTAGGTTATATGCTTGCTTTGAAATTTAATGTATCCATGTCGGGTGTTTGTGCAACAGTTTCAGGCATAACATTTTTAATTACTATATTTGTATGTCCTAGAGGTATTATTACAATATTCCTAAAACATATAAAAAATAAAAAGAAATTTAGTGAAGATGTATTGATTTTCCATATCGATAATCATTATAGAACTAAACAGGCACTTTATGAATTAGGATATGACACTATTAAAAATCATATTACGTGGACTGATGCAAAGCTTAAATATTATTTGGATAGATTAATAAGAAGAGGTTTGGTTTATAAAAATCATAAAAAAGGTATATATAATCTTACTGAACGTGGAAAGGAGCTTAGCTATAATACTAAGCTTGAGTATGGTCTTATAGTAAGGGAAAAATAATGGCAAAGATAGATACAAGTAGAGATGATTATATATTGGCAATTTATAGACGAAGCGAAAAGGGTGAGGATACGCTTAATAAGTCTTTAGCAAATGAGCTTTCAGTTACAGCCGCTTCAGTAACCGAGATGCTAAAAAAGCTTGTTGAGGATAAGGATGTTTATATAGAAAATAAATGTATATATTTAACAATATCAGGTAAAGAAAAAGCTAGACAATATCTTACAAAATGTAGATTATGGGAATTATTTTTAGTTGAATATCTTGGATATACATGGAAGGATGTTTTTGATGATGCTAAGGCCTTGGAATGTGTAACCTCTGATTTATTAAAAGATAGATTAAATAAGTTTTTAAATAAGCCTAAGCATTGTCCGCATGGTAACGAAATTTATGAAAATCATGATGATGAGGATGAAAGATTAAAAAGACTTTCAGATTTAAGTGCAGGAACGAGATGTTTAGTACATAAGGTGGATGCTGATAGAGATTTATTGAGATATCTTGAAAATAAGAATATATCTATAAAAGATGAATTGTTGATTAAGGAGCTTGATAATTTTGATTCTTCAATACTTGTATTTAGTAATAATCAACTAAAACACATAGCAGGAAAAGCTGCGGTTAGAATAATGGTTGATGTTATAGAAAATTGATTTGATTATTATTATATTATAACAAAAAACTTATATCATATGATATAAGTTTTTTGTTTGTTTTTGTCGGTTATATAAGTTATGAAAAATTATGATTTGTTGTTATAGTAGAATTTTGATATAATAAAAAAGCTTATTTTCATTATTAGATATAATAATATTGAATAATAAAAATAAAGAAAGGGGAGATTAAATATGAAAAATATTGAAAAATATAAAAGAGTGCCGGTAATTGATTTTCCAACAAGAGCATGGCCTAATAAAGAAATAATTAAAGCACCTATCTGGTGTTCTGTTGACTTAAGAGATGGTAATCAGGCACTCGTTGAGCCTATGATAGTTGAAGAAAAGATAGAGATGTTTAATTTGCTCCTAAAGCTTGGATTTAAAGAAATTGAAATAGGATTTCCGGCAGCTTCTCAAATAGAATTTGATTTTTTAAGACAATTAGTTGAAAGAAGGATGATACCTGATGATGTATGTGTACAGGTATTATGTCAATGTAGAGAGCATCTTATAAAAAGAACATTTGAAGCTATAAAAGGTATAAAAAAGACCATTATGCATATTTATAATTCAACTTCAAGCTTACAAAGAGATGTAGTTTTTGGGAAAAGTAAAGAAGAAATAAAGGATATAGCACTCGAGGGAGTAGAGTTGGTAAAAAAATATCAAAAAGAATATGATGGAGAAATAATATTAGAATATTCACCTGAAAGCTTTACAGGGACTGAGCTTGATTATGCACTTGAGGTATGTAATGCTGTTTGTAGAGCATGGGGTGCAAGTACTGATAAAAAGATTATATTAAATTTACCTGCAACTGTAGAAATGAATACACCTAATGTTTATGCCGATCAAATAGAATGGATGGATAAAAAGCTTGAAAATAGAGAATCAATAATACTTAGTGTACATCCGCATAATGATAGAGGAACAGGAGTTGCAGCTGCCGAGCTTGCAATTTTGGCAGGAGCTGATAGAGTAGAAGGCACATTATTTGGAAATGGAGAAAGAACAGGAAATGTAGATATACTTACACTCGGATATAATATGTTTTCACAGGGGATAGATCCTAAGCTTAATCTTGAAAATATCAGAGAGATAATAGATATATCTGAACGTTGTACTAAAATGAGTGTAGGACCTAGACATCCATATGCAGGAAAGCTTGTATTTACCGCTTTTTCAGGCTCTCATCAGGATGCTATAAATAAAGGGATAAAAGCAATGAATGACAGAAAAAATCCATATTGGCAGGTTCCTTATTTACCTATAGATCCTGCTGATATAGGAAGAAAGTATGAGCCTATTGTAAGAATTAATTCCCAGTCAGGTAAAGGTGGTATTGCCTTTATTCTTGATACATTTTATGGTTATAAATTACCTAAAGGAATACATAGAGAATTTGCAGATGTTATTCAGGCAATTTCAGAAAAACAAGGAGAGGTTTCTCCGGAAGAAATTTTTGAAATTTTTAAGTCAGAATATATAGAGAAGAAAAGTCCTTTATGCTTTAAAAGCTTGACTATACAGGAAAAGGATTTAGGAAATGATGAATTTGCAACACAGGTAAAGCTTACTTATCTTAATAATGGTGAAATAAATATATGTGAAGGTATAGGTAATGGTCCTATCAATGCTTCAAAGAAGGCTATTGAAAAAGCACTGAATATAAAAATAAAGGTGTTGGATTATACAGAGCATGCTCTTCATGCAGGTTCAAATGCCAAGGCGGCTTCATACATACATTTAGCAGATCTTAATAGCGGTAGGGCTACCTATGGAGTAGGAATTTCAGGCAATATTACAAGAGCCTCTATAAGAGGAATATTTTCGGCAATAAATAGATTATTATATTAATATTAAAATTTTTATATAAAATGGCTAAGGTCTTGATTTTATGACTTTTAGCCATTTTTTGCTTTTATAATATTTTTTTATATGTAAATTATTATAATAAATGAAAATATAAATATTAAAATTATATTTTATTTCTTATAAAGAGTTAGACAAATAATTACTTATAAATTAATGCTTGCATTTTATTAGTGATTTTGTTAGAATACTAATCTGTAACACACATATAACCTTGTTTCCATTTATGGAAGCCGGAGTCCAAAAGGAGGTATAGCATATGACTAGTAAATATGAATTAGCACTTGTACTTAATGCTAAGCTTGAAGATGAAGCAAAAAAAGTTGAGCTTGATAAGGTATTAGCTTATATTGCAAGATTTAACGGTACAGTAGTTAATGTTGATGATTGGGGCAAAAAGAGATTTGCATATGAAATTCAAAAGATGAAAGAAGGATTTTATTATTTCATACAATTTGAATCTGAAGATAAAAATTGTCCTAATGAGATTGAAGCACATGTACGTTTAATGGAAAGCGTAGTCAGATACTTAGTAGTTAAGCAAGAAGCTTAATAGAAAGAGTGATTGTATGAACAAAGCGATATTAATGGGGAGATTGACAAGAGATCCTGAAATTAGATATTCTACCGGTGATAAGCAGATGGCTATAGCAAGATATACTCTTGCTGTTGATAGAAGAGTAAGAAGATCTACAGAGCAAGGAGAGCAAACAGCTGATTTTATTTCGTGTGTTGCCTTTGATAAGATGGCTGAGTTTGCTGAAAAATATTTTCATAAAGGTATAAAAATTCTTGTTAGTGGACATATTCAGACAGGTAGTTATACTAATAAAGATGGTCAAAGAGTTTATACAACAGATGTAATTGTTGAAGAACAGGAATTTGCAGAAAGTAAGGCTTTTAGTTCAGGTACAGATACATATAATCAAGCGACTAAGCCTACTCCACTTGATGCAAGTAATGATGGCTTCATGAACATTCCGGATGGGGTCGAAGATGAAGGACTTCCATTTAACTAGAATTTAGAAAGGGGATTATTGTCATGGCATTTAATAAAACAGAAAGAGCTGATGGCCAAAGAACAAGAAGACCGGCTGGTGGTATGCGTAGAAGAAAAAAAGTATGTGTTTTTTGTGGCGAGCATAAGATAGATTATAAAGATATAGCTACATTAAAAAAATTCATATCTGAAAGAGGTAAAATTCTTCCACGTCGCATCACAGGTACTTGTGCGAAGGATCAAAGAGCAGTTACAGTAGCAATAAAGAGAGCAAGACATATAGCTCTTATGCCATATGTAATTGAATAAGATATAATTTAAGGCAGGATTTTACTCCTGCCTTTTGATATATTAATATAAAATTTTTAATTTATATTACGGATGAAAAAATGAAAAGTAAAATAAAATATTTAATATTTGATTATTTGATAATAACAATCAGTATTTTTATAATGGCAATAGGCATATACTTTTTTAAATTTCCTAATAATTTTGCCTTTGGTGGAGTAACAGGTTATGCTACTATTTTTAGCAGTATGACTAATATTAGTGCTACAAATTTTACTAATATAGTAAATACTATATTGTTGGTTGTGGGTTTTTTAATTTTAGGCAAATCATTTGGATTTAAAACAATTTATGCAAGCATAGAGCTTACAATAATTTTAATAATATTTGAGCATTATATGCCATTAACCAAGCCTTTGACAGATCAAGCATTTTTAGAAATGGTAATAGGTGTATTTCTACAAAGTGTTACGACAGGTCTATTATTTAATGTTGGAGCAAGCAGTGGTGGTACGGATATTTTAGCAATGATATTAAAAAAGTATACTAAAACTAATGATTTAGGTGTACTATTTATTTTTGTAGATTTTATAGCTTCTTTTATGTCTTTTTTTACTTTTGGAATAACTACCGGTTTGTATTCCTTGGTCGGTTTAGTTGCAAAATCATTTATTTTAGACAGTGCTATAGAAACTATAAATCTTTGTAAATGTTTTACAATAATTTGTGATAATCCTGAGCCTATATGTGATTTTATAATACAAAAATTACATAGATCAGCTACCATATATGATGCAAGGGGAGCATTTAAGCATAATAAAAAGACTATTATATTAACTACTATGAAAAGAACTCAAGCAGTTAGGCTTAGAAATTTTATTAAAATAACACAGCCTGATTCATTTATGATGATAACTAATTCCAGTGAAATTATTGGAAAAGGTTTTAAGGATTAAATTAATCAAAAGCCTAATCTTGAAAAAATCATATCATATCCATCGCTACCATAGTTTAAAGAACGATTAACTCTACTTATAGTTGCGGTGGATGCTCCTGTTTTATGTGCTATTTCTAAATAAGTTTTCTTTTCTCGCAACATTTTTGCGACTTCATATCTTTGTGCTATTGATAAAATTTCGTTAATTGTACATACATCTTCAAAAAATATATAACATTCTTCTTTATTTTTTAAATTAAGAATTGCTTCAAATAAATGATCAACAGCTTCTGTTTGTATTTTTTTATTCATATTTTTACCTACTTACAATCTATATAAAGATAATATATAAAACATACTCATTTTCTATGCAGATTTTATCACATTAAACTGTGAATGTAAAGCCGGCTTATTGTAATTAATTTATTTTTAATATATACTTTAAAAGAAATAATTTTAAATGGTAATTTAAGGAGAAATTTTATGAAATATATTTTACTTTTAGGAGATGGAATGGCAGACTTGCCTATAGAAGAGCTTGGTTTTAAAACTCCGTTGGAGATAGCTAAAAAACCTTGTATGGATTCTTTAGTGAATTATTCTATTTTAGGTTTGGTAAAAACAGTTCCGGAAGGATATAAGCCCGGATCAGATGTAGCTAATTTATCAGCCTTAGGATATGATCCTAAGATTTCATATTCAGGTCGCTCACCACTTGAAGCCTTGAGTATAGGAATTGATATGAAGGCTTCTGATGTTGCTATTCGTTGTAATTTAGTTACTTTATCAGACGAAGAAAAATATGAAGATAAAATGATGTTGGATTATAGTGCCGGAGAAATTAGCAGTGAAGAAGCAAAAATACTTATAGAAGAAATTGATAAAAAATTAGGAAGTAGAATATTTAAATTTTTTTCAGGAGTAAGTTATAGACATTGTCTTATATGGGATAATGGTAAAATAAAATTAGAGCTTACACCTCCACATGATATATTAAATAAAAATATATCAGCTTATTTGCCTAAAAATAATGAACTTTTAAAATTGATGAAGGAAAGCTATGATATATTGAAGGAACATCCTATTAATAAAGAAAGAATAAATAAAGGTTTGAATCCTGCCAATTCTATTTGGCTTTGGGGAGAAGGAACAAAGCCTAAATTGGAAGATTTTTATAAAAAAACAGGGTTAAAAGGTAGTATGATATCAGCTGTTGATTTGTTGAAGGGTATGGCTATAGGAAGCAAAATGACAAGTATTGATGTTGAAGGTGCAACAGGTACTGTGAATACAAATTATAAAGGAAAATTAGATGCGGCTATAAAGACCCTTTTAGTAGATAATAATGATTTTGTTTATATACATCTTGAAGGACCTGATGAATGTGGACACCAAGGTGATATGAAAGGAAAGATAAGTGCCATTGAACAAATTGATGAAAAAATTTTAAAGCCTTTATTGAATAAATTAAGAGAAGAAGGGGAAGAATTTGGACTTTTAGTTATGCCGGATCATCCTACTCCTCTTTGTTTAAGAACACATACAAATGCTCCTATACCATTTTTGCTATATCATAGTTCAAATGAAAAGAAAAATGATTTAAGTAGCTATTGTGAAAAAACTTGTGAAGGTACAAATTTAATTATAGAGGATGGATATAAATTAATTAATTACTTATTTGATAAAAATTTGAATTTATAGACTAAGGAGTTTAAATGTATACAGAAAATATTTATACTTTACATTATAAAAGTAGAAGAAAAAAGAAAAGGCATAAATTTTTTATTATTTTTATTATTATATGTTTATTGCTTTTATTATCTATTCTTGCTATTAAATTTTTACATTCAAAGAGTAATTATATAATTAATAATATACAATATGAAAAAAAAATCAAAAAAAATATAAATAAAAATGATATAAATAAAGAAGCTAAAAACAAAAAAGACAAAAATAAAGAAGATAAATCTGATGACAATAGTATAGACAATAAGATAAATGAAGCTAAAAGAGTGGCATTGTCATATGATTATGATAAGGCAATTAGCCTCTTGAAGGGTATTGATAATTATGAACAAAATTCTGATATAACTGAACTGATAAATAATTATGAAAATATTAAAACAAAGCTTGTAAAACAAAATATTAATGAGATTACACATGTATTTTTTCATACATTGATAGTTGATCCGTCAAAGGCCTTTGACGGTGATTCCAAGGAAATGGGATACAATGAGGTAATGACTACAGTAAAAGAATTTAAGGATATTTTACAAAGCATGTATGATAGAGGCTTTGTACTTGTGCGTATGCATGACATGGCATATGAGGTTGAGGATCAGGACGGTAATAAAAGGATGCAAGAAGGCAATATAATGTTACCTGAAGGGAAAAAAGCTTTTGTTATGAGTCAGGATGATGTTTGCTACTATGAATATATGGTAGGGGACGGCTTTGCATCAAGACTTGTTATTGGTGATAATAACAAAGTTACAACACAGATGGATAAGGATGATGGAACAAGTGTTATAGGTGATTATGACCTTATTCCAATATTGAATAGTTTTATAGAAAAGCATCCTGATTTTTCTTATAGAGGTGCAAAGGCTATAATTGCGGTAACAGGTTATAATGGAGTATTTGGATATAGAACGGATGAAAGCTATGAGGGTAAAAATCCTAATATTGAAGAGGATAGAAGAAAGGTTACTGATATTGCCAATGCCCTTAGAGAAGACGGATTTGAGCTGGCAAGTCATAGCTGGGGGCATAGACATTTGGGACGTATAGCTTTAGATGAATTTAAGCAGGATACTGATAAATGGGAAAAAAATGTTGGTAGTCTTATAGGACATACAGATATGTTACTATATCCTTTTGGTACAGATGTAAGTGATTGGCATCCTTATGTAGATACTAATGAAAGATATAAATATTTATATGATAAAGGCTTCAGATATTTTTGTACAGTAGATTCAAATAAGTATTGGGTTCAATTAGGAAAGGACTATTTAAGACAGGGTAGAAGAAATCTTGACGGATATAGAATGTGGAGAGATTTGACGGAGCCTGATAAGCCTAGACTTTCAGATTTATTTGATGTAAAAAAGGTGTTTGATAAGAGTAGACCAACTCCTGTAGGTGCAATAAGATCTTAATATTTATCCAAATGTGTCATAAAGCTCCTAGCTTTAGCTATGGGTAGTGTCAATCTTTAATTGGATTTTTTATATAATTTACTTAGGTCGCCTTACAAAAATTTAGTTGACAAATTATATAGGTATATGTATACTTAATTAAGTTATGGACTATAAGGAGGTGTTTTCATGTCAATTTGTCCAAAGAATAAAACCTCTCGTGGTAGGAGAGATAAAAGAAGAGCTAACTGGAAGATGGCTGCTTCTACTTTAGTAAAATGCAGTAAATGTGGTGAGTTAATGATGCCTCATAGAGTTTGTAAAGCTTGTGGCTCATATAATAAACGTGAGATAGTATCAGTTGACTAGTGATTTTTGCATATTTAGATAAAAATGGTTTCTCTGTTTGAGAAGCCATTTTTATTTATTGTCTAAATAGTATATTATTGACTTTACATATGAAAACATTTATAATTGCACCAATAAAATTCTACATTTAAAATTATATTTGGAGGAAAAAATGGCTGAGAAAAAACATATTTTGACTTATGTAAGCTTAAAAAAACTTGAAGAAGAACTTCATGATTTAAAAGTAAATCAAAGAAGGGAAATTGCCCAGAAGATTAAAGAGGCTAGGGAACAGGGAGATTTATCAGAAAATGCAGAATATGATGCGGCTAAGGATGAACAAAGAGATATAGAAGCTCGTATAGAGGAGCTTGAAAATTTACTAAAAAATGCTGAAATTGTAGTAGAAGATGAAGTTGATTTGGACATTATAAATATAGGTTGTAGTGTATTACTTTATGATAAAGAATTTGATGAAGAAGTAGAGTATAAAATAGTAGGTTCAATAGAAGCAAATTCATTAGAAGGTAAAATTAGTAATGAATCTCCTGTAGGAAAAGCATTAATAGGTAAAAAAATAGGAGATGAAATATCTGTTGAAACTCAAGCCGGTGTAGTTGAATTTAAAGTGCTTGATATAAAAAGAGTGCAGTAAGGAGTAATGATGTTACAAAATAATAATAATGAAATTAATTCGGAAGAACTTAATCATATTTTACAAGCAAGAAGAGATAAATTAAATGATTTAGTAGATAATGGAAACGATCCTTATAAAATAACAAAATATGATATTAGTCATCATAGTAAGCAAATAAAAGACAATTATGATATTCTTGAAGGTAATAATGTCAGTGTTGCCGGTAGACTGATGGCAAAAAGAGTTATGGGAAAGGCTTCATTTTGTCATATACAGGATTTAGAAGGAAAAATACAAGCTTATGTTGCAAGAGATAACATAGGGCAAGATGAATATGCAGCTTTTAAAAAATTAGATATAGGTGATATCATAGGAATTAAGGGTACTATTTTTAAAACTAAGATGGGTGAAATAAGTATACATGCTACAGAAGTACTCTTACTTTCAAAGAGCTTAAAGCCTTTACCTGAAAAATTTCATGGCTTGACAGATACAGATACAAGATATAGACAAAGATATATAGACTTGATAATGAATGAAAATGTTAAAGATACATTTATTAAGCGTTCAAAAATAATAAGTGAAATAAGAAGATTTTTAGATAATAAAGGATTTATGGAAGTTGAAACTCCTATGCTGGTAGCAAATGCAGGAGGAGCTGCGGCAAGACCTTTTAATACTCATTATAATGCACTTGATGAGGATGTTAAACTTAGAATTTCTCTTGAATTATATTTAAAAAGACTTATTGTAGGTGGTCTTGAGAAGGTATATGAAATAGGCAGAGTATTTAGAAATGAAGGTGTAGATACAAGACATAATCCTGAATTTACTTTAATGGAGCTTTATCAAGCCTTTACTGATTATCATGGTATGATGGATTTAACAGAAGAATTATTTAGATATTTAGCAAAAAGTGTATGTAACAGCTTGGTAATACCTTATGCAGATGAAATGATAGACTTGGAAAAACCATTTGAAAGAATTACAATGCTTGATGCTGTTAAAAAATATGCAAATATAGATTTTAATGAAATAAAAACCTTAGAGCAGGCAAGAGATTTGGCAAAGGAAAAACATATAGAGTTTGAAGAAAGACATACTAAAGGAGATATTTTAAATTTATTTTTTGAAGAGTATGTTGAGAAAAATTTGATTCAGCCTACCTTTGTTATGGATCATCCTGTTGAAATTTCTCCACTGACTAAGAAGAAGCCTAATAATCCGGAGTATGTTGAGAGATTTGAATTATTTATTTATGGTCGTGAAATGGCTAATGCTTATTCTGAAATTAATGATCCTATAGATCAAAGGGAGAGATTTATGGCACAGGAAAAAGCATTTGAAGCCGGAGATGAGGAAGCTAATCATACTGATGAGGATTTTTTGAATGCATTGGAAATTGGAATGCCACCTACAGGCGGTATAGGATATGGAATAGATAGATTGGTTATGCTACTTACAAACTCACCTGCTATAAGAGATGTACTTTTATTTCCAACAATGAAGTCAATAGATGGTGTAAATAAGAAAAATGATGTAAAAAATCAGGTTGCTGAAGAAGTGAAAGCAGAGCCTGAAAAGATTGATTTTTCTAAGGTAAAGATTGAGCCTTTGTTTGAGAAAATGGTAGACTTTGATACATTCAGCAAGTCAGATTTCCGTGCAGTAAAGGTTAAAGAGTGTGTTGCAGTACCGAAGTCAAAGAAACTGTTACAATTTACTCTTGATGACGGGACAGGCACAGACAGAACCATTTTAAGCGGTATTCATAGCTTCTATGAGCCGGAAGAACTGCTTGGAAAGACTCTTATTGCTATCACAAATCTTCCACCGAGAGCTATGATGGGCATTGACTCTTGCGGTATGCTCCTCAGTGCTATTCATGAAGAAGAAGGCGAAGAAAAGCTTCATCTTCTTATGGTTGATGATCACATTCCGGCAGGTGCAAAGCTCTATTAAGATGAGAAAACTGAGCCTTGCGGTGGTGTGCGCTTGCGAACACCGACATAAGGCGAAAAACACACGGAGACGGCAGTCGACGTGATGTAAAGATGTACCGTTTTATCAAATAGGCGGGACGTATTTCATTTGATAAAAAACTGAAAAAACAGCGATTTACATCAAACTTACATCAATTGATGCAGAAATTGGTGCAAGCAAGAAAAATCGCATAATTTGGAACATCAGCAGGAAAACAAGCACGAGCAAAGCGAGTATTTGTTTTCACCTGATGTAACAACGACAAAATCAGAGAGTGCGAAGCACGGCAACGGCAAAGCCGTTGGATTTTGGAGTGATAAATGAGTGGGAAATTCCAATCGGGGTTGCCCATTTTTAAAACAAACAGAAATACAAATCAGAATATAAAGAGGAGGAATAATGCAATGAACTTCTTTGAAAATACTCGTAAGCCACAAGGCTTCGGCGGAAAATTGATGACGAAGATGATGAACATCGGTCACGCCAAGTTATCACAATGGGGATTCTCAAATATCTCAGTGAATCCGGACGTTGCGGTACTGGATGTTGGTTGCGGAGGCGGTGCAAATATTGTAGCCTGGTTGGGCAAATGCGGAAATGGACATGTGACAGGAATGGATTATTCGGAGGTCAGCGTGGCAGAATCTCAAAAACTGAACGCCGCCGCCATTAAACAAGGGAAATGTTGCGTGGTTCAAGGTGATGTATCTGCTATCCCTTTTCCTGATGCGGTTTTTGATTATGTTTCTGCTTTCGAGACAGTTTACTTTTGGCCGGGATTGGAAAAATGTTTTTTTGAGGTAAATCGAGTTCTGAAAAACGGAGGGACATTCCTGATTTGTAACGAATCTGACGGAATGAATGCTGCAGATGAAAAATGGACAAAGTTGATTGATGGTATGAAGATTTACACCTCTGATCAACTCATTGCTGCTTTGAAAGAAGCAGGTTTTACAGAGATAAAAACGTATTCAAATATAAAAAATCATTGGATAAGTATTGTTGCAACGAAATAGCTAATTTCAAGTTTGTCAACTTGCCCTTTGAGAGAGGAGAAAATCCTTTTCTCAAAGGGCTTTTTCTATTTATACGGATATTCGCAAACTACAAGATAAAGCTAAAACTTCATATACTCTAAGCACAAGGAGGTTGAGGTTTGGCTATGAATAACAGTTTAGCAGAAGTACGCCCGGAACTTGTTCCTGAGTGGGCAGAGAAGAACTTACCGCTTAAACCTGATGAGATTACTTTCGGTTCAAATAAAGCGGCATTTCAGAGCGTACATATATTTATATCTTCCGATACAGAAGAAGATGTTAAGATAATCAGGAAAATAGATGTGTACTACATAACCTTCGCTAAATTCTTCTAAATCTACATCAATTTTATAGGTGTTAGATAATTCTTCTACGGTTTTAATGAACTTATCTTTATTAGCGATTCTTTCTTCATCAGGAACACTTTTGCGATTCTTTCGCATATATTCAAAGAAATCACTGACTTGTGAAATAGCGGCATCGTAATCAGTATCGTCTTTGGATTCTGTATCAGAATTCATGAACTTATATTTCTTGAAACGTTTACTGAATATTATCTTTTGTTCGCTCATTCCTTTTTACCCCTAAGTTTTTTTGGAGATTGTTTGACTTGGCTCTTGGGTTGTGATTTGTCTTTCGCCATTAACAATCGTGAATTACTACTTTTATAGTATAATATAAAAATAGTTGGAAATCATTACTAATAGTTGGTTTGACTTCCTTTGGGTGCGTGTGATTTGGAATCGACTTAACCTATACTATTAGTTATGGAAACACACTAAAGGAGGTGATGCGATGAAGCTCGATACAATCGGCAAGAATATAAGAAAGTTCCGACTTGCAAGGAAATTACGCCAAGAAGATTTGGCTGAGAAAACAGATTTGACAACAAATTATATTGGTATGGTTGAGCGTGGATAGAAAATTCCGTCACTCGAAACTTTCATAAAGATAGTAAATGCTTTAGGTGTATCATCGGATATGGTTCTTACAGATGTCTTGGAAACGGGATACACAGTCAAGAACTCAATGCTGAATGAAAAGCTTGAAAAACTTGCTCCTGAAGATAGAAACAGAATTTATGAAGTTATAGATACACTTGTGAAGCAGTCAAAGCAAATACTTCCATAAAACACAGAAGTTCGTCATAATCGACGAGCTTTCTTTTTTTCAGTATAAAAAATTTCTGCTATCGACAAATTTTTCGGGACTTCGACAGAGAGAATATGCTATAACAATAACTGTTAGTGATAGACACATACTAATAGACATAGGAGGAAGTAGAAGTGAACGACATTTTCAGACAAATAGCGAAAGAAAATGGAATAACCGAAAAAGCAGTAAAGGAGGAAATGCAGTTTGCTATTCGGGAAGCAATGAAAAGTGCTGAACCGGAAGCAATCGCTTTTTGGAAAGCAGTTGCACCGGACGGAAAAGAGCCGTCGATAGAAAAGGTCATAGCAATGATTGCATTGAACGTTAATAATAGAATGTATAATTGAGGTGCTTCGGCATCTCTTTTTTATTATTCTTTAAAAGAGTCGCATTAGGTGTTTGTAAAAAGTGACACCTTAGTGTCTGAAAGGTTACATTTCTGTCTAAAATCTTGAAATGCCTGAAAATTTAATATATAATGTTAAATAGTTAACTGTAACGAAGAAAAATTATAAGATGAAGAGGTGTTACTGATGAAGATATGCTATAACAAACTTCAAAAACTTATGATTGACAATCAAATGAAAAGACAGGATTTAATGCGTGCAGCCAAAATTACATCATACGCTGTAACGAAGATAAATAAGAATGATCCGGTATCTCTTGAAGTACTGATGAGGATATGTCAGGTGTTTCACTGTGACATTGGAGATATATGCGAAGTTATTTTAGACGAAGATTAAAGCACGGAGGTAATTATAGATGGCAAGGGCGGCTAAACCAAAGAAAGAAATATCAATGGAAGAAGCACTTTGGAAAAGTGCTGATAAACTGAGAGGTTCTGTTGAGCCTGCGGAGTATAAGCACGTTGTTCTGAGTTTATTCTTCCTTAAATTTGCCAGTGACAAGTTTGAGGAATGCCGTAATAAGATTATTGCTACACACGGCGAAAAGTATGCGGATATGAAGCCGTTTTATACTCAGGAAAATGTATTCTATCTTCCTGAAGAAAGCCGTTGGAAGTACATTATTGAAAATGCAAAGCAGGACAATATTGCCCTGAAGATAGATACAGCACTTTATACGATTGAGAAGAACAACCCGGCACTGAAAGGTGCTTTGCCGGATAACTATTACTCCCGCTTACATATTGATACGGCAAAGTTGTCTTCTTTGCTTGATGAAATCAATCGTATCAACACTGATGATAAAGAGAACGACATTATAGGTCGTGTATATGAGTATTTCCTTAGTAAGTTTGCTCTTGCAGAAGGAAAAGGTAAAGGAGAGTTCTACACACCAAAGTGTATTGTAAACCTGATTGCCGAAATGCTTGAGCCTTACGATGGAATACTTTATGACCCTTGTTGCGGTTCGGGCGGCATGTTTGTGCAGTCCATCAAGTTCGTAGAAGCACATAGCGGTAATAAAAAGAAAGTGTCTATTTACGGTCAGGAATACACAAATACCACTTTCAAACTGGCAAAAATGAACTTAGCTATCCGTGGTATTTCTGCAAATCTTGGAGAGATGGCAGCCAATACATTTACCAACGACCAGCACAAAGACCTTAAAGCAGATTTCATTATGGCAAACCCGCCTTTCAATCAGAAGCAGTGGAGAGCCGAAAATGAGCTTGTAGACGACCCTCGTTGGAATGGTTATGAAGTCCCGCCAACAAGCAATGCAAACTATGGTTGGATACTGAATATTGTTTCCAAACTTTCACAAAACGGTGTGGCAGGTTTCCTGCTTGCCAATGGTGCATTATCTGATGATGGTACAGAGTTGAAAATCAGACAGCAGCTTATAGAAAATCACTTGGTAGAAGCAATCATTATTCTTCCGAGAAACCTTTTCTATACCACTGACATCAGTGTTACCCTTTGGGTACTCAATAAGAATAAAAAGGCTCGTGTTGTGGAACAGAACGGAAAGCTCAAATGCTATCGTAACCGAGAAGATGAAATACTCTTTATGGATTTACGACAGATGGGCAGTCCTTATGAGAAGAAGTACATTGAATTGACAGAGGAAGATAGAGCCAAAGTTACAAGTGTATATCATAACTGGCAGCAGGAAGGCTATGAGGAAACTTATGAGAATGTACCGGAGTTTTGCTATTCTGCTTCTTTTGAAGAAGTAAAAGAAAAAGGATTTACTCTTGTACCGAGCAGATATATTGAGTTTGTAAACCGTGATGAGAACATCGACTTTGATACAAAAATGAAGTCATTGCAGGGAGAACTCAAAGAACTTCTTGTTCAAGAGGAAAAATCAAAATCAGATTTGCTTGCTGTATTTAAGGAGTTGGGATATGAAATCGAATTATAAATTGGGCGAATTGATACGAAATGTTGATGTTAAAAATAAGGATCTACATTGTAATAATTTACGAGGTCTTAGTATGACAAAAGAATTTAGACCATCAACTTCAAATATTGTTGGCACAGACCTTTCAAAATATAAAATTGTGGCGCAAAAACAATTTGCTTGCGATTTTATGTCTACAATTCGAGTTCATAAAATGCCTATAGCCTTTAATACAGGGAAGGAAGAAATTCTTGTTTCTCCTGCTTATGCTGTATTTGAAGTTGTTGATGAAAAGATAATCCTGCCAGAATACTTGATGATGTGGTTTAGCAGAACGGAATTTGACAGATATGCAGACTTTAGAAGTGATGCGGCAATTAGAGGCGGTTTCGGATGGAATGAATTATGCGAAACCTCAATTTCTATTCCGTGTATCACCGACCAATATAAAATAGTATTTGAATATCAGGCGATTACAGAAAGAATTGCTTTGAAGCAGAAGATAAATGATAATTTAGCAGCTACTATTCAGACAATTTTTTTGTCTTGTAAACAATCTGACACATTTAAAACGTATCTTCCACTAAACGAACTCGTGAAAATTGTCAATTTTAGAAACAAAGACAATGTATATGGAATAAATGACTTAATGGGTGTAAGCCTTACTAAAGAATTTATCAAATCACCCGCAAATACAATTTCTTTAGATGTTTCTAATTATAAAATTGTTAAACCTTTTCAATTTGCTTGTAACTTAATGCACGTTGGCAGAGATAAAAAAGTAGCAGTTGGAATGTTAACTGATACAGACAATGTTATTATATCTCCAGCTTTTACTGTTTTTGAAATTATAAACAATAATGTTATTTTACCAGAAGTTCTTGTATCTTGGTTTTCTCAATCATTTTTTGACAATGAAGTGAGTTATCTTGCAAGTGAAGGTATCAGAGATGGAATTAAATGGGATACATTTGCACAAATCCCAATATTTATTCCCGAATTTGAAATTCAAACAAAGATACAAAATATTTATAAAAACATACAACAGAATAAGTTAGAAATTTCTACTTTAAATAATTTTGCAGATACTTTTATAACAACGCTTTCAAGCTGCTAAATTATCATTTACAATAAACTTCCCATCAGTGGCGGGAGTTAAAACAAGGGACTGCCACTGGTAGTCGTTCTCTTAAAAAACAAAAGGAGAATTGACTATGAAACAGAACCTAATCACAGATGTTATTCAAGGAATGTTACCTTATTTGAATAACGCACAGACAGAAAAGTTGCAAGAGGTGTTGCAACATACACTTTTTGATTATGAGGTAACAAAGACAGAAAGAGATAAGGAACTTTCAGAAAAGAATTTAGTAGAGTCTTTCCTATCGGCAAAGCGTATTGAGGGCTGTTCTGAGAAAACCTTGAAATACTATAATGCAACGATACAGTCAATGCTTGATGGCATTGGAAAGAGTATCAAATATATCGTAACTGACGATATTCGTTGTTATTTGACCGAATATCAAGCTAAGAAAAAATCAACTAAAGTTACGATAGATAATATACGACGAATACTTTCCAGTTTTTTTTCTTGGCTTGAGGACGAAGATTATATTTTGAAAAGTCCGGTCAGGCGAATACATAAGGTTAAGACCGGAACGAACATTAAAGAAACTTATTCAGATGAAGCACTTGAATTGATGAGAGATAATTGTACGGAGCTCAGGGACTTGGCAATGATTGATATGCTTGCTTCAACGGGTATGCGTGTCGGAGAAATGGTGTTACTAAATCGTGAGGACATAGATTTTAACGAAAGAGAATGTGTTGTTTTCGGCAAAGGCGATAAGGAGCGAATAGTATATTTTGATGCAAGAACAAAGATACATTTGCAGAATTACTTGAATAGTCGCAAGGACGATAATCCGGCACTTTTTGTATCATTGCAATCTCCGTATAATCGAATGAATATCGGAGGTATTGAAGTAAGATTACGGCAGCTTGGAAAACGATTGGGACTAAATAAGGTACACCCTCATAAATTCAGGCGAACACTTGCGACAATGGCAATAGACAAAGGAATGCCAATAGAGCAGCTTCAGCAGCTCTTGGGACATAGAAGAATAGATACGACATTGCAATATGCGATGGTTAAGCAAAGCAATGTAAAAATTGCTCATAGAAAATACATTGGTTAAGGTGGTAGGAATGGAAAAAGAATATAAGATATTAGGCAATTACATTCGACTTGTGGACGAGCGTAATAGGGATTTAGCCGTAACAAAGTTGCTCGGCGTAAGTATAAGTAAAAAATTTATTCCGTCAATCGCAAATATTGTAGGAACTGATTTATCGAATTATAAGATAGTCAGAATGGGACAGTTTGCATACGGACCCGTTACTTCACGAAATGGAGAGAAAATTTCTATTGCTTATTTAGATGAAGAAGATTGTATTATTTCAAGCTCTTATACAGTTTTTGAAGTTGAAAATAAAGAGGAACTTGACCCTGAATATCTTATGCTTTGGTTCAGCCGACCAGAATTTGACCGTTATGCAAGATATAAGTCACACGGAAGTGTAAGAGAGATTTTTGATTGGAATGAGCTTTGTATGGTGGAACTTCCAGTACCGGATATTGAAAAGCAGAGAAGAATTGTGAAAGCATATAAGACAATAACCGGTAGAATAGATTTGAAGCAGAAGATAAATGATAATTTAGCAGCTTGACATAGATGTGGTTATTACATCTTTTAAGTCATTGAGCTTGGCAATTTCATGGGTGTTTTCAATCATTTTCGCATACAACGGTGTTACTTGCTTCTCGAAATGTTGAAGTACATCTTCTGTGGGCAGTATAAGAGGTATCTTTCTTAGCACATTAAGGCTTACATACGATTGAGTGCTTCCTGCCATATATGAAGATATATAGTTCTCCACGATTTTACTTTTTAGATACGAGAGAATGAAATACCGTATTGTAGGATTTTGAGAGGTACGGAACAAACCTACATTCTTTATTGCAAAGTCAACTTCTTTGTCTGTTATGAATGAAATAATACCGATTGTTCCAATCATACTAAAAAGAATATCCCCATATTCGACTTTGCTTCTCTCATTGGCTTTCTTGAAATCGGCTTCACTAATAAAATACGCATCACTACGGTTAACAGCGTATGGGAGCAGATGACGAGAAGTGATAAGATATTTACCAGATTCAGTTGGGCTTGGCGAGTCGTGTGTGCCATCACGAACATCGACAGCGGTATCCAAGTCAACCAAGTTCCAAGTGGCAGGATATTTTCCAAACTCAAATTCTATGTAATCGGAATAGTTGGCTCTTTCGTAATCAATAAATTCTGATTTGAAGATTGCTTGCACCGTAGCATCTAAATTATCATTTAGCAGATAGTCGCTTTAGAAGCGACCTGAAATAATAGATTTTGATATATAATGAACATAACGAAAGAGAGGTTGAGAAAATGAGTTTAATTCTTTGCCCTGAATGTGGGACAAAAATATCTGATAAGGCTTTAACTTGTCCTCATTGTGGATATATGAGTGCAGACCATTCTCTCCCAATAAGCGTACAAGACACCTACGAAGTTATTCCGGTATTCAACTACGATGTTGAAGAATGGAATCCGAATAGAGGTCAGCTTAGTGTTATGGCTATTGAAGACAACAGAAACCTTGTTCAATACTTTGGTAACTGGCAGACTATTAAGCTTAAAATGCCGGCAATCGCACAAGTGATAAAAGGTATGGCAAAGAAAGATGAAGTTCTTGTAGCCAAAATGGACTCATACATTAAGAAATTGATAGACAAAGGAGTTTATCGTTTTATGATTGATAAGCAGGGGAAAATACTTCCGACTATTAGAGATACAGAGGGTATTGTTAAACAAGTTCGCCTTGAAGAAATGACTCTCACACCGGAATTAACCAGCTCTTTGAACAATCTTACGACACACGCAGCAATGGCACAGATACTTGATGAAATCGAGTATGTGGGCGATGCTATTAGAGGATTACATATAGAGCTTCAGAATGACCGAATTGCTTTGGCAGAAAGTTCAAGGGACAAATTACTATTGGCTGCTAAAATTCAGGATACAAAACTGAGGGAGATAGCTATATTAAACGCTGTGTCTTCGGCAACAGAAGCAAAACGAGTTTTAATGAGGAACTTCACAGAGAACCTTCAGTACATTGAAGAACATACAGATAAGACGAATTTGCAGTTATTCTTGGAGGGTAAGAAAGGAAAAGATATTCCTCAAAAAGTATCCGACGCATTTCAGGCATTAGTATCAATCACGAATACTGTTCAGGCAGAATGTGAAGGATATGCCTTGTTGGGCGAATACGAATCAAGCAAGGAAAGTTTACTTCAATTCAAAGAGTTCATAACAAGCAATAAACTTGATGATAGAGATACGCTGTTGCTGCTTAATGAGAATACTCCATAGAAGAAATTAACTGTCGTAGACGAGTTTATGAAAATATCAGAAAGAATAACTTCTTTCGATGCAAGCAGAGCATTGACCGGACAAAATGTTTTGATGATAACGGAGGACAGCGAAGATGGGAAATAAAAAAGAACAGGATGTAATTGTTGAGGATAAGTCGGTTACAAAAGTATGTAAAAAATGTGGTACCCCTCTAAGAAGTAAAAGCAAACACAAGTATTGTGAAAACTGTCGTAGACAACGTGCAAAGACAAGACGTGAGATGTTAGGCACAGTTGTTACTTTAGGACTAACTGTTGCTTCGCTTGTGAAGGGAATAAAGCATTTCACCAAGAAGTAATACGAATAAAGGAGTGAACGCAATGGCAAATTTTAATGAACACGCATTGGAAATGTCAATAATGGAGTTATTCAAAGACGAGGGGTACACCTATGTCAATGGCGACCAGATACACAGAGAAAGGACAGAGGTTCTGCTTACGGACGACCTGAAGCAATACCTTTATAATCGCTATGCGAAAGACGGTATTACACCGAGTGAGGTGGATAGTGTCATTCTAATGCTGCGTAATATTTCCGGTACGATTTATGAAGCAAATAAGGCTGTATTTAAGTTGCTCTGCGATGGCTTTATTCTTAACCGTGAGGATAGAATGCAGAAAGACCTCTATATTGAACTTATTGATTTCGACACTCATGAAAACAATATCTTCAAAGCGGTTAATCAGTTTGAAATTGAGGGCGTAAACAACCAGTTGCGTATTCCTGATGGCATTGTGTTCGTAAATGGTATTCCTGTCGTTGTTCTTGAATTTAAGAGTGCGGTACAAGAAAATACAACTATAATGGACGCATATAAGCAGCTTACAATCCGTTACCGTAGAGATATTCCGGAGATTTTCAAATACAATGCGTTTATTGTTATCAGTGACGGAGCAAATAATAAATATGGTTCTTTCTTCAGCCCGTATGATTTCTTCTATGCGTGGAGAAAGATAAACTCAGACGATAAAGAACTGGATGGTATCAATTCTCTTGTAACAATGATAAAGGGACTTTTCCGAAAAGACAGTTTGCTTGAAGTTATCAAAGATTTTATTTATTTTCCAGATAACTCAGATAAGGATTTGAAGATAGTGTGCCGTTATCCACAGTTCTTTGCAGCAAATAAATTGTATGAGAATATCAAGGCTCATCTTCGCCCTGAAGGAGATGGTAAAGGTGGTACATACTTCGGAGCAACAGGGTGCGGCAAGAGTTATACAATGCTTTTCATTACCCGTATGCTGATGAAAAGTAAATACTTTTCTTCTCCGACTATTCTCATTATTACAGACAGAACAGACCTTGACGACCAGCTTTCCAAGCAGTTTGTCGGTTCAAAGAAATATATCGGAGATGAAACTGTTGTAAGCATTGAGTCTCGTGAGAAACTTCGTGAGGAGCTTCAGGGACGAGAGAGTGGTGGTGTTTATCTGACTACCATTCAGAAATTCACAGAGGATTTGCAGCTTCTTACAGACAGAACGAACGTTATTTGTATTTCTGATGAAGCACACAGAAGCCAAATCAATCTCGACCAAAAGGTTAAGATTACAGAGTCAGGTGTTCAGAAAACCTATGGCTTTGCAAAGTATCTGCACGACTCTTTACCAAATGCAACCTATGTTGGATTTACAGGAACTCCGGTTGATGGAACAATCGAAGTCTTTGGTGGTGTTGTAGACGCATATACAATGACGGAAGCTGTTAAGGACGGTATTACAGTTAATCTTGTTTACGATGGTCGTGCAGCTAAGGTTATGCTTAATCAGGACAAGGTAAGACAGATTGAAGAATATTATGCACAGTGTGAGCTTGAGGGAGCAAATGAACATCAAGTAGAAGAAAGTCAGAAAACAGTTGCTAAAATGGAAGTTATTATTGGCGACCCTGATAGACTTCGTGCTGTTGCGGAGGATTTTATCAAACATTATGAAACCCGTGTGGCAGAAGGTGCAACCGTAGCAGGCAAAGCAATGTTTGTATGTTCCAACCGAAATATAGCATACGATTTCTATAAGATAGTAAAGGAACTCAGACCGGAATGGACAGAAAAGAAGATTTGTGATGACGGTGTTGTTCTGAGTGAGAAAGATAAAAAAGAGTTGAAGTCAATAGAAAAAATCAAGTTGGTTATGACTCGTAATAAAGATGATGAAAAAGACCTATTTGATATGCTTGGCACAAAAGAGGATAGGAAAGAATTTGACCGTCAGTTTAAAAATCCGAAGTCAAACTTTAAGATTGCCATTGTTGTAGATATGTGGCTGACTGGTTTTGATGTACCGGAGCTTGATACGATTTACATTGATAAGCCTATTCAGCAGCATACCCTTATTCAGACGATTTCTCGTGTAAATCGTGTATGCGAGGGCAAAGATAAAGGTTTGATTGTTGATTATATAGGTATCAAGAAAAATATGAATACCGCCCTCAAGAAATATACGAATTTTGAGAGCGAAGAATTTGAAGGTGTGGAGCAGTCTATCACGATTGTAAAAGACCAGTTAGAAGTTCTTGGTCAGATGTTCCATAACTTTAACAGCGGTGATTTCTTCAATGGTTCGCCTACCAAACAGCTTGCCTGCCTGAACCGTGCGGTTGAGTATGTGCAGTTGTCTGAAGAATTGGAAAGAAGATTTATGGCGGCAGTCAAGAGAATGAAACAGGCATTTAACCTTTGCAGCTCAAGTGAGAAATTTTCTGATGAAGATAAGGATTATATCCATTTTTATTGTGCTGTCCGTTCTATCCTTTTCAAGTTGACAAAGGGCGATGCACCGGATATTGAGCAGATGAACGCTCGTGTCCGCAAAATGCTTGAGGGTGCAATTCAGTCCGATGGCATTGAGGAATTATTTGAAACCGGAAAGCATATATCATTTGATATTTTCAGTGATGAATATATGGATAAGATAAATGCTATTCAGTTGCCGAATACTAAAATTAAGATACTTCAAAGACTTCTTTCTCAGGCGATTGACGAGTTTAAGAAAGTCAATAAGATTATGGGTGTGGAATTTGCAGACAGACTCAAGAAAGTTGTTGATGAGTATAATAACCGGCGTCGTGATGAAGCATATGCCAACGAAGTCCTTGATGATGTTGCGGAGCAGCTTGCACAGTTGTTGTCTGAACTGAAAACAGAAAAAAACTCCTTCAAGAATATGGGTATAGATTATGAAGAAAAGGCTTTCTATGATATTTTGAAAGCAGTTGCCAAGAAGTATGAGTTTGAATATCCGGACGATAAGATGATTGAGCTTTCCAAGAGGATAAAGCTGATTGTTGATGATAAATTCCGCTATACCGATTGGTCTGCCCGTGATGATATTAAGGCAAACTTGCAAGTGGATTTGATATTGCTGCTTGATGAGTTCGGCTATCCGCCAGTAACCATTGATGATGTTTACAAGGAAGTTCTTGAGCAGGCAGAGAATTTTAAGAAGTATGCACAGTAAATGAGAGGTGTAAATGTAAATATGTTTTATGACGATTTAAATACAGAAGAACAAGTATCATACCTTATTAAACCAATTCTTCAAGTCCTTCAAGAAGCAGGTGGACAGTTAGAGCGTTCTGAAATTAGAGGCAGAATTAGTGAGTTAGATGAGCATATTGCTGAATTTGAACAGAAACTATATACATCTAATAAAACAGGAAATCAGTACAAAAAATTTGATTTTAAGTTTAATTTTGCTATTAAAGAGCTTAGTTATGTCGGACTCATATCTTATGTGAAATTCAATCCAAAGATTACACTTACTCAAGATGGAGCAAATGTAGATTTAACAGATTTTGATGTTAAGATAGAAGTAAGGGATAAGGCTCGAAGCTATTGGGAGGAACATTCGACTAAGAACAAATCGAAAAACAAGTCAGTAGAAACACTGGAGGTTGAAGACGAGGAGAATGAATCCACAGATGACGAATTGTTAGATGATTTCAAGGTAAAACTTCAGAGTGCAATCGCTAATATGTCTCCAGAAAAGTTTGAACAATTCTCACGAGCACTTCTTACAAAGATGGGAGTGGAGTTTACCAACAAAGGCGTTCAGGTGTCAAATGATGGTGGTATTGATGGTTATGGATATCACGTAGATGCCGATGATTTTAGAACAACCAGAGTGGTTATTCAGTGTAAAAGATTTAATTCAAATCCAGTGAGTGAGCCGGATATCAATCAATTTCTTGGGGCGATGAACAAATATCAAGCCGATTATGGAGTATTTATTACTAACAGCCGATTTACCAATAAGGCAAGAGAGGCTGCGAGAGAAGGTACACCGATAACATTGATTGACGGAAATGATTTAATCAGACTGGTTATTAAATATGAATTGTATATAACACCAGTCACAACATATGTATTGGATGGTTTCTATACCGAGGATTGACACTAACGATAGGATAATTTACTCAAAAGAATTTTAGAAAGGAGCATAGAATGATGACAAAGCAAAAGACCTATATCGCAATCGACCTTAAATCATTCTATGCTTCTGTGGAGTGTAAAGAGCGAAATCTTGACCCTTTGACAACAAATCTTGTAGTTGCAGATAAGAGCAGGACAGAGAAAACTATCTGCCTTGCGGTATCTCCGTCATTAAAAAGTTATGGGATACCCGGCAGACCACGTTTGTTTGAGGTCGTGCAAAAGGTAAAAGAAGTTAATAATACACGAAGGTGGAAAGCACCAAATCATACATTTGCGGGTTCGTCTGATGACAGTACAGAATTAAATGCGAATCCGGCATTAGAGATTGATTATATCGTTGCCCCACCTCGTATGGCATACTATCTGGAGTATAGTACCAAGATATACAGTGTTTACTTGAAATACATTGCTCCGGAAGATATTTTCCCTTACTCGATTGATGAAGTATTTATAGATGCAACAAATTATCTGAATACCTATCAGATGACCGCAAGGGAACTTGCTATGACGATGATACTGGATGTTTTGAAAACAACAGGAATTACGTCAACAGCCGGAATCGGCACGAATATGTACTTGTGTAAGATTGCGATGGATATTGTGGCAAAGCATATTGAGCCGGATAAGGACGGTGTGCGAATTGCCGAATTGGATGAAATGTCTTACCGTAGACAGCTATGGAATCATAGACCACTTACAGATTTTTGGAGAGTAGGTAAAGGTTATGCAAAGAAACTGGAAGAAAATGGGCTTTTTACTATGGGAGATATTGCAAGATGTTCCATCGGAAAGTCGAATGAACTGTATAACGAAGAACTGCTCTACAAGTTGTTTGGAATCAATGCGGAACTGCTAATTGACCATGCTTGGGGATATGAACCTTGTACGATGGAGCAGGTCAAAGCCTATAAGCCGGAAACCAACAGTGTATGTTCAGGACAGGTACTTCACTGCCCGTATGATTTTGATAAGGCGAAGTTGGTTGTAAAAGAGATGACCGACCTTATGGTTCTTGATTTAGTAGATAAGGGACTTGTTACTGACCAGATTGTGTTGACGATAGGTTATGATATAGAAAATCTGACAGACCTAGACCGAAGCAGAAAATACAATGGAGATGTCACAATTGACAGATATGGAAGAAGAGTTCCTAAACGCGCTCACGGAACAACAAACATGAAAAGGCAAACATCATCAACAATGCTGATAACCGATGCTGTGGTGGAACTGTATGACAGAATCGTGGATAAAAATTTGCTTATCAGAAGAATTAACATTACAGCGAACAGACTTGTAGACGAGAACTCAGCAAAGAAAGAAGATAAATATGAGCAGCTTGACCTTTTTACGGATTATAAGGCAAAAGAACAGGAGAAAGTCAAAGAAGAAGCTGCTTTAGAGCGTGAAAAGCGTATGCAGCAGACAATGCTTACGATAAAAAAGAAGTTTGGGAAGAATGCCATCTTGAAAGGAATAAATCTTCAGGAGGGAGCGACAGCCAAAGACCGCAATGAACAGATAGGTGGACACAAGGTATAAAAAATAAAGTATAGGATTAAGGAAACAAAATATGAGATGGATATATGAACTTTCGTGGCTGTGGAAGTCAATAGGGATATTTATTCTTATCGTTGCCATATGTGAGTGGTGTGCAGCTTTGATTTACAAAAGAATGAAGAAGCATTACGGAATGAAAGCTGTAATATGTATTGCATTCGTAGCGGCTATTATATCTGCCATTTACATTTTTATGCTCGCACAGACCCCTATACCACTGTAATGGAGGGCGATTATGGAGAATCAAGACAATCACAGATATGATGATATTATCAATTTGCCAAATCCAACTTCAAAGAAACACCCTCGTATGTCCCTTTATGACAGAGCAGCACAGTTTTTGCCTTTTGCGGCACTTACTGGACACGAAGCAGCTATTAAGGAAACTGCAAGACAGACGGATGAAAAATTGATGCTGAGTGATGAAGTCATAGCAGAATTGAATGAAAAGTTAAATCTGATTGCTGAAACCATCGGTACACAACAAAGAGTTAGAATCACTTATTTCGTACCGGATAATAAAAAAGCTGGGGGAGCATACATTACCTGCTCCGGTTACGTAAAGAAGTTTGATGAATATGAACATACAGTGATTATGGAAGATAAGACAGCCATTCCGATTGAGCAGATAAGTGATATAGATGGAGAAATGTTTTGAGATATGTATTAGTAGTTGGAAAGGACAACAATGGAAACAAAGCCAAGGATTTTATACCTACAAAAGATTTTGCTGGAAAGAACCGATGAAGAAAATCCTCTTTCCACAACACAGTTAATCAATATATTGAATGATGAATACGGAATATCTGCACATAGAACGACGGTCACAAAAGACATTGCAGCACTTCAGGAGTTTGGAATGGACATTGTTACTATCCACTCTACTCAGAGCAAATACTTTGTAGCCAGCCGCAAGTTTGAACTGCCGGAACTGAAACTGCTGATAGATGCAGTGGAGTCATCGAAGTTCATTACAAAGAAGAAAAGCGAAACTCTTATTGAGAAGATACATACGATGACCAGTCTGGGGCAGGTGGTAAAGCTGAAGCGTAACAATTATGTGGTCAATCGTATTAAGCCGGATAATGAGCAGATATATTATATCATTGATGCTATAAACGATGCCATCAACGCAGGCAAACAGATTTCTTTTCAGTATTATGATTATACCGGATTAAAGAAAAAGGTTCTGAAGAATAAGGGTGAGATTTATAAGTTGAGTCCGTATAAACTTCTCTGGTGTGGGGACTATTATTATGTTCTCGGATATTCAGAGAAGAAAAGCAAGGTTATCAATTTCAGGGTAGACCGTATTGCTTCCAATCCGGAGATACTGGATAAGGATATTATTCCTATGCCTGATGATTTTGATATTGAGAATTACACAAAAGAAGTTTTCTTTATGTTCTCCGGCGAGAAAGTTCTTGTGGATTTACGATGTGATAACAGCTTGATGAAAACAATGGTTGACCGTTTCGGAGAAGATGTGACAACCCTTGCGTATGATATGACATCTTTCAGAGTACAGACCGAAGTATCAGCCGGTCCAACCTTTTTCGGTTGGGTGTTTGGCTTTAATGGCAAGGTACAGATACTTGCACCGGAAAGTTTAAAAGAACAGTACAGACAGATGATTGCACAAGCCGATGAGGGTATGCAACAAGACGAATAAAGAAAAATCAAGGAGTGACGGCTATGGAGAATAAATTGCAAAATGTCGGACATAATAGCATTATGGGTAATTTTGTTAAAACAGACGACATCTTAAAAGATATGTGTGGGATTATTGAATCCTCACAAAAATCTGCATATCAGGCAGTCAATACATTGCTTGTGCAAAGAAACTGGCTTATTGGTTATCGTATTTCAGAGGAAGAACTATGCGGAGAATAACGTTCAGAATATGGCTTGAAAATAATAAAAAAGATTTCTAAAGAATTGACTCAGTTATATGGAAAAGGATATGACAGAAGTAATTTATATCATTGCCTGAAATTCTATGAAACATTTCCTCAGATTGTCGACACGGTGTGTAGACAATCCGGTAACCTTTTGTCTTGGTCACATTATCTAGCTTTATTACAGGTTGAAGATAAAGCAGCTCGTGAGTGGTATGAGAAGTAAGCGTCAGAACAGACGTGGAGCGTTCGTACTTTGCAGAGAAACATTTCATCACAGTATTATTACCGTATGTTGAAAACACAGAAGAAAGAATTAGTGGAAGATGAAATGAAAAAACTGACAGCATCGTACCAAACTGATAAGCTGGAGTTTATTAAAAATCTGGTAGTTGCTGAGTTCTTAGGAATTTTTCAAAACACTAATTTTTCCGAGGGTGACCTTGAGAAAAGCATTCTCTCCAATTTGCAGAAGTTTTTGATGGAACTTGGAAAAGGTTATGCTTTTGTAGCAAGACAACAGCATATTCGTACTGAAAACAGGACTACTTCATCGACCTAGTTTTTTATAACTATATACTGAAATGTTTTGTTCTCATTGATTTGAAAACAGAAAAGATAACACATCAGGATGTAGGACAGATGGATATGTATATTCGTATGTATGATGAGTTAAAACGAAGCGAGGGAGACAATCCGACAATAGGTATTGTTCTTTGCTCTGATACCGATGATGATATTGCCCATTATTCTGTTATACACGGAAATGAACAGCTATTTGCTTCAAAGTACAAATTGTATCTGCCTACAGAAGAAGAACTGAAAGCAGAGATTGAAACGCAAAAAGCGCTCTTTTATCTGCAACAAAAAGAAAGCGAGGAATAGGAATTAGAGTAAAATGAGTCTGTTTTGCGAAAAGTAAAAGGTTAGCGAAAGGGGCTATATGCTCGGCTATCAAAATCTTGATGTAGCCGTTCAATCGGTTATTGGTTGCAAGAAAATGGTGTATCAGTCATTCCTGATATTAGATTTGGCGACGAACGTACATATGAAGCCTCTTGTGCAGGTATTCAAAAACATGGAACAATCGCAGTTGGCTCACACGGTTGTATAAAGTTGTTATCAGACCGTAGTTATTTTGTTAGCGGATTAGAATATGTAGTTAGCAGACTAGAACCGCATACTCTTGTTGTGTACGGAGCTGCACCGGATAAGATATTTGCTCCATATCGAGAAAAAGGTATTGAGGTGTTGCAATTTGATAGCGACTTTATGAAAAGCCGAAAGGCGGTGAGTGCCTGATGGGAGCAGGATTTCATGGTGGATTTGGTGGTACTCACGGAGATAGTGAAAAACACAAAGATTACATTGAAAATACGTTGCCTAAGACATCTCCAATTAAGATACCTCCTTCTGCCACTGTTAGGGAGGAACAGAAAAATGGATATGACCAAGTAAAATACACTTGGAAAAAAGGAGACTACTCTTACACGAGTCGTTGGCATACTCGAACACCAAATGCTCCAAAAGAGCAAGGCGATAGTTGGGTTGTTCAGCGTGATCAAGCGGGTATTGGATATGGTAAAAACGCTCGACCTGCTAAACACGAGATACTTGTTGGAAAAAACAAGTGGGTGTCAAAAAAAGAATGGCAGGCGGCTATAAGAGCAAGAAAAAATGGTACTGCGACAAATGAGCAAAAGGAGATGTTAGATAATGGACATTGGAAACCTAAAAAATAATTATACTTTTTATGAAGGATATGAGGATGAAAATGAAATTGTTCTGTATATCGAAACAGACGAAGCTATTCACATTTGGGAAGGTTACTTTGATGATATTTTTGATACTCCGTCTCTTGAAGGTAAAGGGTGGACAGGTTTTACACGAGACTATCATCAATTAGAAGGTATTTTTTCTGAGAATGGTGGTGTTTATGAAATCAATCCAGCGGAGTATTTCAAAGATTTGATGCTTTATAAAGAAAAAGCTTTCGATTTTGATGAAACAAAAGATGTATTTAATCTTATCGTATCTTTACTTGAAAAAGCAATAAAGAAAGGTGTGAATGTAAAAGCGGAAAGGATATAGTTTGATACTGAGGTGTTTACAAATTGCGACACCTCTTTTCTTTTGCGAAAAACCTACTTGAAAATTTTTTCGTATCAGGTACAATAAAATTATCGAAAGCAAACTGCTCTGATAGAAAAGAGAGCGAGGTGCAGGTATGAGGAGCAAGAGTCCTGAACTTATGAGTGAGATAAAAAAGTATATCGAGGATTATTACCTGCAAAACAGACAATCCCAATCGACTACAAAGATTGCTGAAGCAGTTGGAATTGCCGGAGGTACAGCATATAAATATTTGGTAGAGATGGCTGTGAAGAATATGATTGAGTACTATAGGCAGGAGATTCGTACCAATGTGATCCGTAAGTACAGTGGAGAACAGACACAGACACCGATTGTAGGTTCTATTCCTTGTGGTAGTCCTCAGTACGAGGAGGAAAAAGTTGATTTTGATACATTCAGCAAGTCTGATTTTTCAATTTTTAAAATAGCTAAGAAAAATATAAATTTGAAGTTGTGGAGGCTTATAAAATGGGATTTTGGATATTTATGTTAATAGTAGTTCTGCTTATACCTATAACAATGATCGTATTTGGACGACTATTTTCAAAGTCTGCACCGAAGAAAATCAATTACACATTCGGATATCGAACAAAAAGATCCATGATGAATGATGAAACATGGAGATTTGCTAATACGTATATTGGTAAATTATGGTATCTTTGTGGAATAATCTTATTACCTCTCTCTGTTGTAGCAATGGTATTTGTATTTGGTAAAGGAAGAGATACAGTTGGAACTTTTGGAGGAATTCTTACACTTGTGCAGATGATACCTTTAATTGGAAATATTATTCCAACAGAAAAAGCGTTAAAGAGAAATTTTGATGAATATGGGAGAAAGATATAAATCCCGCTTTGTGTTATTACCCTTTGAGAGAGGAGAAAATCCATTTCTTAAAGGGCTTTTTATTTTTATACATATATTCGCAAATTAGAAGATAAACTCAAAAATTAATATACTTTAAGGCAGGTTACCATTATAATAATACTCATGTGGAAGGATTTTATAATACTTTCGAAAGCAATTTTTATAACGTAGCTTAATTTTCAAATATCGCTTGCTTTTTAAAGAGAATAAAGGAGAAATGACTATGGCAATACCCAATATTGATGAATTGAATATCAAAGCAGCAATAAAATATATTGATGAGCATGGCATACCGAATAATAACAAAAATACACAGTATGTTCTGCTAACGGAAGAAGGAAAGCAATATCCATCTAAATATGTAATCGCAGTTGCAAATCATCTTGCAAACGGAGTAGATATTATAACTGATGGATATAATGCAGTAGAAGTAAAAAATTATTTCGAGGCAAGAGGTTATAATATTGAATACAAGCAAGAAAAGCTTGAATTGACAATTTTGGCTGAGAGCGTGGTATCTACAGATACCGGGTTTACTATGGATAACTTGTACTTTGGGGACAATTATAGACCTATAGATACATATTTTATAAAAGCAGATGGAAAAATTATACGAAGAAAATATAACAAAGGCGAACGGAGAAATACTAATCAGATATTGCCTAGACTGGCATTTCAGATAATGGATTATGTATGTAATGAAGTTGAACAAGCTGGATTTCTTACATTTTGTAGATGAAGCAATTGAATATACAAATGAACTTGATTTTTTATCATTATTTAAGAATGACATAGCTAATAAGCTTTAATTTAGGGTTACACAAATAAAGGTGAAGGATGGATTAAGAATATGAAAAAAGCAGTTTATAATAATGTTGATAAGAAAAAGAGCTTTAGTATTATGGATTTATTTAAGTAATCAGCAGGAGAATTAGATCATGAACAAGTAGTAAAATTTTTAAAATAAGCATAGACATACAGGCATATGCTTGAGGATTATTCATCTTTACATAATATGTACTTAGGAGAGAATATAGAGGTATTCTATTTAAAAAGTACGACAGTTACATTATTATCATTTACACATAAATTGAAAGTGATAAAGTTTTAAGGAGAATATAAAATGAAAAAAAGCAAGAAGATAAATTTAAAAACTATAAAATTGTACGACTTATGGTGATGATATGACTAAGGATGAATGGTATAGACAGTTATTTGAGCGGCTGGATAATTCCAAGTTCCGAAGCAGTTTTCAATTGAAACAGAAAGATATTGATTACATAAATGAAAAAGGAGTAGATACAATTAGACAACACGCTGCGGACTTTATTGCAAAGAGAGAAGCTCCTGCATATATAGCAAATGATGGTAAACAGACACCGATGAAAGGCCATCCTGTATTTATTGCCCAACACGCAACAGCAACATGCTGTAGGGAGTGCATCAGAAAATGGCATAAAATACAAGCAGGAAAGAAATTAAGTCAGGTGCAACAGGATTATCTTGTGGATGTAATTATGACATGGATAAAAAAAGAAATGGATAAATATGAATATAAAATATGAGTTTGAAAAATATATTAATTATTGTGGATGACATTGATGAATCAATTAATGTCTATGAAAATTCAGGAATGCAAACTTATAAAAAAGTTTTTGAAAATCCTACAATTACAGTAAAAGAAGAAGGTAAAAATCAAAATCAAGTTATCCATAAAAATATTGTTTTTGCAGATAAGATAGAGGTTTTGATAAAAGTTGAAGATAATCAGATAAAAAGAGAAGTAAAAATAATAAAGCCAAGAGATTTTGTTAGCGGTTATCAATGGTTTAATGTAGCTGTAAAAGGTGATGATAGACAAAATGAATATGAAAACACTCTAGGCTATATAATATCTTATGATAATGATGAAAAGTCTCAAAGCTCCTTAGCTGATATATTTAAGAAAATAAAAAACAAGTAAAAAATGTCATAAAAGAAATAGAAAAAATATATCCTTTATTTTCTGAAGATTATAATATTGAAAAAGAAGAAAGTGAAAAAACAATCATCAGTATAGAAAGATTATTTAATTTTATGTTAAAAAAAATGCACAATATATCAGAACAATATAATCAAAAAGATTTGTTTGAGGATTTATTGAAAAATATAAGAAATGAATTAGAAAAATATTAGGGTGGAGGAAGAATGACAATTTTTTTAACAATAAGATTAAATTTAGAATTAAAAAACTCTTTTTATCAACTATGTAAAGAAAAAAAAATTCCGGTTATAGAAGCTGTTAGATTATTTTCTTTAGAACTGGAAAAAAAGAAAGAATTGCCCTTTTTTATGAATAAAAAAAGTAATTTTTCACATGAAAACCTTGTTAGAATTAGTATTAAAGCTAGTGAAAAAACTAAAATGATTTTATCTAATATAAGTAAAGAATATGGTGTTAATACAAATATTACAATTAGAAAATTCATGGAATATTGTGTTACATATAAAAAATTCCCATTTTAAATAAAAAGCCTATATAGAACTTTTGTTCTATATAGGCTTTTTATAATATGGTTTTTATTTAAATAAATTTAATATTACCGCTCACGGTGAGCGATGAATAGATTATAAGTACTAATAAAATCATATCAAGTATCTTCTGATAGGTACTAACAAAATCAAGTCTAATTCAAGTCGAATATATTATATAGCCACCGCTCACGGTTAGCAATAGATTTGGAGCAGTTCCAAGTGGGACAAGGAAAAAAACAAGGACTATCTCAATAAATACTAACGCAAGCACAAGTATAAAATAGGCTAAAGTGACTTATCAGCCTATTTATGATATAATATATCTTAACAATAAAACGGATAAGGGGTAATAATATGGCAATTTCTTATAAACCATTATGGCACTTATTGGTAGAAAGAGAAATGAACAAAGAAGACTTAAAAAGAGCTGCAAACATAACAAGCAACATAGTTTCAAGAATGAGCAAAAATTCTTATGTGAACTTAGAGTCATTAGAAAAGATTTGCCTGGCATTGGATTGCAGAATTGAAGATGTTATAGAAATTCATAGAAACGACGTGGAATAAAATTGGGCAATCTATCTCAAATCAGAAGAGCTGAAATGCCTGAATATCTTAGTAGAGAAAAGGGTAAAATTTAATTAGATAAATAGTAAGTAAAT
>CAMQCZ010000012.1 GCA_946999385.1 uncultured Lachnoanaerobaculum sp.
AAAATAGTTACTTTCAGACCTGATTTGAATGCAAAGAGAATGTATGAGTCTGCACTAAGACTTGAGATGCCTCCTTTTTCAGAAGAGAGATTTTTGGAAGCTGTTGACAAGGTAGTAGCTGCAAATAAAGCCTATGTTCCACCTTATGGAAGCGGGGCCTCCTTATATTTACGACCATTTATGTTTGCGAGCTCTCAGGTTATAGGTGTTAAGCCGGCAGATGCTTATCAATTCAGAATTTTTGCTACTCCTGTAGGACCATATTTTAAGGGTGGAGCAAGACCTTTAACTATATGTGTTTCTGATTTTGATAGAGCGGCACCACATGGAACGGGTAATATAAAAGCGGGTCTTAATTATGCTATGAGCTTGCATCCACTTATGATAGCCCATAGAAATGGATATGATGAAAATATGTATCTTGATGCAGCTACAAGAACATATGTTGAAGAAACCGGTGGAGCTAATTTTATATTTGTAAGTAAGGATAATAAATTGATAACTCCAAAATCAAATTCAATTTTACCAAGTATAACAAGACGTTCTTTATTATATGTAGCAAAGCATTATCTTGATATGGAAGTTGAAGAAAGAGCGGTTGCCTTTGAAGAGTTAAAAGACTTTAGAGAGGCAGGTCTTTGTGGAACTGCAGCTGTTATATCACCTGTAGGAAGAGTTGTAGGAAAAGAGCTTATAGAGTTTCCGTCAGGAATGGATAAAATGGGTGATAGCTTACAAAAATTATATGACACATTAACAGGAATACAGCTTGGAAAAATCAAAGCACCTGATGGTTGGTTGAGAGAAATTAAATAATTTTATAGCTTAATAAAAGGTGGCAAAGTGCCACCTTTTTTATATATTTAAAATTAAAGTAAAGCTACTAACAGCTCAAAATAAAATCTAAGAATTATCTTATATTTTAATTATCAAATTCTGCCACAAGTGCAGAAACTGTTTGTTTTGCATCTCCATAAATCATAACAGTGTTGTCATATGTAAATAGAGGATTTTCTATACCGGAAAAGCCTGTTCCTTTACCACGTTTTAATACGAAGACAGTTTTTGCTTCAAATGCGTTTATAATAGGCATGCCATAAATAGGAGAGGATTCATCATTTAAGGCGGCAGGATTTACAACATCATTTGCACCTATAATAATAGCGACATCCGTCATAGGCATTTGTGGATTCATCTCATCTGATGTCTTTAATTGATCATAAGGAATATCCGCCTCTGCTAAAAGAACATTCATATGACCGGGCATACGACCGGCAACGGGATGGATTGCAAAGTTTACCTCAGCTCCATTTTCCTCTAATTTGTGTGCAAGTTCCTTGACAGCATGCTGTGCACCTGCTACAGCCATTCCATAGCCGGGGATAAATACTACAGAATTTGCGGCTTCAAGTATCATATACGCATCTTCAACGGAGATAGATTTTGGTTCTTTAGCAGGACCTTTATTTTTCTTTGATGAAGCGGCACCGAAGGAGCCGAATAAAAGACTCTGAAAGCTACGATTCATTGCCTTACACATAATGAGTGTCAAAATAAGTCCTGAAGTACCTACAAGACAACCTGAAACAACTAAAACAGTATTATTTATGGCAAAACCTGCAAAAGCCGCAGCCAGTCCTGAAAGAGCATTTAAGAATGAGATAATAACCGGCATATCACCGCCACCTATGGATACAACCATAGTTATACCTAATATGAGGTAAGTTACACTTACTAATATAATTCCTATAAAGCCCAAATCTGTATTTAAAAATGCATACATAAAGATACCGCAAAGTCCTATAAGTGCAAGAATAACATTTAGAGCATTTTTGAAAGGAATAATAATATTTTTTGTGAATAATTTTCCTGATAATTTACCAAATGCAACTAAGGAGCCTGTGAAAGCAATAGCACCTATTGCAATAGTCAAACCGAGAGTGATTGCACTGAAGCTATCCTTAACATTATTATCTTTTAAATATTCAGAAAGTGCTACAAGTAGTGAGGATAGACCACCAAAGCCGTTAAATAAGGCAACAAGCTCCGGCATTCCTGTCATTTCTACTTTTTTTGACCATATAGCACCTATTAGGCTACCTATAATTATAGCTACAATTACATATACATAACCATTTTCTAAAGGATTGCCGGACCAAGAGCCAAGCACCTCATTTTCAAATAAAACGGTTATTACAGCTATGAGCATACCTATAGATGAATATAGATTTCCCTTTTTGGCAGTATCAGTTTTTCCAAGAAGCTTGATACCACGAATAAAGAAGATACAAGCTATCATATAAATGATTGCAATAATATTTTCGTGCATTTATTTATCCCCCTTCTTTTTAAACATGCCAAGCATTCTATCCGTTACCATATATCCGCCTACAACATTTATAGTTGCAAAAATAATAGCTAGAAATCCGAGTATAAGACCTATAGTTGAACCGACATTAACAGCTGTAACAGTCATTGCACCAACTATTGTAATACCTGATATAGCATTTGTTCCTGACATTAAAGGTGTGTGAAGCTGAGATGGAACCTTGGAAATCAATTCAACACCAAGATATCCGGCTATTACAAATACAAAAATCAGCATAATATTCATATTAGTTACCTCCATTAGCAAATTTTTCATGTATAATTTTGCCACCCTTTGTAAGTAGACAGCCCTTCATAATTTCATCATTAAGATTTACTGAAAGTTCCTTTTTCTCTTTATCATAGAAATGAGTTAAAAAGGCATACATATTACCTGAAAGCATCTTTGAAGCATCAAAGGCTACCTGACGTTCAAGGAAATCACCTGAAATTATAGTTACTCCATTTTCAGTAACAACATCAGAGCCGGCATTTGAGCCAACAACATTTCCACCTGTAGATACTGCCATATCTACAACAACGCTTCCGGGCTGCATACGATCAAGCATTTGCTTTGTTATAAGTGTAGGAGCCTTTCTTCCGAATACTTTGGCAGTAGTAATGACTATATTTGATTTTTCACAAACCTTAGCCTGTGCTTCCTGTTGCATGGCAATTTGCTCTTTAGTCAGCTCCTTTGCATAGCCTTGCTCGGTTTGCCCCATATTACCAAGATCTATTTTTACAAAGCTTGCTCCAAGAGATTTTACCTGTTCTTCAACTACGGGACGTGTATCAAATGCCTCTACCTTGGCACCTAATCTTTTAGCTGTTGCTATAGCTTGAAGTCCGGCAACACCTACACCTATTATAAATACTCTTGCAGGAGAAATAGTTCCTGAAGGTGTCATCATCATAGGAAAGATTTTTGGCAATCTGGCAGCGGCATTTACAACTGCAACATAGCCTGCTAATGAGGCTTGAGAGGATTGAACATCCATCTTTTGTGCAAGCGTAGTACGTGGAATCATTTCCAGAGAAATTGCCTGAATACCCTTTGAGGCAAATTCATTTAAAAGCTCCTTTTCATTGAAGGGATCCAAAAAACTGAGATGTAGAGTATTTTCTTTTATACCCTCAAGACTTGTAGGTTTTAGAAGCCTTAAAATTATCTCGGCAGCTTTATATCCTTCTTCATTACTTGAAACTATTTTTGCTCCCACTTTTTCATATTCACTGTCAGGATGGCCTGATTTTAAGCCTGCATTTTGTGTTACAAAAAATTCAAAGCCTAAATTAGAAAGTTTTTTAATATCGTCAGGAATAAGAGATACTCTGGTTTCTGAAGCATCCTGTTCCAAACAAACTAAAACTTTTTTCATAAATAATCTCCTTTCATTTCCTAGCTTAAAGCTAGGAATATTTTTAAGACAGTTTAAATTATTTTTTGAAAAAATTCAAGCACGAGTTTTAGTTAATAAATTAAATTTTATGGTAAGCCTAAATAAATATAGTCATAGCTTATCATTATCTTTATAGGATAGTGCTATAATCTATAAAAATAAATTTATTCAGATTGGAGATAATATAGAAATGAAGAAAAAATTACTAATTATTTTAATGATTTTATTGGGACTTATAGGATATATGCTATTTATATTTTTTAAAAATTTGAATACACCTATACCAATAAACAAAAGTGCTGAAGTAGAGCTGATAAGTCCGGAAATAAAAAAAATAAATAATTATGAATGGATAAAAGCGAAGGTATATTCAGATGGAATAGTTAAAGCAAATATAGATAAAAAAAGCAGTCAATATATGAATATAGGTATGGAGTTTGAGCTAAGAAAGGATGATAATATATATAAGGGGGAGCTTGTGGCTTTTAATACTTCTTTTGTAGAAATAAAATTGTATGATACAAAGGATTTAAAAGAAAATGATGAACTTGAGCTTAATATGATAGTTGCACAGGTTAAGGATAAGCTTACTCTTCCTATAGAATGTATTTTAAATTCCGATGAAGGTAACTATGTATATTTGGTAAAGGATAATATTGTAATAAAAAGAAATATAACAACGGATATATTTGATGATAAGGACATAGTAATAACTCAAAATCTGGATAAGACAGATAGAGTTATATATAAGTATGATAAGGATATAAAAGAGGGGGACAGAGTTGTAATAAAAGAGAATGATAGGCATGAAAGAGATGAAATGTATGATAAAAATAATAATTAGTTAATATTAAATAAATAAAAAATATACTATAATTAATTAAAGATTAAATTATTTTTGAGGTAGATTGATGAAAAAAAGTAAATTTATAGTATATATATACTTTATATCAGCTTTAACTTATATAAGTATAAGCTCATATATACCCACTTTTGCAAAGCCTTCATTTGCAAGAACACAAACAGAGTGGGAACATTTAAGGGATAACAAACTGGAGTATGATGAAATAGAGACCTTGGTTGAAGAATATAATCCTACAGTAAAGGCGAATGAGTATGATTATATACAATTTCAAAAAAAATATGGCAATTCAAATACAAATTTAAGGCAGATTTATAGAAATGCCGCACAAGACATACTGGATAGCATACAGGAGCCTGATTTGCAGGATGCTTCATATGTAAGTACTATTATTCAAAATGCTCAGGCAAAGGTTCAGGCTCAAAATCTTTTAAATAGTGCAGATACCTCTATGGAGGATAGTATTATCAAAAATATCAATAATGAATCTGTAACAAAAACTATAGCCTGGAATGCTAAAAATAATATGATAGATTATTATAATAAGGATATAGAATTGCAAAAAGCAAAGCTGAGAAAAGAGCTTGCCGAAAATGATTTAAAAGCTAAAAAAATAAAACTGAAGCTTGGTAATGTGAGTAAGCTTGATATATTAAATGCTGAAGCCGACTTTACTAAAGCCAAACAGGATATTGTAGATATTCAGGCTGAAAAAGAAAAAAAGCTTAAAAGCTTGCAGGTAATGCTCGGTTGGAAATATGATCAAAATCCTAAGCTTGGGGCTTTGCCTGATATTGACTTTGAAATGATACAAAATTGTGATAAGAATAAAGATTTACAAAAAGCTATAGAAAGTAATTATATTTTAAAATCAAATAAAAGAAAATTGGAAAATGCGACTACACAGGAGGAAAAAGACAGATTATCAAAGCTTATAGAAGCTTCAAAATCGGATATAGCTATAGTTGTAAATAACTTTTATCAAAATTTAATCAGTGCAAAAATAAATTATGATAAGTCATATTCAAATATAGAATTACAAAATAAAAGCTTTGAAAAAATATCAGCCTCAAACAAATTGGGACTTGTCTCAGACTATGATTTAAAAGAAAGTATGATAAATAAAGAGCTTGCAAGGCTTGATTTTGAAAATGCAAAAAATATTTTATTAAGCTCAGCCTTAGGATATAATAGTGTGATATCAGGGCTTGCAAATATAGGAGATAATAAAGAATGATAAAAAAAATATTATTAAATTTTTTGCTCATAGCCTGTATATTTTCAAACAGCTTTTTAAGCTTTGCCTCAGGTAGCGTTGAAGAAACTCAAGCTCTTTATTCAGAAGAAAATAAAAGACTTATGGACAATAAGCTTGAATATGACGAGATATATGCTTTAGTTAAAAATTTTAATCCGATAATAAAAAGTGATTTAGAAAAATATAATAAAAATATTGAAGATCAGGCTCAGACTCTTGATGAGCTTGATTTGGCAAAAAGAAAGCTGGATTCTTCTGTAGAAGCTGCAAAGGATGAGGATAAGGAAAAAGAAAGCTTTTATAAAAATCAGTTGAATATTCTAAATAAAGCAAAAAGTGATATCGTAAAAATCAAAAAAAAGCTTGAAGCTCCTATAAGCAAAAATAATGAAGCTCTAAGAGTGGCAATAGATAATTTAAGCTTGGTATATAAAAAGCTTATGTTAAGCTACAAGTCTTTACAAAAAAAAGAACTTATGCTACAAGAAGCGGTATTACTCAATGAAAAAATTTTGAAAGCTGCAGAGCTTAAAAAAAATTCGGGTCTTGCTTTACAGTCCGATGTAGATAAGGCAAATGTAGATTTGCTGAATGCACGAGCAAAATTAGAAGAGCTGAAAGCTTTGGAAGATAAACAAAAAGCTCTTCTTATTAATGGACTTGGCTGGGATAAATATAGTGATGTAGATATAGCACAGATAAAAGATATAGATTTTTCTTATATTGATAATAGAAGTCTTGAAGAGGATATTAAAAAAGCACAGTCGAGGAATATGGATTTGATTAGCTTTAGAAATTCAAGGAGGCATGCATCAAGCTATGCAAATGAAATAGCAGGTTTAAAGGAGGCTGATATCGAAAATAATATAAAAATAGATATCACAGCTTTGTATAATAAAATAAGAGAGGATAAGCTTGCTTATGAAGCCTCAGGATTTTCTTATGAAGGTGCTAAAATCAAGCTTGCTACAGCTGATAAATTAAAGCAAAAAAATAAGCTTGCCGAAATAGAATATCTACAGAATAAGCTTGATTTTATGGAAAAAGAAAGTGAATATGAGAGTGCAAGACTGAAGCTTATTGCCGATATAGAAGAATATAGATTAAAAGTAGGAGAATAATCTAAGGCTTTTTTGTACGATTGTACAAAAAGCCTTTTGTTATTGATAAGGAGTGTTATGAATAAAAGAAATAAACAAATAATTTTCAGTATATTAATAATTTTGACAGAGCTTATAGGCTTATATTTTCAGATATATCCTAATAAGTGGTATTGCTTTACATACTATACAGTTTTATCAAACTTGTATATTTTAATATTTTTTAGCCTTAACTTATATTTTCTGCTTAGAAAAAAAGAAAGAATTTTAAATAATGCTTCTTATCTAAGGATTAAGGCGGGTGCAAGTGCCGCTATATTAATGACATTTTTTGTATTTTGTCTTTTACTTTTACCAAGACAGACAAAGGAGGAGTTTTTTACTATAAAAAATTTTGCATTACATTTTATTGCCCCTATATTAAGCCTTATGGACTGGTATTTATTTGATGAAAGTGGCAAATATAGAAGGCTTGAGCCATTTTTCTTTACATTGCTACCATTTGCCTACTTGATTTATTCACTTATAAAAGCCATAGTCTTTAATATAAGTATACCTGATAATAAGGAAAGTCCGTTTCCTTACTTTTTTCTGAATATTTATAAGCTCGGAGTTGTAAAGGTAGCTTTATATTGTATAATGATATTAGTAATTTTTATCTTTTTAAGCTTTATTATGTGCCTTATTAAAAAGAAAAAAACATTTTAGGAGGACTTATGTATATTGCCGATAAAACAAGATATAAACAAATGAAATATAAAAAATGTGGAAATAGCGGCTTGCTTTTACCAAAGATTTCTCTGGGACTTTGGCATAATTTTGGTGGAAATGCAAGTGATGCCGGCTTTTATAAAAATTATGAGAAAATGAAGGAAATGTGTTTTACAGCTTTTGATAATGGAATAACACATTTTGATATAGCAAATAACTATGGTTTGCCTGTTGGAAGTGCAGAGCTTAATTTTGGAAATATTTTAAGAGAAAATCTTTTATCACACAGAGATGAGCTTATAATATCTACAAAAGCCGGATATTTAATGTGGGATGGTCCTTATGGGGACGGAGGAAGCAGAAAATATCTTATTTCAAGCATAGATCAAAGTCTGAAAAGATTACAGCTTGATTATGTTGATATTTTTTATCATCATAGAATGGATAAGGATACACCGCTTGAGGAAACTATGTCGGCTCTTAGTCAAATTGTAAGAACAGGAAAGGCCTTGTACATAGGCTTATCAAATTATGATGGAAAGACACTTGAAAAAGCTACCGAGATTTTGGATAGTCTGAATTGCCCTTTTATTATAAATCAAAATAGATATTCTATTTTAGATAGAGCTGTTGAAAAAAATGATTTATTGAAAAATACAAAAAAATTGGGAAAGGGACTGATAGTATACAGTCCTTTGGCACAGGGAAGATTAAGCGACAGATATTTAAATGGTATACCGGATGATAGCAGGGTAAAAACCGATAATAGATTTTTGAGTGAAAAAAATCTTGATAAGGATATAATGGATAAAATAAGACAGCTTGATAAGCTTGCCAGGGAAAGAGGAGAAAAATTGGCTACTATGGCACTTGCCTTCCTCTTGCAGAAGGAAGAAGTAAGCTCGGTCTTGATAGGAGCATCAAAAAAAGAACAGATAATTGAAAATATTAAATCTATACATTCGCCAAAGCTAAGCAAGTGCGAATTGGAAAAAATAGATAATATAATGAATATAAACTAAAAATTAATTTTATATATAGCTATAAGGCTTTAGTATTGAAAGGATAAGCTATAAAATATACAAAAATAAAGTTTTTATAAGAAAACAAATATAAAATTTGCGGGGGGGGGTATGCAATATATCTATGAATAGTCTAAAATAACTTAGAAAAATTATTTGTTTAGCTTATATAAATGTCAAAAAAGCAAAAAAAATTAAAAAACATTTAAAATATGGCTAAAACTATTGAAATGTTGTAAAATCTATACAAAGTCGATAATAGGCTGAGAGTGGGATTTTATGCCTGCTTTATTAAGATATTATTAATTTTAGTTTGAATATCAAAGTTTATTAGATACAAAGTATTATTCAGGAGAGGTGGATATGAAAAAAAATATTATTAGACTACTCGTTGCAAGTGCTTCAATAACAGCTATTAGCACTATACCTTGTTTTGCAAGTGATTGGAAGCAGGCAGGAGAAAAATGGCAATATGAATTAGAAGATGGCAGCTTGGCATCTTCAAGATTTATTCAAGGAGAAACAGGTCTGTATTATATCGGAGATGACGGTTATATGATTACAGACAGTCTTGTTAATGTAGGAGATAATTATTATTATCTTGATAAAAATGGACGTGTGCTTACAAATTCATGGAAGCTTATAAGCGATAACGAGGGCAACTCTTATTGGTATTATTTTGGAGATAATGGCAGAGCTTTTAGGAGCGGCTCTAAATTTTATCCAAAGAAGATAGGCGACAAAAGTTATGCCTTTAATTTTGAAGGTAAGATGTTAAAGGGATATATAAATGAAAATGGAGAAGTAATAGATGAAAAAGAAAATTTCTTTCCTTTTATGTCCGCAAAATATTATTTTGGAGATGATGGAGCTATGTATACTTCATCATGGCTGCTTACAAATTCAACCCTTGCTCCGGATTTGAAGTCAAATGTAGGTATGAAGGACTATTCAAATTATGACAAGATATGGATATATTTTGGAGAGGATGGAAAGCTTATCAGAGCAAGAAATGATGAAAAATCAAAAATTATAGAAATAAAAGGCAAAAAATATGCTTTTGATGAAAATGGTGTTATGATACCAAGCTTTATTAAGTCAAAAAATAATATGCCTTCAAAATATAGTCTTGCTCACAATGATTCAGACGGCTCTCTTATACAGAATCGTTGGACTTGGGCAGTGCCTGCCGTTGATATGGTAAAGGATGAAGAGGATAGCAAGGATGAATTTGACCTACTTGAATATTCATGGTGGAGAACAGACGAAAATGGTAAGCTGATTACAAATGGTATACATACAATTAATGGCAGAAAATATGCCTTTGATAAAGATGGACGTATGAAGGCGGGCTTTGTATTTATTAGAAATGGCAGATATGTTGATGATTTTGATGTTGACCAATGTAGCAGAGAGGACTTTTTAGCTCAGGGCGATCAGGATGACAGAGGACTTTTGCCTGCTTCAGAAAGCTCAGATCTTTATATATTTAATGCTGATGAATTTAATGACGGCTCAATGATGAGTCCCGGTGAATGTGTCATAAATCTAAGAGATAGTCAGGAAGTTTTTGGAATATCAAAAAGTGGAAAGGTTTATGGCAACAGATTTAGACTACAAAAGGTAAATAATAAATATTATTTTAACGGCCTAAGACTTTCAGCAAGCTCTGATATAGGATATGGAATAGTAGATATTGCAAAGGGAGCTGCCCGTGAATATGTAGTAGTAAACTCTAGTGGTAATGTAGTTAGGGGACGCAATAGACTGATAAAGGATAATGAAGGCTATTATATAATTATTAAAAATAATAAATTTTTTGCAAGAGTAGGAGATGAGGATGCACCAAGATTGAGAAGAGGAAGATGGGTGCATTATGATTCAGGCAAAAAAGGAATGGCAAGATATGGCGAGCCTGTAAAAGCATGGAATGAAGATGGAGCTGAGGATTTTGAAGATATGGAAGGCTTTAAAATCTTTGAGTATACTTATGCGAGATAATAGTGAAATATATGGAGGTATTGTATGAAAAGAAAATTTAGTAGGCTAAAGGCATTTACGGCAAGTGCTTTGGCATTTGTTCTGGCCTGTCCGACTATTTCATTTTCGAGTTTGGCGAACCCACAAGATTATCCGACAGTATTAGAAAATGACAGTGATTTGATAGATGGAAAACCTAAAGGAACTGAAGTAAGAACACACTATTATGGTGGTAGCTTATCAGATGGAAGACCGGCTCCTGAAGCTAATGCAACAAATGCTACTATAAATAGTCGTGAAAATGTGGCACAAAGCTATGGAAATGGAAAAACAAGTGCATATAAATTTGGTTATATTAAGAGTGGATCAAGTGGTACTACAGTAGCTTGGAAATTTGATATAAATGGTATATCAGATGCTTTTGACCCTAGTAAAGAACCTGAAAATGAAGAACAAGAAGCTTTTTATTTAGGTGATGCCGGTGCTGAAAATTCTGCTGATGATCATATAAAGCCCGGCTTGATGTCTGTATCTTATCCAGGATCAGCACCGGCCGGATTTATGACTACTGTATACTTGGGAAAAAATGCTCAAGATAGCGGCTCAATAATTTTGGGAGATGGTATAAGTACTAAGAGATCTGAATTTACGGGAGATAAATTTAAGCCTGCTATAGATGGAGAGTGGAGAAATGGTGAAGTTGTAAAGGTTTTTAAAGACAATATTGATAAAAAATTAGAGCTTCGTCTTTCTATTAAGCCTTCATTGGATGGTAAATATATCTTAGCAGAATACAAGGTTCATAATTTATATGATGGAAATGATGTTGACAAGGAAGATGGGGAAATAGTCGATAGTGATAGAAAGGATACTGATAGAGGTCGTACTGTCTGGTTTGGTTCGGGTTCTGATATAATGATTGCCAACCATGATAAGGCTCCTGTATGGGCAACAAAAAAGGGAGAGCATACTGATAAAATAGAAGGTATACATGGACAGTCAAGTGAGGGGGGAGATTATGTTTTGTCATCCTTTGACCTTATAACATATCATCCACAGCTTCCATTAGGTATAAGAAAAAGAGATGACAATGATAATTCTAAGATTACTACTTATTTGAGTGAATATTCATCTTTTAGGAGCCATATGTATGATGATTTGGAAGATTATTCTTATATGGAAGGTGGTTCTCATAATCCGGTGGACTCTGAAATTGCATTTTCGACAAGGTTTGATCTTTTACCTGGAGAAACTAAGACGGCAACATTTGCTTGGTCTATGAAAGGACCTACATATTATGTAAATCCTACAGAAGGAAATGATGATAGTGGAACTGGGCATATGTCTAAACCATATAAAACCTTGAAAAAAGCTTTAGAAAGTATAGCCCAGAAATATCTACGACGTGTTTATATACATGTGGTTGGTGATATAGAATTGGATGAAACACTTACTATTCCATCAGGTAAAGATGTTACGATTCAAACCACAGATTATATTAATGATCAAACTACAAATTCAAAAGTAAGTGCTTACCCTATTAAAGTTGATGGGGATAATGTTAGGAATAACTCAAAAATTATACAGAGAAAAGCCGGCTTTACCGCTCCTTTATTTAAAATTGCAAGTGATGCAGATCCTAAAACTGCACTTCGTTTTACCGACATCCAGTTGGACGGTAATGGTGCTAATGTTGAAGCGACAGCTCCTTTAGTAGAAGCTTCTGCCGGAACTGTAGATTTGCAAACAGGTTCTATATTAAAGAATAATAAGATAAAGGAAAATCCGGATACCACACTTATACCTTCAGCAATAGATATAAAAGGCAGTGCAAACTTTTATATGAGTACAGGTGGGGTAGTTAAGGATAACAAGTCCGTGCTTGGTTCTGCAGTTAAAAAGGAGAGTAGCGGTAAATTTGTTATAGGCGAAAATAAGGTGCCTATGATATTTACTATTGATAAAAATACAAACAAATATAATAAGCCTGCAAATGTTGAATTGTCAGTATACAATAATGGAACAGGCTCAGCATATAATAATAACAATATAGAAGGCAAAGAAAATGAAATTACCGTTGTGGGAACGATGTCTTCAAAATCAAGAATCGGAGTCGGAACTACCAAGGCTCCAAGCTTTAAGCCTAATGGTGGAGGCTGCAATGAGATTCCTATTATAACCTATGAAGGAAAGATGGTACCATATGTAATGAATAACTTCCCTGTTGATAAAAATCCGGGACAGTGGCTTGTTTCAGGAAATAGGTATTTAAATCTTATGGGACAGGGCTTTACCTATACAGTATCTTATATAGATTCAAAAATAGGTACCAGCCTTGCACCAAATGAGATTGAAACCCTGCCATCAGGATCTGTTATTGCAGCAGAGCCTAAGAAGTTTAACGACAAACAATATGTTTGTACCGGAGTAAAGATAGAGCCTGAAAGAGATGATGTAAAGGCTGACAGCAACTTTCATATTAATGCGGTTATGCCTAGCTCAAATATTTTTATAACATATGAATATTCAAAGAATGTTTTGGATGCAAAATTTATTGCTAATGGCGGAAGAACAACTATAAAGAATATTTCATATCTTGTTGGCGGAAGTAGTGATGCAAAATTCCCTATTCCTACAAAAATAGGATATACCTTTAAAGGTTGGTATCAACTGAAGGATATAAAAAAGACAGATAGTAATGAGATAGATGAAGAAAAAATGCAGGAAAAGGTCAATGAGTATGAAAATAACTCAAATGATAAGTGGGAATCTGCAGATTTTGAAGACCCTGATGGTGCTCCTCTTACCGAGCCTAGACCGGGCTTTGTACTTGGTGAGAAATATTATGTAGCAAAGTGGGAATTAAATGCAGATACCTACAGCTTTAAGCAGGTGCATAGAAATAATAATAATTCTATGCCTATAACATTTAAAACTGAAGTAGAGCAAAAAAGATATAAGCAGAATTTTAAATCAAATACAATTAATATACCGGGATATAAGCTATTTACATATAATATAGAGCCGATTGCAATTTCAGGAATGACATTTGATGATACAACCAAATCTTTTGCGGGAAATATGCCTCTTAGAGCTGTAAATGTTGATTATAAGTATAGAGTGGACAGTAACCAGAGATTTAATTTCAAAATTGAACATAAGCTAAAGAAAAATGGACATTTGGAAGATATGCCTCTAGGAGCTGCTTATACAGGCTCACGTATGGCGGAAACAGCTATAATGGCAGAGCCTAAAAGACTTGTGGGCTATGAGCTTGATAAAAATGCCTGTACAATAACTTATCCTAACGATGGAACGGAAAATACTTATAAGTTGGACGCAAGCAACGGAAATGGTATAGCAAAGGAAAAAACCGGTTCCTTTGATGATAGCATGAAATTTAGCGGTAAAATGCCAAATCAGGATGTAACCATTACTTATGTTTATAAACAGCTTTCAGATTATGTTATTATAAAAAGATTTGTTGATATGGATAATGATAACAAAACTATAGGCGATGTAGAGGCTACTCCATGTGATGCAGGCAATCCTGTTAATATACCATTTAAGCCTAAATATGGTTATGAATTTGAAAGTGCAAAGGAAAAACTAAAGTCTAATGAAACAGGGCTTGGTGGAAGCTTTGACGGTCAAGGTAATTATACAAATGGTACAATGAAAGAGGGTAATGCTATATTTGTTTACTCTTTAAAGAGAGAAAAACGTAATCATTGGAAAGAGATAAAATATCAGGTTTCTACGGATCCTAGATATAATAAGGGACAAATAGACGGAAACTGTGTATTTGAGTTTTTGACAAATGACGGCACTGAAGATGGAAATAAATTTGCTCATAAATTTTCAGATCTGCTTAATCTTGGCTTGGTTGCAAATGTAAAAGGAAATCCTGAGCCATATTATAAATTTGAAGGCTGGTATAAGGATAATGCTTGTACACAAAAGGTTTTAGCAAATGATACCTTTGCAACTGCCACAACACTTTATGCAAAATTTGTAGAGGATCCTGCTTATTGGATAGATGTAGATTTTGATAGTAATGAGCATGGTATGGTAAACAATATTTCACATGAAAGTGTAAAGGGTAAACTTGAAAATAAACATTTACATACATGGAAGGATATTGATTGGAAAGATTTAGTTGAAGAAAATCTTATTCCAAGTACCACTCCTGAGGTGAATTATCAATTCCTTAATTGGCAATGTGATAATAATCCGATGGGAAATGGAGTAAAGCTTGAAAATGGAAAAACTTATTTTGCAAGCTTTGAAAAGGACGCTAATATTTGGGGTACAAGCTTGGGACATTTCAATCCTGTAGGCTTTGTCGATAATAAGGGCAAGGGCAAAATCAGAGTTGACGGTGTATACAAGGGCAATACTTATATAGTAACTGATAAGTCCGGAAAAATTTTAGACAGTATTAAGGCTAAGGAAGATGGACACCTATATTTTGAAAATTTATATCCCGGAACAAAATATGATGTATATGAGGCAGGCGGTGATGTAAATGTACAAAAGGGTGCAAATATAGAAGGAACACCTAGTATTTCAGAGAAAAAAGAAGTATTGATAAGGGCACTTGGACAAAATTATACACTTTCTATAGATCCTATAAATGAAGGAAAGACAAGAATAGTTGTAGATCCTGCAGATCCTGATTCTGAATATGCTATATTAGATAAGGATGGTAATGTTGTTTCTTATCCTGATGCTGACAATGGTTGGAAGAAGGTTAAAAATATAAACAATCCAAAAATAATATTTGACAATCTTGATCCTAATGAGGAATATACTGTAGTTGCAAGAAAAAAAGGCGATACAACAAAGACTCCTATTGACAAGAAGGAAGAAGGAAGTAGGATATTGGTTGATCCTGGAGATAATTTTGAGCTTGCTTATTATATAGTAGAGACTGTTGATGGAAAAATCAAAACAGTACTTAGAAATTCAAATAATTCCGACTTAAGTGTAGGTGGAGCTTTGAATATATTTAAAGAAGCAAGACCTGGCGACCTGGTAAAGGTAAGTGCTGATGAAACTAAGGACGGTAGAGCCTTCAGTCATTGGGAAATTATGAATGGTACTAATTCGAATATTGTCGGAAAGATTAAAGACAGAGAGTTTGAATTTAGGATGGAGGACTCTAACCTTGTTATAAAGGCGGTTTATGAAAGAGCTATGGCAAGCCCTTCAAATGCTTTGGTTATACAGGAAAGCAGGGGAGCAGGGCTTGGAGAATTTGCTACAACGCCTGAAAGTATTGATAATCTGGAAAGAGAACTTACCGACGATAAGGATAGAGAGCTTATAGATGTAAATAAGGCTAAGGTTGAATATAAGATTGTATTTAAAAAGAGAAAGCCAAGTGCAGATGAAAAAAGGATTGCCGAGGATATTTCAAATTCTCATAGTAGTCATCAAAATGCATTTACTACAGCCTTTGCTCTTGAAATAATTCCTGAAAGATATGTTGACGGAAGAAAGGTTGATAGAGCAACTAATTCAGATGCAAGCTTGGATGCGGTTGTACAGCTTGTAAATAAAGATCTTGATATGCTTGATTATGAGCTTATAGATGTAACAAATAATAGCAGAGTAGATTTGCCGGGTGATCTTGTAAAAGATAATGGTTTGTTTAAATTTACAGCCAATCTAAATCATAGTTATGTACTTACCTATTCAAAAGCATTTAAGGTAAGCTTCATTGATGATGTTGCCTCAAAGAACTTTAAAAATTTTGAGAAATTTTTTGGAGTTGTATTTAAGGTAAGAAAGGGTGAGGGTGTAGTTCAAGATCCTGCTCTCGGTTATAGAAATGTTCAAGGATATTTATCAGGGAATGAATATACTATGGACGGTATAGCAGAAATGCAAAAACCTATTGAAAGGGAATTCGTTGATATTTATGGAGTTAAATATACCTTTAAAGGCTTTAGTAAAAATCCTTATCCAAAGGCTAAGCTCATATTTAAAGAGGATGCTACAATAAATAGAAAGACGGCATTCTATGCTTATTATGAAAATAATAAGAAGGATGTTGATAAGGCAAGGGTAGATTTGACTGATGAGATAACAATAGCTCAGGGCTATGAATATAATCCTTATATTCTGCTTGATTCTCTTAATGATTTGAAAAATAAAATTAAAAAGGCACAGGATGTTCTCGCCTATGCAAGAGTTGAAGGCTATGTATATGATGAAAATGGTGGACTTGACAATGAGCATCTTGGAAGAATGGCTACTTATGAAGAATTAAAGCAGGCATTTGACGATTTGAAAAATTGCTTGGATGGATTGAATGAAGAAGCACAAAGAGGAAGAACTTCTTGGATAAATAGAACAGGTGGAAATAGCCAAGGAGGCAGCGGCTCTGTAGGTAAGGGTAGAGGAGATTCTAAGAGACCTCTTGAAGCAACACCTGAAAAATATTTTACACTTGGTGTGAACGGTTCTTGGCAGGTTGATCCTCTAACAGGCAAATATAAATATATTGTCTATGGAGGTATGCCTTTAAATAATACCTGGGGATTTATACAAGGTATGGATGAAAATGGAAATCCTATCCAAAATTGGTATTACTTTGATGATAAGTCAAATATGGCTACATCTTGGATAAAGAATAAAAAGACTAATGCATGGTATTATCTGAGCACTGAGGCCGGTAAGAATAATGGTAGAATGCTTACAGCTTGGTTAAAAACAAGAGAAGGAAATACCTTGAATAAGGAATTTTGGTATTATCTTGATGTACAAAGTGGTGAAATGAAGAGAGGTTGGGTGCTTATAGGTGATAAATGGTATTACTTTGCACCCGGCAATATGCCTGACGGTCGTCCTGACGGTTCTCTATACACAAACACAGTTACTCCTGACGGATATCAGGTTAATGAAAAGGGCGAGTGGGTGAAATAATGAGAAAAAGTATGAAGAAAATAATAAAAAAATATATTTCAAGCTTACTGGTTGCAAGTATGGGATTTTCCCTGCTTGCACCTGCCTTGGCTATAAATGCACAGGCAGAGGAAACAGATTTCCTTTCAAAGAGAGGAACAATAAGCTTTGATCTTGGTATTTATAAGACCTTCAAAGAGCATGAGAATCAGACTAACGGCGAAAAATACTTGTTGGATCCTGTGCTTAAATATAATAAAGGCGATAAGAGTGAAGCTATGAAAGCTCTTGGTGTTGTAACTGCGCAGGAGCAAAAAAGAAGAAAGTACGAGGTTCTTTTTGCTAAAAAGGGTGATACAGATGAAAAGTATTTTAACGAATACATAGAGGATACCGGTAAAAATAATCAGGATAAAAAATCTGTAAATATACCTAAGAACACTGTGGAGATGCCTTGGTGGAACTTTGATTGGAAGGATTTTGATAGAAAAATAAGTGAATATCAAAGTTATACAGATGTTACAAGTATTCCTGTTCCGGATGTATATAAACAACCTGACTTGAAGCCTTGGAATGGTGTTAAATATTATTTTCCGGGATATGTTCTTGAAAAATGGTATGATAAAAGTGATATTACACAAACTCCTGTAAATAAGCTACCTTTGGAATTTCCATATGTGTCAACTACATATGTTGCCAAATTCAAATCTGATGGATATAGATATACCTTGACAACAAGGCATGTTCCTGCAAGAGATGGTATTAATCCTCCTATCAATCATGTAGATGGGCATGAAAATGGTATAATTAATGATGATCCTTTGGAAGATGACAAGCAGGTGAAATTAGACACGGATCAATCTTATCAGATGAGACCTGTAAATATACCGGGATATAAGGCAAGCTTGGATGACAGCGATATTAAGATAACTGATCCAAGAAGCGATACTCCTGATAAAAATTTTAATGTTCCGTATAATAGCTATAATAAGATTTATGCTTGGACAAAAGATAGTGATAATAATCTTGGAGGACAGGTATTTAATAAAAATGTTGAAGCTACTTATAAATATGATGTAGATGAAAGCCAAAAATTTTATGTAATAGTTAAGCATATAAGAAAGGCACAGGATGGTAGTATTTTAAATACTACAGTAGATAAATATCCCTTTGCTGCAGAAACTGATCTTTCAACAAAAAATATAGTGCCAAAGGCTGAATATATTAAGCCTAAAGAAGTGGGTGGGAAAGCTCCATATTTACTTGAAAAAGGAGTATTAGAAGGACCTTTAGTTAAATCAGGAACTGTAGCTAATGAAAGCACACATTTATCAGGCTTAAAAGAGGTTGACGGTAAAAATTTCGATACAGATGGTAGGCTTATAGGTAAGATGCCTAACCAAAATGTAATTATAGAATATACATATAAGCCAAATCCTGCTTATAAGTTGAATATAAATGTCAGATATGAGGATGGAAATGGAAGATCTATTACAAAGAAGGTTTTAGAGCAAAAGAGAACTGACGGTGTAGATTATTATGAGCCTTTAGGAGTGGATTCCTCAGGTATAGTCAATGTATTATTAGCTCAAAATACTAAAACTAATATTCCTTTGCCTGAGCTTCAAGGGTATGAGGAACCAAATGTTGTAATTACATCTAATGTAACACTTGCCGGTACTGCAGAGAAAGATATGCCAAATCATATTCTTAAGCTTACTATGGCGAATACTTCTTATGACATTAAGGTAGTATATACACAAAAGGCACAGGATTTTGGTAAGCTGATTTTTGATACCGGTGATCATCTTAAGTTAAAATTTGATGACAGAGATTATGATCCTAATCAAGATTTTATATATTTAGCAAAGGACAGTGAAGGCAATCTTATTATACCTAAAGAGATACATGACAATGAAGATATGCAGAAATTAAAGGTAGACAGTGATTTAGGTTATGATTTTGATGCCTTTTATGCACAAGATGGTGATAAGGAAATACGTTTACTCGATGAAAAGAAATCATTTATTAATCAAGAGTCGTCTGTAGATGCATATGGGTTAAAGCCGATAAAGGGGGATACTTATCGCCTAAGAGCTAAGGCTAAAAAAAGAAGTACGGATGTTAAAAAATGGTTTAATATTGAATTTGAATATAAGCCGGGAGAGAATAAGGATGTAACTGTTGATGATTATAAAACCAGTTTAAGCTTCTATCCTTATATTAATAATGAAGACGATGATATTACTAAGAGAGCTTTTAATTTAAAGGCTTTTAAAGAATTGGTAGACAACAAGGGAGAAGTAACTGCTGAACACGGAATAAAGATACATGTACCTTATGAAGGAGAAATGCCAAATATAGAAGTGCCTGAGCATTATAAGCTTAAGTGGTATGATGGGGATAGCGATAGAGAAATAGAAGAAAATGAATTATTATATTATGATAAATATTTTTATGATAGAAGATTTAAGCTGGTAGCCAGAGTTGTGAAGGATCAGCCATTACAGCTTACTAAGCCTGAAGCTACTTCTGCTATTAATACATATACAGGCCATATAAAAATGATAGTGAGTCAGCTTAATCCCGATCCTTTAGTTCAATATGTTCTTACGGATGAATCAGGAAATGTTATTTATAAGACTACCTCGGAGAAGCTTGCAGAAGCTAAAAAAACTATTGAAAATGAAAATATTATTCCGGGGAGAAAATACAAGCTCTATGAGATAGCACCTGGATATAAGGTTCATGGAAAGTTTATAGAACATGAAGACATTCATAAGTCAAAGCCTTGTGAGGTGCTTGCAAAAATTGCAGGGGATCCTATATTTTTGGCAAATGAAAATGATAAGGTGGACACCACCTTTGAAGATCTTCATCCGGGCATGCAATATGCACTTAGGAAAAAGGATGGAACTCTTGTTAGTGATTGGCAAAGACCTCAAGATAAAAAGCTGACATTTAAGGCTTTGGATCCTGATGAGGAATATGAATTGATTGTAAAAGCCCCTTCTGAGAATTTTGATGTTACACAGGCACCTAAGGGATTTGAGTTTAGAACGAAGCTGGAAACCGGAATTTATAAGCTTATTATAGTAAATGGAGAAAATCAAAAGTATATAAAAGAGGCTAAACAAATTTTAGAAGACAGTAGCGAGGCTGATGTTGATCTTAATAATATTAAGCCGGGTACAACACTTATAATAAAGGTTCAACCTTTTGTAGATGGTCTTTCATTTCAAAGTAATGGTGGAATTAAGTTAAGATATGGTAATCCTGAAGGCTTTAGCTCCTTTAATAATGAATGTAAATTTACAATGCCTAGATCAAATGTTATGTTGGAGCTTGTCTATGCAAATGTAAATGCAAATGCAAGCTTTGAGAAGCCAACGATAAAAGATTATCAAGGTCATCAAGAAAATATTGCACCTACAAATCCTAATATTGATGAAGATGGAACATTTAAAGTAGAGTTTAATAGAAAAAAAGCGACAGTCAGTGAAGCACAAAAATTTAATATTCCTTTACAGGATGGTAAGAAATTTAAGCCTGTTGATATTTTGAAAGCAAGATTGCTTAAAAAAACCAATAATGATGAGTGGATTGATTATGATATGAAAAATTCTGATGGAAGTAAAAAGACTATCAGAACAAATATTATGACAGGAGGCTTGGAAAAGAAAAATAGAGAGTATAAGATATTTAAGCTCACACCTGATGGTAACAACAAATATCAGGCAACTGATGAAGAGAGTATTAGTGAAGATAGTTTAAGGTCTGGCTATTTTGCAAAGGAATTTTTAAATAATGAATTATATCTTTTCGGATATTATGAATCTGAGCTTTATAAATTAAAGATTATAAAATTGAAAAAAAATAATAATAATAATAATGATAAAGTTATTTATAAAGCTGATATTAATTCTTCTGGTAAGCATGCCTTGAGCGACTATGAAAGAGACTATGCAGATATCTTAGCACAAGCAAATTCTAATTATATAAGGGACGGTATTACATATACATATAAGGGACTTAGTACAAGTAAGGATAGCCTTGAAAGCCCTGACTTTAATTTACCTATAAAAGGTGATATGAGCCTATACCTATTCTATGACGATGACAGCGTGCAAAGACAGAAAATAGAATCAGAGCTTAAAAATTCACTTGAAGAAGTAAAAAATAGACTTAATAATAATGAATTAAAACAAGCCTATGATAATGCAAAACGTACTGTAGACAATAAAGCTACTACAGGTGATCTGCAATTAGCACTTAATAAATTAAGACAAGCCTTTGGGCTTCCAAATAATGGAGACAGCTCAGGCGGTTCCGGTGGTTCCGGTTCAGGTGGCTCAGGTGGCTCCGGTGGACATGGAGGCTTTGCAGGTGGAAGAAATAATCTTGGAGCCGGCAGCTTAGGTTTGGCATATAAGGGATATTCAGTAGGAAGAGACGGTAATTGGAAATTATTGGACAAGGATAAGCACATCTGGATATTTGAACTTAATGACGGTCAGAGAATAAAAGGCTGGGCAAATCTTTCATATACCTATGATGCAGTAAGAAGAGTTGAAACTTATCACTTTGCTGCAGATGGAGTTATGGACTATGGTTGGTTCTTGGATGAAAATGGTGATTGGTATTATATGTCTGAGCTTCATGACGGATTTTTCGGTCATATGGTACGTTCATGGTATAAAGATGATAAGGATGGACACTGGTATTATTTGTCAGAAAAGAATGGTAAGATGCTTAAGGCTTGGCAAAAGATAGGTGGAATTTGGTATTATCTAAATCCACAAAATCAAACAGAACCTACCTGGAGCTTTGATGCTCAAAAACAAAAATGGATATATATAGGAAATACACAGATAAGACCTCTCGGTTCAATGTATAAAAATGAAAGAACACCTGATAATTACTATGTTAATGATAGTGGTGCATGGGTAGAGGGTAAATAATATATCTAAATAATAAAGGCCGGTAATACCGGCTTTTATTATTTATGTATGAAAGAAAATACTCGAATTTTTTTTAAAAGCATTGACTTTTTAAGGGTTTATAGTATAATAATAGTCTATGTAAAGAAGAATGATGCTTGCCAAAAGCCCCGGAGAGCATTTTCTATATAAACAACACTAACTTTTATAGTTATGGAGGAAAAACATGAATACATTTATGGCAAATCCTGAAAATATCGACAGACAATGGTATCTTGTTGATGCTAAGGGACTTACTTTAGGAAGACTTGCAACACAGCTTGCTAGTATTTTAAGAGGAAAAAATAAGGCGGTATTTACCCCACATATAGATTGTGGTGATTATGTAGTAGTAGTAAATGCTGACAAGATTAAGGTTACAGGAAAAAAATTAGAACAAAAAATTTATTATAGACACTCAGAATATGTTGGTGGAATGAAGGAAACAAGCTTAAAGGAGCTTTTAGCTAAAAAGCCTGAGCGAGTAATAGAGTTGGCAGTTAAAGGTATGCTTCCAAAAGGACCGCTTGGTAGACAGATGTACAAAAAATTACATGTGTATGCAGGTCCTGATCATGAGCAGCAGGCTCAAAAGCCTATTGAATTGCAAATAAAGGGCTAGTTTAATCTAAAAAGGAGATAATATTAATGGCTAATAATAAATTTTACGGAACCGGTAGAAGAAAAAAATCTATCGCCAGAGTATATTTAACAGCTGGTACAGGTAAGATAACGATAAATAAAAGAGATATAGATGCTTATTTCGGTCTTGAAACACTTAAGCTTGTTGTTCGTCAACCATTGGTTGCTACTGATACATTAAATAAATTTGATATTCTTGTAAATGTTCATGGTGGCGGCTTTACAGGACAAGCCGGTGCAATAAGACATGGTATATCAAGAGCTTTAAATCGTGTAGATTCAGAATATAGACCTACACTTAAGAAAGCAGGTTTCTTGACAAGAGATCCAAGAATGAAAGAACGTAAAAAATATGGACTTAAGGCGGCACGTCGTGCACCTCAATTTTCAAAGAGATAATTTATATTCAAAACAAAGCCGGACTTCAGATATATTTGAAGTTCGGCTTTATCTATTATTTTTAAAATAAAAATATTTTATATTAATTTTCCTGCATTATTATCTACTATAATAGTTACATCAGGATGAAGCTGTAATATAGACGCAGGTATCTTAGGAGTGATTTCACCATAAAAGGCTTGCTTTACTATATCTGCCTTGTCAGCTCCAAAAGCTATGAGTATAATTTTTTTTGCTTTAAAAATTGTGCCTATACCCATAGTATATGCCATTTTAGGAACATCAGATGGACTTTCAAAAAATCTTGAGTTTGCTTCTATTGTACTTTCAGATAATTTTACACTGTGAGTAAGCTTTGGGAATATCTCATCAGGTTCATTAAAGCCTATGTGGCCATTATGTCCAAGTCCTAAAAGCTGTAGATCAATACCTCCCAGCTTTTTTATAGTAGCTTCATAGCTTAGGCATTCCTTTTCTGAATCTTTTTTGCTACCGTCAGGTATATGTATATTATTTTTATTTATATTTACATGTGAAAATAGATTTTTATTCATAAAATAATAATAGCTTTGTTCATTATCCTTTGTTAAACCTACATATTCATCTAAGTTTACAGTTTTGATATTGGAAAAATTCACCTTACCGAGCTTATATAAATTTATCAATTCATGATAAGTACCTATAGGGCTTGAACCGGTAGCAAGTCCCAAAACACTATCAGCTTTTTCATTTATTTGCCCGGCTATAAGCTCGGCACAGGATTTGCTTAATTCATCATAGCTTTTAACTTTTATTATATTCATGAGTATCCTCCTTAATAATATGATTATTAATAATATAACATTATAAATTTGAAAAATAAAGAATATTGCATAAAAATATGTACTATAAAAAGCTTATGATGTTATAAAGTTGTAAGTTTATTTTATTATTAAGATATTGTATAATATTATTAAACAAAATTAAAGAAGGCTTGAGGGTGTAAAATATGAAATATATAAAAAATTTATTCATGCTATTTCTTTTAGTATCATTCAGTATATTATTTACAAGTGAAGTTTTTGCCGGTCAGAAAAAAATTACAAGTATAGGTATATATATAAATCAGGATATATCCGCCGGAGAGCTTCTCGAGGATATAAATTTGAATATTGGAAATACAAATGATAAGGGGATAAATGTATATACTTCTTCTGATGATAGATATACAATTAGTAATATTTCTATAATAAAAACAACAAATAAGGAATTAAAGATTGGAGATAGAGTTAAATTTAAGCTTAGCCTTACTCCTTTAACTAAGGGTGATATTGAATATAATTTTAAAGGACATTATTCAAAATCAAATATAAGTGTAAGAGGTGGCGAATTAATTTCAACTAATAAAAAGGATGGCGAATTAACATTGACTCTTAGTACAAATCCGATAAAAGGCAGACTTGATGCTCCTGAAAATGCTTTATGGGGAGATAAGCTTGGAAGGGCTGTTTGGGACGGTATTAATAATTCAAATGTAGCCTATGATATTATTTTAAAAAGAGGCGGCACAGAGCTTGTCGCAATAAGAGATTATAGAGGAACATCTATAGATTTATATCCATATATGACTATTAAGGGCAGATATGCGTTTAAGGTTAGGAGTGTGGCATATTCGGATAATCAAAAAAAATATGCTTCCAATTCAGAATATATTCAATCAGATGAGTTATATATTGAAGAATATGAGGTATCAGATGGAAGAGGAAAATATTATAATACCGATAATTCTGATAATTCTATAGGTCCGGGACAAAATAAACCGGGAAGTATAACTAATATTAATAATGAAAAGGTCGGTTGGATAAAAGAAAATGATATTTGGTATTATAAATATCCTGACGGCTCTTATCATAAAAGCTCTTGGGCATATATTAATAATAAGTGGTATTTGTTTGATGACTTGGGAAGAATGCAGACAGGCTGGCAACAGAGAAATGGAAGCTATTATTATTTGAATAATCCTAATGGGGATATGCAAACAGGTTGGTTAAAGGATGGAGATATATGGTATTATTTGAGAACCCAAGGAGATAATGCAGGTGCTGTTGTGATGAATAGCTGGATACAGACACAGGATGGAAAATATTATTATATGGGTAAAAATGGCATTATGCAAATAGGCTGGCAAAAGATAGGTATATATTGGTATTATTTGTATCCTGATAGTGGACAGCTTGCTATAAATACATATATAAATACATTTTATGTTAATAAAGATGGAGTATGGATAAAGTAATTTATTATGAAAATGTTAAAAAAAAATAAGTCCTTTTTTATAGCAATTATATTACTTTTATTAATAGCAATATGGCATTATACTTCATTTATTCATATAATAAAGGACAAAATATTTATAGATAAAATATATAGTTTGCTTATTATTTTTTCATTAATATATTTAATGATTTTATATTTTTTGAATAAATCAAAAATTAATCCTGCACTTTTGAGTTTTGTCAGCATATTACTTTTAGGCAGCTTATATTTATTTATATTTGTTCCTATGACTGCTCCTGATGAAATGGCACATTATATAAGTTCTTATAGATTATCAAATAAAATATTGGGACAAGTCGTGGCAAATGAAAAAGGATTTACTTTAATACGTGCAAAAGATTTATTTATTGAAGATATTGATAATGCCTTTCATAGCATAGAAAAAAAAGAAAATAAAATAGCTTATATTCAAAAGAATGATAAATTTAAAAATAAAAGCCTTCCCTCTGATTTGTCCTTAGCTACATATGAATATATCTATAAAGTAAATAATAATAGATATGCAAATAAAGTCGGATTGGCAAGAAGCTCTTTAATTCATGTAAATACAAATATACTTATTTATTTACCACAGGCTATAGGTATAAGCGTAGCCAGAATATTAAATATTGATACTATATCTCTACTATTTATAGGAAGATTTTTTAATTTACTTTTTTTTGCAATTTTGATATCTATAAGTATTTATATAGTGCCATATTATAAATATTTATTATCTGCAATAGCTATATTGCCCATGAGCTTACATATAGCGGCATCATTTTCATATGACGCCGGTATCCTTGCTATTATTACTTTATTTATTACTTATATATTAAAGCTTGTATATAGTAAAAAATGTATAAATTTTAAGGATATAGCATTACTCAGTATTTGTATTGCTATATTTGCACCATGTAAATTAGTATATTCTCCATTTATATTCTTAATATTTTTATTGCCTTTTAAAAGCTTCAAAAATATAGGCTTATATATTTTATCTCTAATTTTTATATTTATTGTTTTTATATTAAGCATGTACATGGTAAATTATAATATTATTCATTCCTATGCAGTAGAAGCAAGTGCTAATTTACCATATGCAGCCGTAGAAAAGTATACACTTATATATCTTTTGAAAAGGCCTAGAGAATTTATTTCTCTATATTATATGACTATTTTAGATAAGCTTGAATTTTATCATATGAGTATGCTTGGAGCATATCTTGGAACAACAAAATTTGAAAACAATTTTGGAACACCTTATATCATAATTTTTATTTTGACTAATTTTTTACTTATATTAGCTCTTGATAGTAAAGAATCTGAAAAATTTATTTTAGCTAAAAAAAATCTTATGCTTATATCGTCAGTAATTTTTATGAGTATATTTTTGATTTTTTTATCTATGTTAATTGCATGGACACCTATGAGCAGTCAAGTGATATTGGGTATTCAAGGAAGATATTTTTTGCCAATTTTATTTTTGGCTTTATTTTCTTTAAAAAATATACCTATAAAGATTAATTACGCTATGAAAAAAGAAATATTTATATATATTTATTTTTTTAATATATATATTTTGATATATACATTTTCTTTAGCTATGCTAAGAAGGTAGTTATTGGTAAATATATACTTATATTTTGTTATAAATTTAATGCTTGTATATTAGCTTATAATGTTGCATAATTAATATTATTTATAAATATTTATTTTTTAGGAGAAAATATGACTAATATAGAAAAAAAATCAATTAATGCTATAAGAGTTTTAGCGGCAGATACTATTCAAAGGGCAAATTCGGGTCATCCGGGCTTACCTCTTGGATGTGCGGCTATTGCATATGAATTATGGGCAAATCATATGAATCATAATCCGGCAAATGAAAATTTTGCTAATAGAGATAGATTTATTTTATCAGGAGGGCATGGATCGGCACTTTTATATTCCTTGTTCCATCTATTTGGATATGGTAATTTATCTATAGATGATTTGAAATCCTTTAGACAATTAGATTCGCTTACTCCCGGACATCCTGAATATGGACATACTAAAGGGGTTGAGGCTACTACAGGACCGCTCGGAGCCGGTATGGCGATGGCAGTAGGTATGGCGATGGCTGAGGAGCATTTGGCAGCCACATTTAATGAGGAAGATTGCAGGATTGTTGATCATTATACTTATGCTCTTGGTGGAGACGGTTGTATGATGGAGGGTATATCCTCTGAAGCTTTTTCTCTGGCAGGTACACTTGGACTTTCAAAGCTTATAATTTTATATGATTCAAATAATATTTCTATTGAAGGAAGTACTGATCTTGCCTTTACGGAGGATGTGCTTGGACGTATGAAGAGCTTTGGATTTCAAACCTTGGAAGTAAAGGACGGCAATGATACTGAAGCTATAGCAAAAGCTATAGAGGAAGCTAAAAGAGATAAGAAAAGACCTTCATTTATAAAAATAAATACAATAATCGGCTTTGGAGTTCCTGCTAAGGAGGGCAAGGCCTCAGCACATGGTGAGCCGCTTGGCGTAGAAAATATCAAGGAAATGAAGAAAAATTTTGCCTGGGAAAGCGAAGAAGAATTTTTTGTGCCTGCTGATGTTTATGCTCATTTTGAAAAGATAAGAGAAAGATTGGCAAAAAAAGAAGAGGAATGGAATAAGCTATTTGAAGAATTTAGCAAAAAATATCCACAAAAGAGAGCATTATGGGATAAATTCCACTCAGATGTAGATATTAAGGCACTTGACAGTGAAGAATTTTGGGCATGGGATGATAAAGCTGATGCAACAAGAAATATTTCAGGAAAAATATTAAATAGACTTAAGACTATTGTTCCGAATTTAGTTGGAGGTTCAGCAGATTTAGCTCCTTCCAATAAGTCTAATATGACAGATTATTCTTATTTTAAGGCAGGAGATTTTAGTGGAAGAAATATACATTTTGGTGTAAGAGAGCTTTCTATGACGGCTGAAACTAACGGTTTGATTTTACATGGCGGCTTGAAAGCATATTGTGCTACCTTCTTTGTATTTAGTGATTATACAAAGCCTATGCTAAGGCTGGCGGCACTTATGAAAATACCTACCATATTTATATTTACACATGATTCTATAGGTGTAGGAGAAGATGGACCTACACATGAACCTATAGAACAGTTAGCTATGCTTAGATCAACACCGAATATAAATACTTTTAGACCGGCAGATGCAAGAGAAACTATAGCCGCATGGTATAGTGCGATTACATCTAAGCAAACACCTACAGCTTTAGTTTTGACAAGACAAAATCTTGAACAATTAGCCGGAAGCGGCAGGGAAGCTCTAAGGGGAGCATATATAATAAAAGAAAGTAAAAAATCTGTTCCTGATATGATACTTATAGCTTCAGGCTCAGAGCTTAATCTTTGTATTAAGGCAAGTGATATTTTATTAGAAAAAGGTATAGATGCAAGAGTAGTAAGCATGCCTTGTATGGATATATTTGAGCAACAAACTAAGGAATATAAAGAAAGTATTTTACCGAATAAAGTGCGTAAAAGAATAGCGGTTGAAGCTTTATCAGGTTTTGGACTTGATAGATATGTGGGTCTTGACGGAAAGATTATATCAATGCAAGGCTTCGGTGCAAGTGCTCCACAAGATAAATTATTTAAGAAATTTGGATTTACAGTAGAAAATATTGTAAATAATGCTTTAGAGCTTTAATTATAAAGCTAAATATTAAACGCTAGTCTGATATGAGTCTAGCGTTTTTAAATGTATAAAAAAATATATATAAACTATTAACAAAAGCAAGGTTAAAAATTAATTATATACAGTTATATTGCATTATGTTTTTATAGTTTTATTAAGGAAGTAAATAAAAATAAAATGAAAAAATTAAATAAAAAAAGAAAAGCTTTATCACAATTACAATATATTGCCATAGGTTATATGATAATTATTTTTGTCGGAGCAATAATTTTATCGACACCTTTTGCATCAAGAGAGCATGTATGGACAAATTTTCTGACGGCTCTTTTTACGGCAACCAGCAGCACCTGTGTAACAGGTCTGGTGCTGGTTGATACATCTACATATTGGAGCTTTTTTGGACAATTTATTATTATATTATTAATTCAGGTCGGTGGTCTCGGCTTTATAACAATAGGTATATTTTTTGCTCTATTTATGAGAAATAAGATAGGACTTAGACAAAGGGGACTGATTAAAGAAAGCTTAAATATAAATAATATAGGTGGGGCTGTAAAATTAATAAAAAGAATTTTAATAGGTACTTTTATTGTAGAGAGTGTAGGAGCTATTTTATTAAGTATTAGATTTATACGAATATTCGGATTTTTTAAGGGACTCTGGTTTGGGATTTTTCATTCGATTTCAGCCTTTTGTAATGCAGGCTTTGATTTAATGGGGCAAAAATATGGTGAATATTCTTCGCTTAGTCAATTTTGCGGAGATATATTGATTAATATAGTTATTATGCTCTTAATTATTATAGGTGGAATAGGATTTGTTATTTGGAATGATATAATAAAATATAAAAATAAATTCAGATATTATTCTCTACATAGCAAAATTGTTTTGGTTTTAACAATTATTTTGATTTTTATACCGGCTATTTTATTTTATATAACAGAGAGAAATACTATATTTTATGATATGGATATTAAGCAAAGGATACTTTCAAGTTTATTTGCGGCTGTTAGTCCAAGAACTGCAGGCTTTAATACTATAGACACCTTTAAAATGTCTCAGGCAGGCAAATTATTGACGGTAATACTTATGTATATAGGTGCAGGCTCCGGTTCTACGGCAGGCGGTATTAAAATCAGTACCTTTTTTGTTTTGGTTGCCTGTATAATAACGACAATCAATAGAAAAGAAAGTATAGAAGCTTTCGGGAAAAGATTAAAGGATGATGCAATAAAATCAAGCCTTGCTATTTCAGCCTTCAATATGATTTTAATATTAATTTCAACATTTTTAATATTAATATTTCAAAATATGAATGAGCTTGATGTTGTATATGAGGTTACAAGTGCTATTAGTACGGTCGGACTTACAGTAGGTATTACAAGAGATTTAAATATTTTTTCAAAAATACTTATAATTATTTTGATGTACCTTGGAAGAGTCGGCGGTCTTACTTTTGCTTTATCTTTTACACAAAATAAAAGGATAGCAAAGCTTAAGCATGTGAGTGAGGATATAAGTATAGGTTAGGAGGAAGTATGAAATCAATATTAATTATAGGTCTTGGAAGATTTGGGCAGCATCTATGTAAAGATTTATGTGATTTAGGTAATGATGTTATGGTTGTAGACAATGATGAGGACAGATTGGAAAGCGTATCTTCAATGGTATTGGATGCAAAAATAGGAGATTGTACAAATGAAGATGTTTTGAAAAGCTTGGGAGTTGCAAATTTTGATGTTGTTTTTATTTGTATAGGTACAAATTTTCAAAGCTCTTTGGAATGTACTTCATTAGTCAAGGAATTAGGAGCAAAAAAGGTGGTTAGTAAGGCTAATCGAGATATACATGCAAAGTTTTTGCTTAAAAATGGTGCTGATGAGGTTATTTATCCTGATAGGGATATAGCTATGAAAACAGCTGTAAAGCATAGCTCGGATCATGTTTTTGAGTATATGGAATTGAGCGATGAATTTAGTATTTGCGAGATAGAACCTATGAAATCTTGGATAAATAAAAGTCTTAGTGAGTTGAGCCTACCTAAAAAATATGGTATTTCGGTATTAGGAACAAAAAGAAATTCTAAAACGAGGCTTGCTTTGAATGGAAATAATATTATTAAAGAAAATGAACATTTATTAATAGCAGGCAGCCTGGAAAATATAGCAAAGGTGATGGGAGATTTAAAATAATGATTAAACTATGTGTTTTTGATTTGGATGGTACATTGTTAAATACCTTGCCGGCATTAAATAAGATAATTAATTTATGCTTGAAGGATTTTGGACTGGGAGAGATAACAAAGGAGCAGACTAAGTTATTTGTAGGAAGAGCATATAAAAATTTTGTCGATAAGGCTATAGCTTATTTTAATATGACAAATAAAATAGATAAAGAAAAAGCATATAATATTTATAATACCTATTTCAATTTGTATAAAACAGAGGGCGTATCGGTATATGACGGGATTTTAGAGCTTTTAAGGAATTTAAAGCAAAGGAATATAAAAATTGCCGTTTTATCAAATAAATCTCAGTTAGGTGTGGAAGCTAATATAAAAAAATATTTTGGGGATGAAATATTTGATTATGTCTATGGAGAAAGAAAGGGTATCAGAATAAAGCCAAATGCGGATGCTTTACTGGCTATTATTAATGAATGCGGTGTAAAAAAAGATGAGGTATTTTTTATAGGTGATACCGATGTTGATATGCAAACCGGAAAAAATGCAGGTGTTTGCAGTATAGGAGTTTTATGGGGATTTAGAGATAGGAAGGAATTGCTTGAAAATGATGCAAAATATATTGTTGAAGAACCCGGAGATATATTGAATTTAATATAATTTTAAGAAAGCTTATAAATATGAAAAAGAAATTATTTTTAATTTTAATGATGTTATGCTTGGCTATTATGATTTCCTTATCCTTATTATTTTTTAAAATAAAATTTAGTGGTGAAATAAAAAAGGATAATATAGAAAAATTTAATCTACCCTTGCTTAGTGCAGATTTGGGGGATAAAAAAATAAATACTATGTATCCTTATAATGATAATATTTCAAGTGATATATGCTATGATACATTGAATATTTTACCTAAAGATAGAAAAATAAAATTTAATATTATTAATAATAAAAGAAGGATAGAAAAAATAAGTTATGAAATAAGAGATTATAATAAGGAGCTTATAGAAAATACAAATCTTTCTTATGACAATTCAAAATATGAATTTGATATAGTCTTGCCTATAGAAAATCTGATTTTGGACAATAAAGAATATATATTAAAAATAAAATTAGAATTTAAATTAAATGAAAATGAAAATACAGTTTTATGCTATTATTCAAGGCTTAGGGGATATGATGGTGGGCTTTGTAATGAAATGATTGATTTAGCCAAAAGTTTTTCAAAGAGAAATTTTGATTATGACAGTGCCGCACAAAATGCTCCTTATCTGGAAACTGACGGTAGTGAGTTTATGCCTAATTTAGCCGATGTTAGCTTAAAAAGCAGCTTTAAAATGCTTACATATAATGGTATGGATTTATCACTTAAGGATAATAGTGATGTACGTTTGATTTCTTATGATAATAATATAGGGCGTATAAAAATAAATAGTATTGCAAGCAGGACAAATAGAAATAATGAGATCGAAAATTATGAAATAGAGGAAGATTTTACCTTCAGAAAAGGTGAAGAAAGATTATATATGCTTGATTATCATAGGAAAATGAATGAAATATTTGAAGCTGAAAAATATAATTTTACAGGAAAAAGACTTGTGCTGGGAGTTAGCACTGATGACGATATAGCTTCCTTGATGAGTGCAGATAAAAGATATATAGCATTTAGTGCCTGTAGAGATTTATTTTTATTTGATAATACTAAAAATGAATTAAAAAAAATTTATTATGATAATGAACTTGAATCGGCTATCTTAAGATATAGAAAAAATGGAATAAAAATCCTGGATTTTAAAGATAATAAGCTAAGATTTTTATCCTATGGTTATCAGAAGGATAGAGCAGAGCTTGGTATAAATATTTATGAATATAATATAATTGAAAATAAATTACATAAGCTTGCTTTCATAGAAACAAATACAAGCTTTGAGGAATTAAATTTAGACATAAAAAAATTAAGCTATATTAATAAAGCTGATATTTTATATATAAAAAGAGATGATGACATTTATAGTGTTAATTTAAAGACCGGTCAGGGAAAGCTTGAAAAGGGTGATTTATCAAAATATGGATATGCAATAAGTAAAAACGAGTCAAATATAGCCTATTTGGATGAAGAAAATATTTTATATTTTATGAATTTGGACACAAATAAAATAGTAAAAAAGCAATTTTCTTCAAAGTTTAAATTATCCATAGTAGATTTTGTTGATACGGATATAGTTATAGCTGTAGCAGATAAAAATGAAAACTTTAAAGTAAATGGATATGAGTGTGAGCCTAAAAATAAATCATTGCAAATATTAAATTCAAATTTTGATATTTTAAAAGAATATGCTTCCGAAAACAAATATATAGATAATATATATATAGCCTCTTCTGTAATAAAATTTGATATACTTGAAAAAAATTCAAATACGAGCTATAGATATTATTCAAATGACAGTATTGTTTTAAATAGTGATAGATTTAAAAAGGATAGTGTCGGATATTATGCAAATGATAAGAAAACCAGGATTTATTATATACAGCCGGATAAGGCTTATGAATCAAAAAAAGTCAGTATAAGCGATGTGAAAATAGATAAAAAAGTTGGTAAAAATAATACTGATATTAAATTGAGTGAACAAAGTAAGCAGGATAGATTTTTTATTTATATAAGAGGTGAGCTGGTAGCTATAGATAGAAATTTAACAAATGCTATAAAAATTGCCAATACAAATAAGGGATATATAAATTTTAATTCTATGGAAATTTATTCCAAAATATCTACCAAGATAAGGGCAAAAAATGAGCTTACGAAGGAAACTATAAATACATTATTAAAATATAAAAATGAAAATATGCTTGTTGAAATATCAGGTATAGAATTAGCCGATTTATTATATTATATCTCAAGAGGGCAAAATTTAATGGCATATAATAGTAGTGGAGAACTTTTAATTATCTATTCCTATGATAAATACAATATAAATGTATATAATATAAGCACAGGACAAATGTATAAAATAGATAGAGGACTTGCAAGCCAAGACTTTGAATTATCAAACAATACCTTTTATACCTCTATTGATTTTAATTAGCCTTTCTTTACCTTTTCTTAATATTGTGTTATAGTAACTAGTAATTTATTATTATGAAAGTCTTTTTAAGAGAGGGACATATGGAAAAATATATTATGAAAGGTGGAAATCCTTTAGTAGGAGAGGTTGCTATAAGTGGAGCAAAAAATGCCGCACTTGGTATTATAGCGGCTTCAATTATGACAAAAGATGATGTTATTTTAGATAATCTTCCAAATGTTAATGATATTAATGTTATGCTTGAAGCTATTAAGGATATAGGTGCAAGTGTTGAACGATTGGGCGAAAATATTGTAAAAATCAATGCTTCAAATATAAATTCTGTCGAAATAGATGATGAATATATAAGAAAAATACGTGCTTCTTATTATTTTATAGGAGCTTTGCTTGGTAGATATAAAAGTGCAACGGTTCCTATGCCGGGAGGCTGTGCTATAGGTGCAAGAGCCATAGATCAACATTTAAAGGGATTTAGAGCCTTAGGTTCGAGGATTGATTTAAGCGGAGGCTTTATTAAAGCACATGCTATTGATCTTGTCGGTGCACATATCTATCTTGATGTTGTAAGTGTCGGTGCTACTATAAATATAATGCTTGCCTCTGTGCTTGCATATGGAAAAACTATTATAGAGAATGTTGCAAAAGAACCGCATATAGTTGATATTGCCAATTTTTTAAATAGTATGGGAGCAAATATTAAAGGTGCAGGGACCGATGTTATCAGAATAGAGGGAGTTGAATGCCTGCATGGTTCCGAATATAGTATTATTCCTGATCAAATAGAGGCCGGAACCTTTATGTGTGCGGCGGCTATTACAAGGGGAGATATTATTGTGAAAAATATTATACCTAAGCATATGGAGGCTATTTCTGCAAAGCTTATAGAAATGGGCTGTGAAGTAAAGGAATTTGATGATTCTATAAGAGTTGTAGGAAAAAGCAAACAAAATTCTACTAACATAAAAACTCTGCCATATCCCGGTTTTCCCACTGATATGCAGGCACAGATGACTACAGCTCTGGCTTTAGCACAAGGTGCAAGTATAGTTGTTGAAAGTATTTTTGAAAGCAGATTTAAATATGTTGATGAGTTATTAAGAATGGGAGCAAATATAAAAGTAGAGGGCAATGTCGCTATTGTAAATGGTGTAGAAAATTTTGTCGGTGCTAATCTTAAGGCACCTGATTTGAGAGCGGGAGCAGCTTTAGTTTTAGCAGGTCTTTCTGCGAAAGGGATAAGTATAATAGAAGATATTAAATATATAAAAAGAGGTTATGAGAATTTTGATAAAAAATTGAAAAATCTCGGTGCGGATATAGAGGTAGTTTGTTCGGATAATGATATAAGAAAATTTAATATGCGAGTGTGTTAAACTATAGCTGACATATAAAAAAGATATAGGCTTTTTTAAAAAAAGATATTGTCAGGATTTTAAAAATTGTTTAATATTAAACGTATTATTTTATAAGAATTTTTGCAAATTAAATTAGAGGAGAGTATTATGATAAAAAATGTGAAAAGAGTTTTAACTTTATCTACCATGATAGTAGCAGGTATGACTTTGTTAGCTTGCGGAAAAAAGGAGATTAAGGAGTCGGATGCAAATACATTTAAGGTTGCTATGGAAGCAAGCTATGCTCCATATAATTGGACTCAGTCAGATGACAGTAATGGTGCTGTAAAAATTTCAGGCAGTAAGGATTATGCCAATGGCTATGATGTAATTATGGCAAAGAAAATAAGTGAAGCGTTGGGACTTAATTTGGAAATAGTAAAGCTTGATTGGGATTCTTTGATTCCGGCTGTACAGGCAGGTACAGTAGATGCTAATATTGCAGGACAGTCAATCACATCAAAGCGTAAGGAAAGTGTAGACTTTACCAAGCCATATTATTATGCTTATACAGTTACCTTAGTAAAAAAAGATGGTAAGTTTGCCGATGCAAAGTCAATTAATGATTTAAGCACAGCAAAAGTAACTTCACAATTAAATACTTTCTGGTATGACTTATGTGTTCCACAAATACCTAATGCAAATATTTTACCTGCACAGGAATCAGCACCTGCAGCTTTGGTAGCATTAAATTCAGGTGCAGCTGATGCAATGGTTACAGACTTGCCTACAGCCAAGGCGGCTTTAATAGCTTATCCTGATTTTAAGATGCTGGATTTTTCAAACACTGACGGAGATTATAAGGTAAGTGATGAGGAAATACAAATAGGTATAGCAATTAAAAAAGGTAATAAAGAATTGGCTGATAAAATAAATAGTGTATTAGAAAAAATGACAAAAGATGATTTTGATAAGATTATGGAAGAGGCTATAAAGATTCAGCCTTTAAGTGAGTAATTTTAATTAAGGAGAATGTGATGCCACAGGATTTTTTTGGAAGAATTATATTTATTCTTGATCATTATGGTATGAGCTTTTTACAAGGTGCAATGGTTACCATGGTGATAGCATTGGTCGGTACCTTGATTGGCTGTATTATAGGCTTTGTAGTAGGAATTATTCAGACTATACCTATAGATAAGCATAATAATATTTTTAAAAAAATTATTTTAAGTATAGTAAAATTTATATTGAATGCTTATGTTGAAATTTTTAGAGGTACGCCTATGATAGCACAATCAATGTTTATATTTTATGGTTCTGCAACATTATTTAATATAAATATGTCAATGTGGTTTGCCGCCTTTTTTGTTCTATCAATAAATACAGGTGCATATATGGCTGAAACTGTAAGAGGCGGTATACTTTCTGTCGATACAGGGCAAATAGAAGGAGCAAAGGCTATTGGAATGACACATATTCAGGCTATGCTTTATGTGATTTTACCTCAGGCACTTAGAAATATTATGCCTCAAATAGGCAATAATCTTATTATAAATATAAAGGATTCATCTGTATTATCAGTAATAGGAGTGGTTGAATTATATTATTCTGCCAAGGGAGTTGCAGGAGCTTATTATACATATTTTGAAGCATTTACAATAGCAATGGTTATATATTTTATTTTAACCTTTGCTTGTTCAAGATTGCTGCGTATGTGGGAAAATACTATGGACGGTCCGCAGAATTATGATTTAGCTACAACAGATACTCTTGCTTATACTTCAGGCATGAGTAAGTTTCCGAAGCCTAAAAAGGAGATTAAGTAATGAAAGATATTATACTTAATATAAAGCATCTTAGTAAAACATTTGGAACTAATGTTGTATTAAAGGATATTGACTTTACTGTAAAAAAGGGTGATGTTACTTGCATTATAGGGGCTTCAGGCTCAGGCAAGTCAACTTTGTTAAGATGTATTAATTTATTGGAAACACCTACTACAGGTGAGATATATTTCCGTGAAAAGAATGTATCTGACAGAGGATTAAATCCTACAAAATATCGTTCAAAGGTAGGTATGGTTTTTCAGAGCTTTAATCTTTTCAATAATATGACAGTTATGGATAATTGTATGATAGGGCAATTAAAAGTATTGAAAAGAACAAAGAAGGAAGCGACAGAAAAAGCTATTTATTATTTGGAAAAGGTAGGTATGGCACCATATGTCAATGCAAAGCCTAAGCAGTTATCAGGTGGTCAAAAACAGAGAGTAGCTATAGCAAGAGCCTTATCTATGGACCCTGAGCTTATTCTTTTTGATGAGCCGACCTCAGCACTTGATCCTCAGATGGTAGGAGAGGTATTAGCTGTTATGAGATCTCTTGCAAATGAGGGCTTGACTATGATAGTTGTTACACATGAAATGGCATTTGCAAAGGATGTATCTAATCATGTTGTATTTATGGCAAATGGAGTAATAGAAGAAGAGGGTAGTCCTGAGGATATATTTAATAATCCTCAAAAATTATTGACTAAGGATTTTTTGAATAGATTTTTGAAAAATTAGTTAGATTATATTTGTAAATGAAATTATATATATAAAAGCACTGTAGTTTAATCTACAGTGCTTTTATATGAAAATAATATCTAATTTGAAAGTAACATTCTATCATTTGCAAATTCTTCTTTGCTTGCCTGTTCAAATTTCAGTAATAAATCTTCTATTTTTAAATTTTTCTTTTCTTCTCCTTTTACATCATATATTATATTTCCATTATTCATCATTATAAGTCTATTTCCTATATTTATTGCATCTTTCATATTATGAGTAACCATCATAGCAGTTAAATTATCATTTTTTACTATTTCAGTAGTTAAGCTTAATACCTGCTTTGCGGTTTTAGGATCAAGAGCGGCCGTATGCTCATCCAAAAGTAAAATTTTAGGCTTTACAAGGCTTGCCATAAGAAGTGTAAGAGCCTGTCTTTGTCCACCTGATAGAAGTCCGACTTTGGCATTCATTCTATCCTGTAGTCCAAGTCCCAATTTTGATATAAGCTCTTTGTAATATTGAATCTCACTTTTTTTTATTGCCCATGAAAGTCCTCTTTTTTTTCCTCTTCTGAATGCGAGTGCAAGATTTTCCTCTATTTCCATGTTGGAGGCAGTGCCTAGCATAGGGTCTTGAAAGACTCTTGATATAAATTTTGCTCTTTTATATTCAGCCCATCTTGATATATTAATATTGTCTATTTTTATAGTTCCACAATCAATAGGATATACACCTGCTATCATATTTAGCATACTTGATTTTCCTGCACCATTACCGCCTATGATGGTAACAAAATCTCCTTCATCAAGGTGTAGGCTGATATTATTAAGTGCCTTTTTTTCATTTACAGTACCCTTATTAAAAATTTTAGTAACATTGATAAGATCTAACATTTAATTAACCTCCATATTACTTGAATAGGCTCTATAGTTTTTTATTTTCTGACTTATAATTGGAAGGCTGAGGGCAATAAATACTAAAATTGCAGATATGGCCTTCATATAGTTGGCATTTAGACCAAGCTTTAAAACTATTGCACGTATGAGAAAATATATTATACAGCCAACAATGGTACTTGTGAATTTGAACATAAAATTGATAAATTTACTAAATATAACCTCACCTATAACTATAGAAGCTAAGCCTATAACTATTGCACCTGTTCCCATATTTATATCGGCATATTTTTGACTTTGTGCAACCAATCCACCTGATAAAGCGACCAGTCCGTTGCTTATCATAAGTCCCAAAAGTTTTGTATTTTTAATATTTACGCCTAAAGCCCTAAGCATGGCTTCATTATTTCCGGTAGCTCTTATCGCAGCTCCTATTTCAGTACCGAAAAATAGATAGAGTGTGCATATGCTGAGTATTGATATTATAAAACCGATTATTATTATATTTGTATTTGAATTAAAGTAGCATATTTTATCAAAATCCGAAAAAATTGTTCTTGATTTAAGTAAGGGAATATTACTTTTTCCCATAATTCCAAGGTTTATAGACCATATTGATATTTGTGTTAAAATACCTGCTAAAATAGCCGGAATTTCAAAAAATGTATGCAGGATACCTGTTATTAAGCCGGCGATTAAGCCTGATAAAGTTGCAAAGATAAGTGCAATTAATGGATGAAAATTGTATTTTGTTATAACTATTACACATACACAAGCACCTAGGGCGAAACTTCCATCTACTGTTAAATCAGCTATATTTAAAATTCTATATGTTATATATACACCAAGAACCATAATTCCCCAAAGTAAGCCTTGCGATAAGGAGCCGTTAAGAGAGGGGATTAAACTAATAAAAAAAGACATATATCCTCCTGATTTTAAGAAAGGACGAAAAATCGTCCTTTGATTATTTTTTAATAACTGAAGTATCAATATTTAGCTTCTTTGCCAATTCATCATTTATTGAAAATTCACATTTGCTTTTATCAAGGTATTCTATAGGCATATTTGCAGGATTTTCTTTATCTCTTAAAATTCTGATAGCTTGTTTGCCGGCAAGGTAGCCAAGTTCAAAGTAATTTATACCATATGTAGCCAAGGCACCATTCTTTACATGTGCAACCTCTGCACCTATTATTGGAATATTCGCATTTGTTGCTATCATAGATACTGTTGACATACCGGAAGCTACCATATTATCGGTAGGAACATATATTGCATCAACTTTACCTATCATTGATTCTACTATTGTCTGTATTTCATTTAAGCTTGAAACACTAAAGTCTTCATATTCCAAGCCTTCTTCCTTACAGGCCGCATGTGCAATATTTATTTGAAAAACTGAATTGGCTTCTGCTGATGAATATAACATACCGACTTTTTTTGCGTTAGGTAAAAGATTTTTTAATAATTGAATTTGCTCTTTTACAGGAGTTAAATCAGATGTTCCTGTTACATTTTTTCCGGGAGCCTCATTACTGTCGACAAGACCTGAATCTTTGGGATCTGTAACTGCTGTTATTACAATAGGTATATCACTTGTGAGTCCGGCAACTGCTTGTGCTGCAGGTGTAGCGATAGCAAAAATCAAATCATTTTTGTCGCTAACTAATTTATCTGCAATAGTTTGTGCTGTGCTTATTTCTCCGCCTGCATTTTGCTGATCAGCTACATATGGAATATTTTCATCTTCAAATGCTTTAAAAAAGCCTTTATTACTCTCGTCTAAAGCAGGATGCTGAACAAGCTGTAATACTCCGATTTTATAAACCTGCCCATTATTACTTGTATTATCGGTTGTTTGAGCGGCTTGTGTAGTATCGGCTGTGCTTTCTTTTTTTTGTGGATTATTAGCACAGGCTGATAAAGCAAAGACCAATCCAAGGCTTAAGCAAGCCATTAATAGTTTATTTTTCATAATTTTCTCCTCCATTAAATTGTGTTATGAAGATGATACTACAAAATAAAATCTTTGTCAACACTTTAAACCATAAAAGTTTAAATTGCTAAAGTGAAATAAAAATCTTGATATATATTAATGAAAAATATATTTTAAGATTCCCAAATTAATACTAAAGAAAGCATTAGTTTTATGTTATAATATAAATAAATAAATTCAAATGAACATAAACAAGTTTTTGATAGGTGGATAGTATGAAATATATGTTTGCTAGTGATGTGCATGGAAGTGCATATTATGCTAAAAAAATAGTTGATAAATTTAAAGAAACAGGTGCTAAAAGGCTTATACTTTGTGGTGATTTATTATATCATGGACCAAGAAATGATTTACCACGTGATTATAATCCCAAGGAGGTTATTCCTTTATTTAATTCTATAAAGGATAAAATTTATGCAGTTAGGGGGAATTGTGATAGTGAGGTTGATCAAATGGTTTTGGATTTCCCTATAATGTCAGATTATAGTATACTTGTTTTAAACGATATTACCTTTTATTTGACACATGGACATTTGAAATCACCGGATAATTTACCACCCTTAGAAAAGGGGAGTGCCTTTATTTTTGGGCATATACACTTGCCTATAGCTGAGAAAAGAGATGGTATTTATATATTAAATCCAGGATCTATTTCTATACCTAAGGGTGGCAATCCAAATTCTTATGCTATTTTAGACGGAAAAAATTTTAAAGTAATATCTTTGGATGGAGATATTTTAAGGGAGATTAATATTGAATAAAATATATACTTTATATGCACCCTGCCATTTCGGCATGGAAGCTATATTAAAAAGAGAGATTATAGACCTGGGTTATGAGGTTACAAGAGTAGAGGATGGAAGAGTTTATTTTGAAGCGGATGCTGAGGGTATAGCAAGAGCTAATATCTGGCTTAGAACAACAGAGAGAGTGATGATTTTAATAGCTGAGTTTAAGGCAAATAGCTATGAAGAGCTATTTCAAGGAATAAAGGCGATAGATTGGCAAAATTATATCAAAGAAGATTCAAAGATATGGGTAAAAAAGGCTAATAGTATTAAGAGTAAGCTTTTTTCACCCAGCGATATACAGTCTATAGTTAAAAAGGCGATTATAGAAAAATTAAAAATTATATATGAAAAAAATTTATTTAAAGAATCGGGAGAGGAATATCCGCTTAGAATAAGTATAAATAAGGATATTGTAACACTTGGACTTGATACGAGTGGAGAATCTTTGCATAAAAGAGGATATAGAAAATTGGTTTCAAAGGCACCTATTACTGAAACTTTGGCCGCTGCTATTATTATGCTCAGTCCTTGGAAAAAGGATAGGATTTTAATAGATCCTTTTTGTGGCTCCGGCACATTTTTGATTGAAGCCGCTATGATGGCACTTAATATTGCACCTGGTAGAAATAGAGAATTTAATGCAATGAGCTGGGATAATATAGTTCCCAAAAAAGTATGGTACGAGGCATTTGAAGAAGCATTTGAGGAAGAGCTTAAAGAGGATATAAAATTAAATTTACAGGGCTATGATATAGATTCTAAAATTATAAAAGCGGCAAAACAAAATGCTATAGATGCCGGAGTTGAGAAATATATACATTTTCAACAAAGAGATGTAAAAGATTTATCACATCCTAAAAAATATGGATTTATAATTACAAATCCACCTTATGGTGAAAGAATAGAGGATAAGGAAAATATTAAGCATATATATGAAAATCTTGGGAAAAGTTTTAATAAATTGGATTCATGGTCTATGTTTATTATAAGCTCTGTTTTGGATACAGAAAAATATATAGGTAGAAAAGCTGATAAAAATAGAAAAATTTATAATGGGATGTTAAAGACATATTTATATTCCTTTATGGGAGAAAAACCGAAAAAGAGGATTAAGGATGAATAAAATAGTTTTTGCAACAAATAATGAACATAAGCTAAGTGAGATAAGACAAATATTGAGGAGCTTTGAAATAATACCATTAAAGGATTTAAGGCTTGATTTGAAAATTGAGGAGAATGGAAAAAGCTTTTATGAAAATGCCTGTATAAAAGCAAAGGCTATATGGGATAAGGTTGGCGGAATAGTTATGGCTGATGATTCAGGCTTGGTTATAGACTATTTGAATGGAGAACCGGGAATATATTCTGCAAGATATTTAGGAGAATCCACCTCATATAAATTTAAAAATGAAGTTATACTTAGTAGAATGAAAAATGCAAAGGGAAAAGAGAGAAGTGCCAGATTTGTAGCCTGTATAGTTTGCATTTTACCAAATTCAAAGCTTTTATCTACACAGGCTACTATGGAGGGGTTTATTTCTGATAAAATTAGCGGTGAAAATGGATTCGGATATGATCCGATTTTATATCTGCCTGAATTTGCCTGTACAGCGGCACAGCTTGACAGTACTACAAAAAATCTTATAAGTCATAGAGGCAAGGCACTCGAATTAATGCAGGAGAAGCTTGAATATGAAAATCTTGGTAGTAAGTGATACGCATAGATATGAGGATAATTTAGAGAAGGTTCTGAAGATTGAAAAAGCTGATATGCTATTTCATTTGGGTGATATTGAAGGTAGTGAAAATAAGATAGAATCAATGGCTAATGTAAATTGTGTTATGGTTAGAGGAAATAATGATTTTTTTTCTTTTTTAGATGATGAAAGAGAGCTTGAAATAAAAGGCTATAAGATATTATTAACTCATGGTCATTTGTATAATGTAGGTTTGAGTACACAGCTGCTTTATGATGAAGCAAGCTCAAGAGGCTTTGATTTGGCAATATTCGGACATACACATAAACCCTTTTATAAAAAAAATGATAAGCTGATTTTATTAAATCCGGGAAGCATTTCATATCCAAGGCAGGAAGGAAGAAAAGCAAGCTATGCTATTATAAATATAGATGAGGAAACTAATGCTTTAGATATTTGTATTAAATATTTACTTACTTGATATTTAAAATTGTAAAGGGGGAATGGATATTTTTTTATTAATAATTTCTATTATTTTATTAGTAGCTTTAGTAGCAATAAATATTTCAGGAAGATCGGGTATTCCTTCTTTGTTATTATTTTTGATTTTGGGAATTTTTTCGAATTTATTAGGAATGAAATTTGAAAATTATCAAATATCAGAAAAACTTGCAAGTCTTGCACTTGTAATAATTATCTTTTATGGAGGTTTTGGAACAAATTGGAAACTTGCTAAATCGGTTGCAAAACCTGCCGGAATTTTAGCCTCCTTTGGAGTTGTGTTTACTGCCTTATTAGTTGGGGCTTTTGCATATTATATATTAAAAATTCCATTTTTAGAAAGCATGCTTTTAGGTTCTATTATAGCTTCTACTGATTATGCTTCGGTTTCAAATATTTTAGTATCCAAGAAATTAAATTTAAAATATAATACGGCTTCTTTATTAGAGTTAGAAAGTGGTTCAAATGATCCTGTTGCTTATACAATGACTATGATATTTTTATCATTGATATCGGGGACAAAAATATTTATCCCTTTAATGATATTTAAGCAGCTTGTATTCGGTGCCTTATTCGGATTTGTAATTGCATATTTTGTTTCAAAATTAATAGACTATATTGATTTGAAAAAAGACGGACTTGCTATAGTATTTATGTTTGCCATGGCTTTATTTACATATTCTTTGACTAATATAGCAGGGGGTAATGCTTATCTTGCAGTCTATATTTTTGGTATTTATGTAGGTAATAAGGATTTTATAGGCAAGAGGAATATTGTATATTTTTTTGACGGTTTTACTGAGCTTATGAGTATAGGTTTATTTTATCTTTTGGGTTTACTTTCAACATCCTCAAGAATAATAAGCAGCTTACCTTCAGCTCTTATTATAATGTTATTTATGACAATATTAGCAAGACCACTATGTGTTTTTATTCTGATGAAGCTTTTCAAATTTAAGAATAATCAGCTTTTAACTATTTCTTTTGTCGGTCTTAGAGGAGCTGCGGCTATTGTTTTTGCCATAATGGCAATTAATACTAAAATAGACTTTTCCATTGATATTTATCATATTGTATTTGGAATTTGTATACTTTCTTCTTTATTACAGGGAACCTTTATGCCTAAGCTGATAAAGATTAGTGATATGATAGATCCCGGGGATACTATTCTTAGAACATTTAATTATTATGTAGATAAGGGTGCTATTAATTTTATTCAATTTAAGATAACAAAAAGAAGTAGCTTTATAGGAAAAGCTTTAAGGGATATTAATGTCGACAATCATTTATTATATGTAAGATAATTAGAAAAGGAAGGGTGATAGTTCCAAAAGGAGATGTTGTTATAGAGCTTGGTGATGTTATAGTTATAAGTGGTCAGGAATATTTTGATTCAAGCTCTCAAGACCTTTTAGAATTTAGTATTACTCAAAATCATAAATGGAAGGATAGATATATTAAGGAATTGGAGCTTCAACAAAATGAGCTTATTGTTTCTATAAATAGAGATGTAGAAATTATTTTAGTTGCAGGAGATACAAAAATAGAGCTTGGAGATAGAGTGATTTTATTTAAAGGAGAAAATAGATGCTATAAAGGCTGATGTCAATTTTTTGTATTTAGCTTGCTATATAATATAAAGAACTCAAAATAAAGGCCTAATATACAAAAATATACTGCATACTTTATAAACTATTTAATAATAAATAAAAATGCTTGACAAGTATAGCCAATAAATCTTATAATTTAGACAAGATAATAGTGCAAAATAACTATGCACTTATCTTGCGTGATGCATAGACTCAGGAGGTATTGGTATGAAAAATAAAATTTTAGCTTTGGGAATAATGACAGTTTTAGCTTTTAGTTTAGGTGCTTGTGCCGGTAAAAATACACAAGAGAGTGCTAAGACCGATATGAATACCCAAGAAAAAACAGATGATAAGTCGGATACAAAGGATAAAAAAGAGGAACTGACAGTATGGTGCTGGGATCCTAACTTTAATATTTATGCTATGAATGAAGCACAAAAAATATATGCAAAGGATCATCCTGATTTTAAATTGAATATAGTAGAAACTCCTTGGCCTGATATTCAAACAAAATTATCTACAGCTGCAACCTCAAAAGATTTGAGCACTTTGCCTGATATATTACTTATGCAGGATAATGCATTCCAAAAAAACACTTTAACTTATCCTGACATTTTTCTTGATTTGGAAGATTCAGGTATAAATTATGATGATTTTGCAAAAGCCAAGACAAATTATTCTATAGTAGATGGTAAGCATTATGGAGTACCTTTTGATAATGGTACTGCTATAGCTACATATAGGACCGATATATTGGAGGAGGCAGGCTTTACTTTAAAAGATTTTGAGAATATTACTTGGGACGAATATATAAATAAAGGAAAGGTAGTATTGGAAAAGACAGGTAAGCCTTTATTATCATCATTATCCGGTGAGGTTGATGTTGTATTTATAATGCTACAATCAGCAGGTGCTTCAATATTTGATGAAAAAGGAAATCCTGATATAACTAATAACGATACTTTGAAGAAGGTGATAGAAACATACACAAGGATGAAAAAAGAAGGAGTATTGATAGAGGTTAATGACTGGGATCAATATGTAAGTGGCATGAATACAGGTGCTGTTGCAGGTACTATTAATGGATGCTGGATTTTGGGTAGTGTACAGGCAGCAAAGGATCAATCAGGTAAATGGGGAGTTACTGACATACCTAAACTTGATAAGGTTGAGGGAGCTACCAATTATTCAAATAATGGAGGTTCAAGCTGGGTTATAACTTCAAATACTAAAAATAAAGCTTTGGCAGTAGATTTTTTGAAAGCAACTTTCGGTTCAAGTGTAGAATTTTATGAAACTATATTACCACAGGCAGGGGCTTTAGCTACATATATACCTGCAGGTAAGAGCGAGATATACTCAAAGCCACAGGAATTTTTCGGTGGTCAGGCAATATATAAGGATATAACAGATTATGCTACAAAGGTTCCAAGTAATAATACAGGTGTTTATTATTATGAAGGAAGGGAGGCTATAGCTACAGCCTTACAAAATATTATGTTAGGAACAGATATAGACTCAGCCTTAAAGACAGCACAGGAAACGGTAGAGTTTGCGATGGAATAGTAATTTATTTAGTAAAATGACAAAAGGGGCTGTATAGCCCCTTTTATTAACATAAAAATATATAAGGAGGTGGATAAAAAATATGGCAAAGCCTATAGCTTTATCAAAAAAGCAGAATATGGCAGGTTGGATATTTCTTAGTCCTGCCGTTTTATTAATAGCTTTAATGAGCTTTTATCCGATGATATATGCTTTTTTATTATCCTTGAAAAGAGGTAAAGGTACAAATTTAAGGTTTGCAGGTTTATATAATTATGTACGAATGTTTAAGGATACGGTATTTATGCAATCCTTAATAAATTGTTTTATATATTTGATAATACAGGTTCCTATAATGCTTATTTTAGCACTTATTTTAGCTTCTTTATTAAATAATAAAAATATAAAATATAAGGCTTTGTATAGGACTGCAATATTTTTGCCATGTGCAAGCTCTTTGGTTTCATATGCTACAATATTCAGATCTTTATTTGCAGTTGACGGTCTTGTAAATGCTATTCTTATAAAATTGGGTATAATTAGTATTGGGTATAATTTTTTGGCAAATGCAAACAGTGCCAGATTTGTATTGATATTAGCCTTAGTTTGGAGATGGACAGGATATAATATGGTATTTTATCTGGCAGGATTACAAAATATAGAATATTCAGTGTATGAAGCCGCTAAAATAGATGGGGCAAATCCTGTACAGACATTTTTTAAGATAACTATGCCATTACTCAAGCCGACTATATTGCTTACAGCTATTATGTCTACAAATGGAACTTTGCAATTATTTGATGAATCAGTTAATTTAACAGGTGGTGGTCCGGGTAATGCTACAATTACAATGACACATTATATTTACAATACTTCATTTAAATTTGTTCCTAATTTTGGATATGCTTCTGCAATGTCTTATTTTATAATGATAATAGTTTTAATTTTAGCTTTTATACAGTTGAAAGTAGGTGATAAACGTGACTAGAGGAAAGAAGATATTGTCATATTTATTTTTGGATATAGTTGCTTTTCTGTCAGTTTTTCCTTTATATTGGATGTTTAGTGCGGCAACTAATAAAAGTATAGATGTAAGTAAGGGTAGACTTATACCGGGATTTGAGCTTATCAATAATTTTAAAAATTTGATGCTGCAATATAATTTGAAAAATGCAATGTTTAATTCAATAAAATATGCTCTCATACTTACAATTATTTCTATATTTATTTGTTCTTTAGCAGGATATGGCTTTGAGATTTATCATGATAAGGCTAAGGATAAGCTTATGAGTATTATATTATTATCTATGATGATTCCTTTTGTAGCTATTATGGTACCTTTATATAAGATGTTTTCGGAATTGGGTTTGTTAAATTCTACACTGGGTTTTATCCTACCTACATTATCAACTCCGCTTTTGATTATGCTATTTAGACAAAGTGCAAGATCATTTCCAAGGGATATTATAGAAGCTGCAAGGATGGACGGTTTAAGCGAATTTCAAATATTTTATAGAATATTTATTCCTACAATGAGATCAACATTTGCCGCGGCTATGACGATTACCTTTATGGCTGCATGGAATAGCTATTTATGGCCTAAGGTAATTATGACAAATCAAAAGAGCATAACTATGCCTATGCTGGTTGCAAATCTTAAAGAGGGCTATGTAACAGATTATGGTATGCTGATGCTTGCAGTATTTCTATGTACTATTCCTACTGCTATAGTATTTTTCTTATTGCAGAAAAATTTTACAGAGGGAATTACCGGAGCAATTAAATAAAAATATTAGGAGATGAGATGGAAAAATTTAATTTAGATAAGCTTAGAGATCCAGAGTATTTTAAATACAATTGTGAAATTGCACATTCTGATCATATTCATTATAAAAATATTTTAGAGATGGATGAAAAAAGGAGCAGTTTTTATTATAGCTTGAATGGAATATGGAAATTTCATTATGCAAAGAATTATAATTCTATTATTGATAAAGCATATAGTATGGAATATTCTTCAAAAAATTGGGATGATATAAGAGTGCCTTCACATATTCAAATGGAAGGCTATGATTGTCCTCAATATGTAAATGTTCAATATCCTTGGGAAGGTCATGAATATATAAGACCGGGAGAAGTGCCTTTGGATTTTAATCCTGTAGCTACATATGTAAAATATTTTTATTTGAATGAAAATATGAAAAATAAGGACATTCATATAATTTTTGAAGGCGTAGAAAGTGCATTTAATATATATATTAATGGGCATTATATAGGATATCATGAGGATAGCTTTACAAGTGCTGAATTTGATTTGACTAAATATATTATTGACGGTGAAAATAAGCTATTTGTTCAGGTATTTAAATTTTCAGCTTCAAGTTGGTGTGAGGATCAGGATTTTTTCAGATTTTCAGGTATTTATAGAGATGTATATTTGCTTACTTATCCAAAGGCTCATATTAGTGATATAAAAATACGCACCGATTTGAATGAAGATTTAACAGAAGCTGAGTTATTATTGGATTTGAAAATAAAAGCTACTATAGAAAATTCATATATATTATTGGATTTATTCAAGGATGACATATATTTATTTGAGAATGAGAAAATAGAGATTAATAATACAAATATATCAAAAATTTACAATATAAAAAACCCTAAGCTTTGGAGTGCTGAGGAGCCTAATTTATATAAGCTTTTATTTAAAATTTATGATAATAATAATGAGCTTTTAGAGGTAATAAAACAGAATGTAGGATTTAGAAAATTTGAATTAAAAGACGGTCTAATGCTTTTGAATAATAAAAGAATAGTATTTAAGGGCGTTAATAGACATGATTTTAGTTCAAAATTCGGAAGAGCCATAACAAAATCTGAAATTTTAAAAGATATTATTACTATGAAGCAAAATAATATAAATGCCATAAGAACAAGTCATTATCCTAATAATTCCTACCTTTATGAGCTTATGGATATTTATGGGATGTATGGAATAGATGAAAATAATATGGAATCACATGGATCCTGGGATGAATATATGAATAATAAGGATTTGGATTATATAGTTCCAAAGGATAATAAGTCATGGGAGCCTATGCTTATAGATAGGTGTAATTCTATGTTTGAAAGAGATAAAAATCATCCGTCTATTTTAATATGGTCTCTTGGAAATGAATCTTATGGTGGAAGTGTAATTTACGAAATGTTTAAATATCTTAAAAATATAGATAGTACAAGATTAGTTCATTATGAAGGTATTTTTAATGATAGAGCTTATAATGATACAAGTGATATCGAGAGTCAAATGTATACATCCGTAGCTAAAATAGAAGAATTTTTGGGAAATAATAAAGAAAAGCCATTTATTTGTTGTGAATATAGCCATGCTATGGGAAATTCTTGTGGTGCTATGCATAAGTATACAGAGCTTAGCGACAGAGAAGCAAGATATCAGGGGGGCTTTATTTGGGATTATATTGATCAGAGTATACTTGCAAAAAATAGATTCGGTGAAAAATTCCAGGCTTATGGCGGAGATTTTTATGATAGACCTTGTGATTATAATTTTAGTGGAAATGGTATAGTTTATGGTGAAAATAGAGAACCTTCTCCTAAAATGCAGGAGGTAAAATTTAACTATCAAAATATAAGCATTAAATTTAATGATAAAACCTTTGATATAATTAATAAAAATTTATTTGTTAATGTAAATAAATTTGATTGTAAATTAGTTATAAAAAGAGAGGGAAAAATAATATATCAAAAATATATAGATGTAGATGTTTTACCCTTATCTGCTAAGAGATATTATCTGGATTTAGAGGATTTAAAAATAAAAGGTGAATATGTAATAAATATTTCATTTTTATTAAAGGAAGATGAATCATGGGCAAAAAAAGGTCATGAAATAGCTTTTGGTGAAAAAATATTTCATATAGAAAATGGTCTTGAGATTAAAAACAATGAAACTATATACTCTGATTTGAAATTAGTAAGGAGTGTACATAATATAGGCGTTAAGGGAGATAATTTTGAAATACTATTTTCTTATTTGAATGGAGGCTTAGTTTCATATAAATATGCCGGTAAAGAATTATTTGAAGATATACCAAGACCTAACTTTTGGAGAGCTTGTACAGATAATGATTATGGTAATTTAATGCCTTTTAGAGCTGCGAGATGGAAGGCTGCAAGTGATTATTTAAGCCATAAGTATGAGGAGAATGGAATAATAAAAATGTTAAAGCCTGAGCTTTGGGTTTATAAAAATAGTATAGCTGTAGCTTTCAAATATATTATGCCTACATTTCCGGATTCTTATTGTGAGCTTAAATATGAGATTTTTAAGGATGCTAAGGTGAAAATCACTTTAGAATATGACAATAAATATAATTTTGATACTATGCCGGAATTTGGAGTTTTATTCAAGCTAAGTGCCGATTATGATAATTTAGAATGGTATGGGCTTGGAGAAAGCGAAACATATGCTGACAGAAAAAAAGGTGGAAAGCTCGGCATTTATAAAAATAAAATTATTGATAATATGGCTAAATATTTGATTCCTCAGGAATGTGGAAATAAAGAAGATGTTAGATATGCAAAAATTTTAGATGATAAGGGTAGGGGGATTTGCTTTGAATATGATAAGGAAAATGGTTATATGAGCTTCAGTGCTTTGCCATATACTCCAAATCAGCTTGAGCAGGCAAAACATTCTTATGAATTACCAAAAATATTTAATACAGTAGTTAGAGTAAATAAAGCCTTGATGGGAATAGGTGGAGATGATAGTTGGGGTGCTAAACCTCATGATGAATATTTGCTTGATACTAAAGGAAAAATGAAATTTACATTTTATTTTAAAGGGATTTAAAAAAACGCTGTAGGCAAAAGGCTTACAGCGTTTTTTATAATATTTGTATCTTAGAAATTATTACTAAGATAATTTGCTTTAGTTGAAATGTTTATAGAAATTGGAGAGATTATTATATTTTGTTTTTATATAGCTTTTATAATGCTATATGTATTATTTTGTATGTTATTAATAGTCGGCTTCTATAAGACCGTAGGTATTATTTTTTCTTTTGTATACAACAGCCATTTGCTCAGTGCCGGAATTGTTAAATACAAAGAAGTTATGTCCAAGCATTTCCATTTGTAGGCAAGCTTCTTCGGCTGTCATAGGTTTAATATTAAATTTTTTGAATTTTACTATTTTTATATTATCATCCAAATCATTATCATCGTTATTATTAATAAATAAATCTGAGAAAGAATGAATATCTTGTTTTTTGTCTATTAATTTATTTTTATATTTTTTGATTTGGGCTTCTATAATATCGCTGACCATATCTATAGCTACATACATATCATCGGCACTTTGTTCAGCTCGTATAATTCTATGCTTTGTAGGTATGGTAACCTCAATACGTTGCTCGGACTTTTGTACGCTTAGCGTTACTTTTGCATTTATATCTTTCTTGAAATATTTATCAAGCTTTGATAATTTATCCTCTATAGCTTTTTTTAAACCTTCTGTTATTTCAATATTTCTTCCTAAAATAGTATAAAACATAAGAATCTCCTTTCCGGAAAATATTAATATAAAGACAAGTATTAAAGCTTGTTTTTTATTGTTTTTATTATAGCATAAAAGATTGAAAAATTCAATATAAAATTATAATTAGATATACAATTATAAGCTATAATATTAAATGTCAGTATAAAAGAGACTATATACACTTTTATATTGACATTTTCTTTTGCGATTATTTAATATAGATTATAATATTAAGTATAAAAAAGGAAAGAGCCTGCTTTTACACCTGAGCTTTTTTTATAATTTTGAAATTTTATATACAATACAAATGTCTGGTTGTGAATATGATTTTTAAGACTGATATTTGCATTTACTAGAAAAGCTTTAAAATAGAATATTTGTACAAGAAAGTTTATGTGGATAAAGTGCGATTTATCCACATAATTTTGTGAATTTATCAAAAAATTATAGGCTTAAAATAGCCTTATACAGGCTTTTGTAGAAAAGTTATTCACATTATCCACAATATTTTATCCTGTAAATGCAGAAAAATGTGGACAAGTTGATTACTAAAAAGCTTTTATATAGGAAATATATTAAAAGTTTGGCATAGTTGTATTTTATGACAACTTCCTTACAATGTTCTTACTATATGGCATAAGGACTTAACAAAAAAAGTTTTTGTGTTATACTATCATTGCATAAGAGGAGAGGAGGTCATGTACATTGAAAAAATTAATATATAGCTTGTTATTAACAGCCTCTATTTCCATGATATCTATTATATCTACTTTTGCATTACCAGACACAAAAATATTAGATGATTCTTATTCTTGGAAAAAGGTAGAAAATGAATGGACTGTTGTTAATAAATCTGGTAATCCAATCTCCGGTTGGATATCTTATGATGACGATATCTACTACCTTGATAAAAATGGAGTCATGAAAACGGGATGGTTAAGAATTAGCGGTACTTGGTATTATCTTGATGAAGAAGATGGTAAATTAGTAAGAGATAAGTGGATTGATAATTATTATGTTAATTCGGATGGAGAGAAGACTAAGACGAGATAAATATTATAAAATATGGATGCCAAGGTGTAATGCTTTGGCATTTTTATATTTTATTACGGAGGCTTTAGTATATGGATGAAATAGTATTATCTGTTGAAGAAATGAGAAAGGCTGATAAATATACCATAGATAATTTTGTTACGAGCAAAGAGCTTATGTATAGAGCCGGAAGGGCTGTTTTTGAAGCATTAGAATGGCAAAAAAATGTTGCTATTATTTGTGGAGTAGGAAATAATGCGGGCGATGCTTATGTTTTGGCAAATTTATTAAAAGAAAAGGGGATTTATTGTAGGTTATTTTTAATTGAAGAAAGGTTTTCTCAGGATGCAAAATATTATTTTGATAAATGTATGGAAAATGGAATAGAATATGAAATTTTAAATTCTAATACTGATTTTGAGGATTATGCTTACATAGTAGATGCTATATATGGAACCGGTTTTAAAGGAAAACTAAAAAAAGAGCTTGCTCAGCTTATATGTAAAATAAATTCGTCAAATGCTTTTGTAGTATCCATTGATATAAATAGTGGTATGAATGGAGATATTGGAGAATGTGAGCTTTGTGTCAAGTCAAGTCTTACTATATCTATAGGTTATCTGAAGAAGGGATTGCTAAGTGAGTTTGCAAGGGATAAAATAGGAAGACTTATTAATGTGGATATTGGAATAGTTATACCGGAAAAATAAATAAAAAAATATATATATCTTAACAAAGTAATATGGTATAATAGGGATTAAAAAGAAAGGAGATAGCTATGGTGTTTTGGAGTATGGTATTTGCTATTTGCATTATCATAGAGATTGCCATTCCGGCTCTTGTTTCTATATGGTTTGCGATGGCTGCCGCAGTCGTATTTATAATCAGTATTTTTGTTAATAATATATTTATAGAGGTGCCTATTTTCTTTGTTTTATCACTTGCTTTTTTAATATCATTAAGAAGATTTTGCTCGAAATTCATAAAAACAAAGGATATACTCGGAAAAGAAGTTGTAAAAATTGTTAAGCTTATAGATAAAGATAATGAGGGTTGTTTCCAATATGATGTAAAATATAAGGGGACAATTTGGCTGGCTTTCAGTAAGCAAGAGTATCAGATTAATGACAACGTACCTATAAAGGGCTTTGTCGGTAATAAAATAAAATTATAAGGAGGTTTTTATGGAATTTAGTTTTGCTTTTATTATTGTTATTTTAGTTTTGATTTTAAGTATTACATTAAAGGGAATAAAAATAGTTCCTGAATCAAGAGTATATGTGATTGAAAGGCTTGGAAAATATAATCAGGTTTTGAAATCAGGATTAAATTTTATAAATCCATTTTTTGATAAGGTATCTAAGATTATTTCCTTAAAAGAACAAGTTGTAGACTTTCCTCCACAGCCTGTTATAACTAAGGATAATGCCACTATGCAGATAGATACTATAGTTTATTATCAGGTTACGGATCCTAAGCTATATACTTATGGAGTTGAAAGACCTATGGCAGCTATAGAAAATTTGACTGCTACAACACTTAGAAATATCATAGGTGATATGACTGTAGATCAAACATTGACATCTAGAGATGTTATAAATACAACTATGAGACAGGAGCTTGATGAAGCTACAGATCCTTGGGGAATAAAGGTTAATAGGGTTGAGTTAAAATCTATCCTGCCTCCTGAGGATATTAGAATTGCCATGGAAAAGGAAATGAAGGCCGAACGTGAAAAGAGGGCTAATATTTTAGAGGCACAGGCACAAAAAGAAAGTGCTATTTTAGTGGCTGAAGGTGCAAAACAGGCTGCTATTTTAAATGCAGAGGCTGATAAAGAAACTGCAATCAAAAGAGCTGAAGGTAAGGCACAGGCTATATTAGCCATACAACAGGCCCAAGCTGAAGGCTTAAGGGTTCTGAATGAGGCACATCCTACACAGGCTGTACTTACTCTTAAAGGATTTGAAACTTTTGAAAAGGTTGCAGATGGTAAATCAACTAAAATTATAATACCTAGTAATATACAAAATTTGGCAAGTATGGTTACTTCTTTTGCTGAATTAAATGAAAAAATCGAAAAATAATGACTATACAGCAATTAAAATATATAGTAATGGTTTCCAAAAAAGGAAAGATAAATGAGGCTGCAAAGGCCTTATTTATTTCTCAGCCAAGTCTTACAAATTCTATACATGAGCTTGAGAGGGAACTTGGATTTCAGATTTTTAACAGAACTAATAGAGGCATAGCTATAACAACGAATGGAAGTAAATTTTTAAGATATGCAAGGCAGGTTGTTGAACAAATGTCTTTGCTTGAGAGTGAATTTTTACAAGCGACACCTGAAAAGCAACATTTTCAGGTGTCAACACAGCATTACAGCTTTGTTGTAGATGCCTTTGTTACATTTTTAAATGAAGTAAATTATAAAGAATATGATGTTACTTTAAGAGAATGTAGAACGGTAGAAATAATAGAGGATGTTAAGAATGCAAGAAGCCAAATCGGTATTTTATATATAAATGATTTTAATAGAAAGGTGATACAAAAGTTTATAAAAGATAATAAGCTGGAATTTTATCCATTATTTGAAGCAAAAGCACATATATTTATAAATAAGGATCATCCGCTT
>CAMQCZ010000013.1 GCA_946999385.1 uncultured Lachnoanaerobaculum sp.
TCATCAGGTTTAGTATTAGAGTTGTCATCAGGTTTAGTATTGGAGTTGTCATCAGGTTTAGTATTGGAGTTGTTATCAGGTTTAGTATTGGATTTGTCATCAGGTCTAGTATTGGAGTTGTTATCAGTTCCGATATTAGAGTTATTATCAGGTACATTATTAGTATTATTATCGGAGCTACTATCTGTATTATTATCATCAAATTTTTCTATTACCTGTAATTTAACACTATAAATTTTTTGGGAATTATCTCTAAAAGTAATTTTTAATTTTATATCCATATTTTTTTTGCTATCAGTTTTTATAGTATTAAAGTCTGTTATTAGCTCTTTATTTTTTAATATACCTACATCACTAAAGCTTATAGCTTGTTTTATTTCATCTTCTGTAATTTCATCTCCAACAAATTTTTTAATAATATTGATATTTGCATTTGAAATACTTGCAAGACCATTTTCTCCTTTTGCCCATTTATAAATATGTTTATCAACAGCCTTTGGATTATCGCCACTATAATCATAATCATCATCACCTATTACTTTTCTTTCAGTAGTATAAGTAAGCTTTTTAATTCCATTTTTATCAAAGCTATATTCATATTTATCCACATCAATTTTAGGGTAATTATAAAAGACTTCAGGCTTTCCAATATTAGAAGGATTATTAACATTGTAAGGATAAGTTTTTTCTTCATTTGTAGTCATATCCTTTACAATCAAGTTGCCTGCCTTAGCAGTCAAAATATATATAGGCACATTACCTTGACTTTTGCGTCTATTAATAAGTGTAGTTGCTATATAGCTTGGGTGCTTATCTAAATTCTCTTTTAAATATGGAAGATAATATTCTAATTTATTTTCAGCATCTGAAATTTGATTTTCAAGTCCTTTTTCTCTAATTAGATTTAAATCTATTTCACATAATTCCTCTTCTTCATATGTATCTGAAAAATCTGTATCAATAAATTTGAGTATGATTTTTACTTTCTCTTCGTTATTATTTTGTATTATGTTAGTATTTTGCTTTGCTAAAATATTAGTTATATTAAGTGAAAATATTAATATAAATGAAAATATAAAAATAAATAATTTTTTTATCATAATATCCTTTCTAAATTAAAAAATTCCTACAAGCATTAGAATGTTTGTAGGAATTTATTATTCTTATCTTGTTTGAACTTTACCGGATACTACCCATTCCCCTTTTTCATTTACCTGATATCCATCCTTGGTTGTGGTATTTGTAAGTAGCATTCCTCTAGTGCCATCAGTGTTAGGATTGAAATAATAGCATTTTTCTTTGCCATCTACAGGATCCTTTATCCATTGCCATGAAGTAAGCATAGCACCTAATGTACCATCCGATATACTATTTAAATAATACCATTTGCCATTGTCATCTTTAATCCATCCGGTTAGCATATTACCGTCTTTATCGAATTTAAACCAAGAGAAGCTTTCTTGATTTTGTTTAGCATATGGATTTTTTATAGCAACCCATTGATTTTTAAATTCTTTATTTGATTTATATTGCCATTTGCCATTATTATTATTCCAATGACCATTTGATACTACATAGCTTGGTATATTTGTATTTTGTACATTTTTATTAGATATACCGGCACCACCGGAAGCTTTAATTCTACCGGAGCCACCTGCACTTGAACCGCCTGCACTTGAACCGCCTGCACTTGAACCGCCTGAGCTTGAGCCGCCTGAGCTTGAGCCGCCTGAGCTTGAGCCGCCTGAGCTTGAGCCACCTGCACTTGAGGCACCTGAGCTTGAGCCACCTGCACTTGAGCCACCGGTGTTTGGATTTGAGTTATTAGATCCATTATTATCAGGATTTACTTGGCTATTATCTTGTGGTCTTGCTTCATTTTTTATTATTACCTTGACTTCATAAGTTTTAGAAGATTTATCAATATAGTAGATCTTCGCCTTAATAGAATATTCACCTACTTCTGTAGGATAAGAATCAGAATTTATAGGTTCTATTCTGCTTATTTTAGATTTTTGTCCTTCTGTGAATTGTATAGCATTATTAATGTCTGAAAAGTCAAAACTTTCTCCTTTGTACTTAATAACATCATTTATAGTAGGAGTTATCTCACTTGCAAGTCCATGTTCTCCACTAGCCCATTTATATACATATGTATTTTTGTATCTAGGATCTTTTTCTTCTTCGTCTTCATCAGTATTTGCTTCAGATTCTTCTGAATCAGAGCTGGAATTTACTAAATTATTATCAGATGTTAATGTTTTAGTAAGTTCTTCATCTCGAATACGATTATTTCCTTCTATATCAGTTGTATAAAATCCGGTATCACCTAAATTTTCTAAAGTATAAGAAACTTTTTGAGGTTGAGATTCTTTAGGGGTTGTTACGGTATAATATCTTTCAATTATTTCTCCGGTAGCAATATTAGTTATAATTAATTTACCTACTCTATAAGCTGTAATACAGTAACGATTATCAGAATCATTTTCTTTTTGCATAACTTGTATTAAAGCACTGTTAAATTGAGAATTTAATATATCGGAAAAATATTTGTATAAATAATTAGGATTAGAGCCTTCGTGTTTTGATTTATCTAAAGTTCCGATTTCTTTTGTTTCTTCAAGTTTGAATCCACTCTTTTTATAAATCTTCATATAATATGTGTTTTTTTCTTCACTTTTTTCTCTATAAGCAACTATTTGTTCATCATCTCCATTTTCTTCATTTGAGTTAATAACGACATCGCTAAAATTTGCAAAAGCAGTGCTGTTTATAGAAGTTGCCAAGAATAAAGCACTAAGGCCTAAAGCTAAAATTTTAGTTTTTTTCATATGTTTTCTCCTTTGAATTTTTAATCTTAATATTTATAAAATCAACATATTTTAAAAAAAAATATATAAAGATATTGTTAAGAAAAAAAACAAAATAATAGTAAAATAAATTTTGAAGGGTTTTACTTTTAAGTAGTAGATTATACTAACAAAGTGGAGCAATAGTATAAGGAGTTTTTATGAAAAGATACAGTTTAATTTTAGTTAGTGCATTATCATTATTATTGTGTGCTTGTGGAAAAAATACAAAACAGCATTTAAGTATAGATACGTCAAAGTATAATAAAGAAATAGCGGACGTATTAAGTTTATCGGATGGAGTAAAAGAAACCAAACTAATAAGCACACAAGATATAGATAAGATAAAGGGTATATATAATGAAAACAAGAATGTAAATGATAAATCAGATGTGAATATTGATTTCTTATTAAAACCTTTTATAGATGAATTAAAGACTGATATATTGTTAAAGTATAATAACAAATATTATAGGTATGAGTATAGCATAGAAGAGGATGATGATTATGATGATGAAAATAGGTTATCACAAGAACAATTAGATGAAACAGTTGTATTATACAAGGATATAGAAACACTATATAATGAGTATATGGTTTATAGTAATACAAATGATGTAAATGATAGCTTATTAGAGAGGATACACGCTTTATGTGAACAATATAAAAGTTTATCGGAAAGACAAAAAGGATTAATACATAATTATGTTAAATTGGCAGAGCTAGTAGAAAAATATGGTGGCTCATTGGAAACAAATTTTAATCTTGAGTTGTGGAAGTATAATACTAAGAAACAAAGAGGTGAAGCTGTTGGTGATTATAAGGGTCCTTCTGATGAAGAATTAGGAATTGTTCAAGGTAATAAGAGGTACGGTGATGATAAAGACAAAACTGGAGATAAGAATGATTATTCTAGTAAAAATGTTAGTACAGTTACAGATAACTCTAAAATTACAGAGCAAACTTATGATGTTAATTCAGCTAGTTTTGATGATTTAGAAACAGAGTTACAGATACCTACATATTTTTATGATTGTGTAGTAGATACAGGAAATAGTGGTACAAACTATATAGATGATGAAAAGCTATACAAACATATAGCAAATATAGATGCAAATAGTTTATATGCTGATGGAAATAGTATATATTTAAGAATAAAAGGTGATAAGGATGATATACCTTTATTAAATTGGGGTACATTAAGTTATTATATACCGGACAATGAATATAAAGACTATGATATCAAGGACAGTATCTATTATGATAGCGGTAGGTTTACAGTTGGGCTTTTATCTAAAGATAAGAAAGACTATAGAATAGTAAAAGGCAGTATACAAAAGAATATTGTATACTTTGATAACGTAAATGATATTATACCTAAATTTGAAAAAGAGCATATAGAGGTAAATAGAATAAACAATGAATACTTAGAGCATTTAAATGAATTAGAGAATGTACCTTGGTATGAAGATAAAATAGAAGAGAATTAATAGTTTATCCGTGTTTTAAGCTATAAGCTTTATAATAATTTAAAGTAAATAAAAATAATTTTACAATAATTTGGGGGTATGTGTAGAAAGTTTAGATATGAAAGCAATGTCAAATAAAGGATTTGGAAATGGAAAAGCAACATTAGATAATGGATATGGAATTTTTCAAAATATGTTAGAGTACAAGTTGCAAGATAGAGGGAAATATTTTGTAAAAGTAGACAAGTGGTATGCAAGTAGCCAAATTTGTAGTAAATGTGGTAACAAGAAAAAAATGAAGCTAAACGAAAGAACATACATTTGTGAATGTGGAAATAATATAGATAGAGATATAAATGCAGCAATAAATATAAAAAAAGAAGGACTTAGACTGTTAGAAGCAGTGTAAACAAATAATATAAGGGCGTGAACTACCAGAATATAAGCTTGTGGACTTTGTGTAAGACGTTTTGATTTTTAGAAATAAAATGATAAATGCAATAAAGGTTGAAGCAAGAAGCACCTATGCGATAAATAGTGTGTAGTTCACGAGATTAATTGGCAAAGAACTAAGTTTATAGTATAATTAAAATATTAATATAGATATTTTTATTATAAAAATCAGGATAAATTTTATATATATGCTGATACTTGGATAAATGCAGATTGAAAATAAAAAGAATAAGAGGTGTAAAATGAAAACATTATTAAAAAATGGTTTGGTATTATTAGATAATGAATTTAGATTTTCACATATATTGGTGGAGGATGAAAAAATATTGAAAATAAGTCATAGCATTGATGATTTCAATGAATTTGATGAGCTTATTGACTTAGAGGATAAGAGATTAATCCCGGGATTTATAGATATTCATACACATGGAGCTGTGGGAGTAGATGTTAATTCTGCCTGTGCAGATGATTATGAAAAAATTTGTAGATTTTTTGCAAGCCAAGGTACAACATCATGGCTTTGTTCTATATTAACTGATACATTTGAACAAACCTCTTTATGTATAGATGAATATAAAAAATGGACAAGATTAGAAGATAAAAAAGGAGCAAATATTTTGGGAATACATTTGGAAGGTCCATTTTTATCACCTGAATATAAGGGAGCTATGCCTGAACATTTGCTAAGAACCGGTGATTCTCAGCTTGCTATGGAATATCAAAAAAGAGCAGAAGGTAAAATTAAATATATGACTATTTCACCTGAAATAAGTGGGAATTTGCAAATGATTCCTCATTTAAAAGGTATGGGAATACAGGTTGCAATAGGGCATTCAGGTGCTGATTATGAGACTGCAAATAAAGCAATAGAAAATGGTGCTATGGCTGCTACACATACAAGTAATGCTATGAGATTATTACATCAACATGAGCCTGCTATTTGGGGTTCAGTTTTGGAATCAAATGTAGTTTATTGTGAAATGATATGTGATGGTAAGCATTTACATCCCGGAACAATTAGACTTATTATAAAAACTAAGGGGCTTGATAAGGTTATAGCTGTAACTGATTCTATTATGGCTGCAGGGCTTAAGGATGGTAAGTATAAATTAGGTGTAAATGATGTTATAGTTAAAGATGGTGATGCAAGACTTGTTTCAAATGATGCAAGAGCCGGCAGTACATTAACTATGATAAAGGCATTTAAAAATATTTTAAAATTTACAAGTAGACCTATAGAAGAGATTATAGATATGTTTACTAAAAATCCGGCAAAACTAATAGGAGTTTATGATAAGCTTGGAGATATAAAAATAGGGAAAAGAGCCGATATGCTTTTACTTGATGAAAATGATAATATTGATACTACATTTGTAGGTGGAAAAATTGTATATAAAAGACACTAAAAATAATAAAAATGATATAGCTCATTATGAGCTATATCATTTTTATTATTTTTAGTGTCTTTTAGTAAATATAAATTATATATTATATATTATATATTATAAGCTTCTTTCTCTTGCCAATTCTTTTTCATCCTTATAATCACTTACAGGTATATTTATATAAATTAAATTATACATTATATATGATAAGAATGCTCCACCTATCATATCAATTATAGAATGTTGTTTTAAAAATATAGTTGATAGACAAATAGAGAAAGTAAGAATCAAAGAAAATATTTTTACAATATGATTTTTAACAAAATATTTGCTCTTGTTAATAGCTATGTAAGTTACTATAGAGTTGTATACATGTATGCTTGGAAACACATTTGTATTTGTATCTATAGAATAGAGCCTTGAAACTATTAGACTTTCCCAATTTTTATTGGGGTTGATAGCAGGTCTGAAATCTGTTCCATTTGGAAAGATATAACATATCAAGAGGCAAATACTCATACCTATTGCCAACATTGAAAAATATTTTAAAAATTCTATTCTATCTTTAAATAAAAAATAAGTTACAGCTATAGCTATATATAAAAACCATAGCAAATAGGGTATAATAAAATATTCATTAAAAGGAATCATATCGTCAAATCTACTATGAATAATATAGTAATTTTTAGTTATATTTTTTTCCAAATAATTAAACCAAAGCATATAAAATGGAGTATATAAAAGTACTACAGCATGCTTATATTTTTTGAAAAAATCAAATATTTTTTTGTTCATAACAGTTCACTTTCAAAAATAATAAAAATCATAAATATTACAAATATATAGAATTATAATATAGTATGAAAAATAAGCAAGTAAATTCAAATAAAAGTAAGATAATTGTAATTATAAATAGGAGAATCTTGCGAATAAAAAGTTTTATAGTAAATGAAGGTATAATTTTCAAATTATATTTAAAGCTATATTTGCATTCAATACATAATTTTTGTCAATAAAAATATAAAAATAAGCTGAAGTAATGAGGTAAATGATAAGGGACTTATTTATTAAATTTATATTTATATTATTGTTTCAGAAAAATATAAAAAATAATCAAAATATATTGAAAAAAATGCTGTATTTTAGTAAAATATAGATAATAAAAGATTACTTTTACTACAAAAAATTAACAAAATTTAGGAGGTTCTTTATAATGAATGTTTATGATAGCAAACAAATCAGAAATGTGGTTTTATTAGGACATGGAGCTTCAGGCAAAACTACTGTAGCGGAAGCATTGGCTTTTGTAACAGGAGCTATACCTAAAATGGGAAATATACAAGGCAAAAATACTATCAGTGATTTTGATAAAGAGGAACAAAAAAGGGGCTTCTCTATTTCATCTGCTTTGATACCTTTGGAGTTCAAAGGAGAAGAGTCCGATATTAAAATAAATATAATAGATACTCCCGGATATTTTGATTTTGTAGGTCAGGTAGAAGAAGCTGTCAGTGTAGCTGATGCTGCAATAATTGTTGTAAATTGTAAGTCAGGTATAGAGGTTGGAACTATAAAGGCTTGGGATTTGTGCGAAAAATATAGGCTTCCAAGATTATTTTTTGTAACCAATATGGATGATGATAAAGCAAGCTATAGGGAACTTATAGTAAAATTAGATGCAAAATTTGGAAGAAAAATAGCACCTTTTCATTTACCAATAAGAGAAAATGAACATTTTGTGGGCTATGTAAATGTAGTTAAAATGAAAGGCAGAAGATTTACAAAATATTCTGATTATGATGAATGTGAAATACCACAATATTCACAGGCTAATTTAAAAATAGCAAGAGAAGCTCTTATGGAAGCTGTTGCAGAAACAAGTGAAGAATATATGGAAAGATATTTTTCAGGAGATGAATTTACTTTTGATGAAATAGATAATGCAATAAGAGAAAATGTATCTAAATGTCAAATATATCCTATTTTGATGGGTTCAGGACTTAATATACAAGGCTTTAAATCATTACTTAGAGCTATAGATAAGTATTTTCCATCACCTGATTTTAAGAAGGAAGAGGGCGTAGATATTACTACAGGGGAGCATTTTGTTGCAAATGCAGATCCTGATGTTAATTTATCTGTTAAGGTTTGGAAAACTATGGTTGATCCATTTATTGGAAAATATTCATTTATTAAAATTTGTACCGGTACTTTAAATGGGGATAGTATCGTATATAATGTTTCCAAGGAAAAAGAAGAAAAAATTTCAAAGGTATATACACTTAGAGGAAAGGAATTAATTGAGCTTAATAAGCTTGTAGCAGGAGATATAGGTGCATTGGCAAAGCTTGGTTTTACTGCTACAGGTGATACAATAGCTTCAAAAACGGCTCCTATATTATATCATAGACCAAAGATATCAAATCCATATACATATATGAGATATAAGTGTATAAATAAGGGTGATGAGGATAAATTGTCAACGGGCTTAGCAAAGCTTATGGAAGAAGATTTGACATTGAAAACAGTTGTTGATAATGAAAATCGTCAATCTTTAATTTATGCCATAGGAGATCAGCAGCTTGATATTGTAGTAAGTAAATTAAAAAATAGATATAAGGTTGATATTGAATTATTGAAGCCTAAATTTGCATTTAGAGAAACTATAAGAAATAAGGTTGAAGCAATAGGAAGATATAAGAAGCAGTCAGGTGGGCATGGACAATTTGGAGATGTAAAAATGTGCTTTGAACCTTTAGGAGATTTAAATAAGACTTATGTGTTTGAAGAAACAGTATTTGGTGGTGCTGTTCCTAAAAATTATTTTCCTGCTGTTGAAAAAGGTATAGCTGAGGCTTGCCTTAGTGGACCTTTAGCAGCCTATCCTGTAGTAGGAATAAAAGCTATTTTACAAGATGGTTCTTATCATCCTGTTGATTCTTCCGAAATGGCTTTTAAATTAGCGGCACGTATTGCATTTAAGGAAGGCTTTATGAAAGCAAATCCTATTTTACTTGAACCTATAGCTGCTATTAAGGTTATTGTCCCTGATAAATTTACCGGAGATATTATGGGAGATTTAAATAAGAGAAGAGGCAGAGTTTTAGGAATGGAGGGTGTCAGAAGCGGATATCAGCTTATTATGGCTCAGGTGCCTATGTCAGAATTATTTGGATATAATACGGATTTACGTTCAATGACAGGAGGTATAGGAGAATATTCATATGAATTTGTAAGATATGAGCAAGCCCCAATGGATATACAAAATAAGGAAATAAAGGCAAGAGCAGAAAAAGTAGTAAATAATATAGAAGAATAATTTTAATTATTAAGATATTGCAGAATGGCTAAATCTATTCTGCAATATTTTAGATTATTTTAGATTTAACATGGGTAAAATTATCAATTTAATATAAAATTAAAAATTACAATTATATTTAGTATAATTCCTTGTTAAAATAGCAATATATACAAAAATTACTTGCCTTTTTTGTTACAATGTTTTATTATATAGTAAATGTACTTTTTAAATTTTATTTATATTGCTACAAAAAAAAGTTTATATTTATATATCTTTAGATATTGCTTTAATAAATATAAAAATATATTTATTAATTTTTTAATATAGTCTGGAAATAGAAAATAGAAAGAGGAGAAGAATATGATATCAAATCAAATATTACAAAGTACGATAGATGGACTAAAGGGGATTTCAAGAACTGAGCTTTGTGTGTGCGATATTGAGGGAAAAATTTTAGCAACAACATTTAGCGAAACCACACAATATGAAAATGCTGTAGTGTCATTTGTAAATTCACCGGCAGAATCACAAGTTATAGGAGGATTTCAATTTTTTAAAGTTTTTGATGAGCATCAATTGGAATATATACTTATAGCTTTGGGAAATACAGATGAAACATATATGATAGGTAAGCTTGCGGCATATCATATTGAAAATTTGCTTGTTGCATATAAGGAAAGATATGATAGAGATAATTTTGTAAAAAATCTTTTGTTGGACAATCTTTTATTGGTAGATATTTATAATCGGGCAAAAAAACTCAATATAGATACTACTGTAAGAAGAGTAGTTTATGTTATTGAAACTAAATTTGTAAGAGATAGCAATTCTTTAGAATTGATTAAGGATTTGTTCAAGGATACTAATAATGATTTTGTAACGGCAGTAGATGAGAAATATATTATTCTGGTAAAGGAATTAGATGATATATATACATATAAGCAGTTAGATGCAACTGCACAAAATATTATAAAATATTTGGAAGAGCATGATGTTTATGATGTTAATGTTGCATATGGTACAGTTGTAGGAGAGATAAAAGAGGTTTCAAGATCATATAAGGAAGCTAAAATGGCACTTGATGTTGGAAGGGTATTTTATGAAAATGAAAATATAGTTGCATATGCAAGATTGGGAATAGGCAGACTTATATATCAATTACCTATACCTCTTTGTAAGATGTTTATTAAAGAAATTTTTGAAGGCAGAAGTCCTGATGATTTTGATGAGGAAACTATAGTTACTATACATCGTTTCTTTGAAAATAGTTTAAATGTTTCTGAAACATCAAGGCAATTATATATACATAGGAATACTCTTGTATATAGACTTGATAAATTACAAAAAGCGACAGGGCTTGACTTAAGAGTATTTGAAGATGCTATAACATTTAAGATAGCACTTATGGTTGTGAAATATATGAAATATGTAGAAAAGAGTAATAATTAAAAATAGGGCCTTAAGGCTCTATTTTTAGGGAAAGGAGTCCAATGGAGAATAATTTTGAAAATGATAGTATTGATAAAAACTCCAGGTTAAAAAAAAATAAAAGCTTTGATTTATTATTTTTTGGTCTAGGAATATTTTGTGGATTTTGTATAGGTATCATATGCAGTATAATTGTATTTGTTTTAATTAATACCTCAATATTAAGTCCGAATATAAGCTATCAAAATAAAAAGATTAGTAATGTTGTTGACAATTCAGCTAAGCTTGATTTTTCAAAGATTAAATTTAAGCTGGAAGCTATGCAGGATATTATTTCAAAAAAATTTTTATTTCAGGCTGATATAAAAAAAATGGAAGATGGTATTTATAAAGGATATATTTTTGGATTAAATGATCCTTATTCAGTTTATTATAATGCAGAAGAGTTTAAGTCATTAACTGAGGAAACTAATGGCATATATCAAGGTATAGGAGCACAAATCAGTAAAGATGCACAAACAGGTATTATAAAGATAGTTAAGGTTTTTGATAAAAGTCCGGCAAATGAAGCAGGCTTGAAGTCTGAGGATATTATTTATAAGATTAATGATATAGATGTTACAGGCATGGATTTGGATATACTTGTAAAGAAGCATATAAGGGGTAAGGAAAAAACTAAAATCAAGATGACTGTCTTAAGAGAGGATAAAGAGCTTGATTTTGAAGTCGAAAGAAGATCTATAGAGGTTCCTACAGTAGAATATAAAATATTGGATGGAAATGTCGGATATATAGTAATAAATCAATTTGATGTTGTTACAGCTGAACAATTTATAAATGCAATTAATATTTTAAACAAAAATAATATATCAAAATTAGTAATAGATCTAAGAAATAATCCGGGTGGAGTTTTGGATTCTACTGTGAAAATATTGGATTATATTCTGCCTAAGGGCTTAGTAGTATATACTGCTGATAAGACAGGTAAGGGAGAAAAATATTATTCTGATGATGCTTGTGCACTTAATATACCTACAGCTATTATTATTAATGGAAATTCTGCAAGTGCTTCTGAAGTATTTACAGGAGCTATGAAGGATTTTAAAAAGGCTGTTATAGTTGGTACAAGAAGCTTTGGAAAAGGAATAGTACAGAATTTAATACCTCTTAGTGATGGAAGTGCTTTGAAAATTACAACACAACATTATTATACACCTTCAGGCTTTGATTTACATGGAAAAGGTATAGAGCCTGATGTAGAAGTGGAATTAGATAAAGATGCTATAATAGGAAGTGATAATGATAATCAATTAAAAAAGGCTATAGAGCTTGCAAAATAAAAAGAATATCCTTAAAGGTCTTAATTAGATTTTTAGGGATATTTTTTATAATTTTTAGAATAATATTTTCTAAAAATTATGCTTTTATTTATTAAATTTGAAAATTTTATGCTTGAAGTAATTTTTGTAAAAAAAAGTTGTTTTATGCTATAATAAAAAATATTAATATAGAAATGGAAGAATTATATGTCGAAATTAACAGGAGAATGGGACAGAGCTTTACAAGCTGAGTATAAAAAAGATTATTATAAAAAATTATATTATTTTTTGAAGGACGAATATAATACAAGACTTATTTTTCCTAAGGCTGATGATTTATTCAATGCTTTTAGTCTGACACCGCTTGATAAAGTGAAAGTTGTTATTTTGGGGCAGGATCCTTATCATAATAAGGGACAGGCACATGGTCTGAGTTTTTCGGTTTTACCGAATGTAAGCATACCACCTTCTCTTATGAATATTTATAAGGAATTAAGAGATGATATAGGCACTTATATACCTGATAACGGGTATTTGGAAGCTTGGGCAAAACAGGGAGTTTTTTTACTAAATACGGTCTTGACTGTCAGGGCAAATGAGGCGGCTTCACATAGTAATAGAGGCTGGGAAGAATTTACAAATGCAGTAATCAGAGTTTTAAATGAACAAGATAGACCGATAGTTTTTTTGCTTTGGGGAAGCTTTGCAAAGCAAAAAATTAAAATGTTAAATAATCAAAAGCATTTAGTTTTAAGTGCCGCACATCCAAGTCCTTTATCTGCATATAATGGTTTTTTCGGTTGCAGGCATTTTAGTAAGACTAATAAATTTTTAACTAAAAATGGATTAAGCCCTATTGATTGGCAAATAGAAAATTTGAAAGGATAGATTAATTTTGCTGGAATTATTAAAGGTTATTTTATTTGGTATTGTAGAAGGCTTTACAGAGTGGTTACCTATAAGCTCGACAGGTCATATGATTATTTTGGAGGATTTAATAAATTTAAAAGCTTCTACCGATTTTAAGCACATGTTTTTGGTTGTAATACAGTTAGGAGCTATTTTATCAATAGCATTGATGTATTTTAACAGACTAAATCCTTTTTCTAAAAAAAGAAGTAAAAAGGCAAAAAAAGGTATATTTAAATTATGGATAAAGATATTTATCGCCTGCTTACCTGCAGGTCTTATCGGATTATTTTTAGATGATTTGATAGATGAATATTTTTATAATGGATATATAGTAGCTTTTACTTTAATTTTTTATGGAATAATATTTATTTTTATAGAAAATAGGAATAAGAATAAAAAAATAAAAATAGATAAAATAAAAGATATTGATTATAATAGTGCTTTTTACATAGGAACTTTTCAGATTCTTTCTCTTATACCGGGGACTTCAAGATCAGGAGCTTGTATATTAGGTGCTATATTGCTTGGATGCTCAAGAGTGGTGGCTACAGAGTTTTCATTTTTCTTAGGCTTGCCTTTAATAGGTGCTGCAAGTCTTTTGAAATTGATAAAATTTGGATTTAATTATACAATAGTTGAATTTATATATTTGCTTTTAGGATTTATAATTTCATTTATAGTATCGGTTTTTAGTATCAGTTTTTTTATGAATTGGATTAAAAAACATGATTTTAAAGCTTTTGGTATATATAGAATAGTGCTTGGGATAATAGTATTTATATGGTATCTGGTTACTTCATTATTACATATATAAATTTTTTGTGTATTTATTTATAAAATGATAATAAAATAACATAAATTTCCTCTTGTAAAATACTTGAAATGTGTTATTATAATACCTTATTAAAAAAAATAGACATAAGTCGGAAAGAGGTACATATGGCATTAATTATTCCAAAAAACTATGACCCTATTTTGGGTATTAAGAAAACTCAAGAAGCTATAAAGTATATTAGGGATACTTTCCAAAAAGAATTTGGAAAAGAAATGAATCTTGAAAGAGTTTCTGCTCCCCTATTTGTTTCAAAATCAAGCGGTCTTAATGATAATCTTAATGGTATTGAAAGACCTGTAGCTTTTGATATAAAGGCTGTACCTTTCGAAGAATATGAGGTTGTTCAGTCTTTAGCAAAATGGAAAAGAATGGCATTATATAAATATGGTTTTGAACCCGGTGAAGGCTTGTATACAAATATGAATGCTATCAGAAGAGATGAAGAATTAGATAATTTACATTCATGCTATGTTGACCAATGGGATTGGGAAAAGGTAATAAAAAAGGAAGAAAGAAATAAACAGACATTGGAAGAAACTGTAAAAACTATTTTTAAGGTTATAAAGCATATGGAGCATGAAGTATGGTATAAATATCCTGAAGCTGTAAATCATCTTCCTAATGATATATATTTTATTACCACCGAAGAATTAGAAAAGCTTTATCCTAATATGACAGCTAAGGAAAGAGAAAATGCTATAACAAAGGAAAAAGGTTGTGTTTTTGTTGAAAAAATAGGTAAAGCTTTAGCTGATGGAAAGCCACATGATGGTAGAGCACCGGATTATGACGATTGGGAGCTTAATGGAGATATACTATTTTGGTTTGAAAATTTAAATCAGGCATTAGAAATTTCAAGCATGGGTATAAGAGTTGATGAGAAATCATTAGCAGAACAATTAAAAATAGCAGGCTGTGAGGAAAGAAAAAATCTTCCATATCATAAGATGCTTTTAAATGGTGAGCTTCCTTATACAATAGGTGGAGGAATAGGTCAATCTCGTTTATGTATGCTTTTATTAAATAGAGCACATATAGGTGAGGTTCAGGCAAGTGTATGGCCACAAGAAATGATTGATAAATGTAAGGAAAATAAAATTATTTTATTATAATATATTTGAGAGGCTTTTATGGAAACTGAAATAATAAAAATAGACCCAAAGAAGCTAAAAGATAATAAAAATTACTATGATGGTGAATTAGAAAAAGCCGCTGTAGTTATAAATAATGGAGGATTAGTTGCATTTCCAACAGAAACTGTTTATGGTTTAGGTGCTGATGCAACTAATCCTTTTGCTTCAAAAAAAATATATTTGGCTAAGGGTAGACCAAGTGATAATCCATTGATAATACATATATATGATAAAAATCAATTAAAGGAATATGCTATTGATATTCCGGACATTGCGTATAAAATTGCTGAAAAATTTTGGCCGGGGCCACTTACTATGATACTTAAAAAATCTGCTATTATACCAAAAGAAACATCAGGAGGACTGGATACTGTAGGTATAAGAATGCCTAGTGATGAGGTTGCAAGGGCTTTTTTAAAAAAAGTAGGGATAGCTGTTGCAGCACCTAGTGCAAATATATCAGGCAGACCAAGTCCTACTATGTCAAGGCATGTTATAGAGGATATGGATGGAAAAATAGATATGATAATTGATTCAGATAAAGCAAAGATAGGATTGGAGTCTACTATAGTAGATTTGAGTACGTCTGTGCCGAGTATATTAAGACCGGGGGCAATAAGCTTGGAGATGTTACAAAAGATAGATAAAAATATCTATATAGATCCTGCTATTTTAAAGAAGCCGGATTCCAAGCTAAAGCCTAAGGCTCCTGGCATGAAATATAGACATTATGCACCGAAAGCAGAGCTTATTATCTTAAAAGGTAATTTTAAAGCTATAGAAGCTTATTTAAAAAAAGAAGTTGAAAAACAACATAAGTCGAATAAAAGGATTGCTCTTATTTTAAGTAAAGAAAATAATATAAAAATAAATGTAGAAGATATTAAATATATAGGCTCTCGTTCTTCTTATGAAGAAATAGCAAATAATTTATTTTCAACATTAAGAGAGCTTGATAATAATAATATAGATATAATATATAGTGAAAGCTTTGAAAATACAGGTATAGGGATGGCGATCATGAATAGATTAACAAAAGCGGCAGGTTATAATATAATAGAGCTGTAAAGGAGTTTGTATGTCTAAGAGAGAAGATTTTATAACTTGGGATGAATATTTTATGGGAGTTGCCAAGCTTAGTGCATTTAGATCAAAAGATCCTAACACACAGGTTGGTGCTTGTATAGTCAGTGAGGATAATAAAATATTGTCTATGGGCTATAATGGTTTGCCAAGAGGATGTTCTGATGAAGTATTTCCTTGGTCGAGAAATGATAGTGAGAATGATTTTTATAATACCAAATATCCTTATGTAACACATAGTGAATTAAATGCAATTTTGAATTATCGTGGTGGCAGCCTTGAGGGTAGTAAATTATATGTAAGCTTATTTCCATGTAATGAATGTGCAAAGGCAATTATTCAAGCAGGAATTAAAACAATAGTATATGCGGAAGATAAGTATGCAGATACTGACGTTGTAAAGGCAAGCAAAAGAATGCTGAATGCGGCAGGGATACGTTATTATGAATATCAAGCTACAAATAGAGTTATAAAAATAAAAGTCTAAAAAAATATAAGAGGAAATTGTATGTCAGAGAGTAAGTCTGAAAGAGATAAAAGAGTAAAAAGAATTCTTGCTAAGCTTGATAAAGAATACGGAACTGATATTCGTTGCTATTTGAAGCATGAGAATACTTGGCAGTTATTATTTGCAGTTATATTAAGTGCACAATGCACAGATGCAAATGTAAATAAAGTAACCCCGAGTTTATTTGCGACCTTTCCGACTTTGGAAGATTTTGCTAATGCTGATATAAAGGATGTAGAAAAATGTATACATTCAATAGGACTTTATAGATCAAAAGCTAAAAATTTGGTAAATACCGCTAAAATGTTGGTGGAAAAGTTTGATTCCAAGGTTCCAAGTGATATAGATGCTCTTACATCATTACCGGGTGTTGGAAGAAAGACGGCTAATGTTATTAGAGGTAATATATATAATATTCCAAGTATAGTTGTAGATACACATGTGAAAAGGATTAGTAATAAATTAGGCTTAGTTGACAGTGATGATCCTGCAAAAATTGAATTGCAGCTTATGGAGATTTTACCGAAGGATCATTGGATAACATGGAATATAAATATAATTACACTTGGCAGGAATATTTGTATAGCAAGAAGAGAAAAGTGCGACATATGTTTTTTATATAAGGAGTGTAAAAGTGCCAAGATATAAAGACTATATAGTTTTAGATTTGGAAACTACAGGCATAAGTATAAAAAAAAGAAATATAATAGAATATGCTTTTTTAAGGGTAAGGAATTCTGAAATAGTAGATAAAAAGGTGGGCTTGGTCAATCCACGGGAGAGTTTAAGAAATAAAATTATAGAAATAACCTCCATTAATGATGAAATGTTAAAGTATTCTCCATACATAGAAGAGATTTTACCTGATATTATAAAATTTATTGATGATGATATTTTAATTGCACATAATATTAATATAGATTATTCTTTTTTAAAAAAGGCATGTGAAAGAATGGATATAGATTTTTATAAAAAAGGTATAGATACATTAGAGCTTTGTAGAAAATTTATGCCATATGAAAATAAAAAAAATTTAAAAGATGCTTGTAAATATTATAATATTAATGTTGAAAAAAGCCATAGAGCATATGATGATGCTTATAATACTTATTTATTATATGAAAAATTAGCTGATATTTATTATAATGATGAAATATTTCAAGCGAAAATATTAAAATCTATATATAAATCAGAAAAGAAAGCAAGTAAAAGGGCAAAAGATGGCTTGATAAAATTTTTGAATTATCATAAAATTAAGCTTAGTTTGGATATAGATAAGCTTAGTCAAAATGAGATTTCAAGAATAATTGATCATATTAAAGCTAATAATTTTATTTATGTGGAGGAAAAAAATGAAAAGAAATAGAAAAAGACAAATTATATCAAGTATTATTGCAATTATATTAGTATTGGGAATGATAGTACCTACAGTATTAGCATCTATAAATGGATTTTTTAGATAATATGAAAAATAAAAAATATATATTAATATGTGCTGTAGCATTATTCAGCCTATTTAAAATTGACACAGCTCTTGCATTTAATTTACCTAAAGGTATAAGCTTTAATAATATAGATTTATCCGGACTTAGTATACAAGAGGCTGATAAAATAATAAATGAAAAATATAATGAATTAAATAATAAAAAAATTGATTTGAAAATAGATACTAAAATTCTATCATTAAATTACTTGGATGTAGTAGATATTTTGAGTAATAAAGCTGAAGATATAGAAGCTCTAAGAAAATATGTAGATTCAAATGTTATAAAAAGATATCTATATAAAAAAGAGTTGGAAAAAAACAATAAAAATATTAGTATTGATTTAAAAGTAAATGAAAATAAATTCAAGGCTGATATAAATAAGTCCTATCCCGAGCTTGAAGAGATTTCAAATCCTATAGATGCAAAAATTAGTAGAGAAAATGGTAAATTTATTATAGTAGACGGGAAGGCTGCTATTAAACCGGATATTATAAAGGCTGCAAAGCTATTGGATGAAGATTTGAAAAATAATGTTGATAATATAAATATAACAGTTCCTTTGTCTAAAGAAGAGCCAAAAATAAAGGCAAATGATTTAAAGCAAATCAAGGATCTTTTAGGAACATATACAACAGCATTTAAGACATCATCAAATTCAAGAGCAACTAATATTTCAGTAGGTACAAAGAAGATAAATGGTACTATCTTGATGCCCGGTGAGCTTTTGTCGGGATATCATTTATTAAGTCCATTTACCAAGGCTAATGGATATGAAACAGCAGGAGCTTATGAAAATGGTAGAGTGGTCGATAATGTAGGAGGAGGAGTTTGTCAGATTTCTACTACTTTGTATAATAGTGCAATTAGAGCCGAGCTTGATATAGAGCAAAGAAATAATCACTCTATGACTGTTTCATATGTGCCTGCCAGTTGTGATTCAGCTATAGCAGGAACAGTAAAGGATTTAAAAATAAAAAATAATTATGATTTTCCTATATATATTGAAGGCATTGTTAATGGGAGAACGGTTTGTTTTAATATTTGGGGTAAGGAAATAAGACCTAAAAATAGAACGATAGAATTTGTTCCGGAGGTTATAAGTGAAATTCCTATGAAAGATATTATTCAAGAGGATCCTAATTTGCCTTTGGGTCAGGAAATCAAAGTAGCCTCAGGTCATAATGGCAGACTTTCAAAGCTTTGGAAGATAGTTAAGATAGATGGTATAGAAAAAGAAAAAAGCTTAATATCATCAGATAAATATATGGTTTCAAATAATATAATTAAAAGAGGGACTAAGCCTGTAGAAAATCCTGCCGTCTTGAATAATGAAAATATTGTCAATGAAACTACATCTGAAGCTAAACCTGAAGGTGAACAGAAAAATACCGCTGATTCTTGGGATAATAAAAATCCTTCTTCAAATAATGAGGTAAAAGGACCGGATTCGAATATTGTAGAAACTGTAGAAAGCTTACAATAAAGATGAAATTAAAATTAGAAAAAGACATCATAATTATATCTTATATAGCACTTGATTCTGTAGGTGAAATAGTAGAAAATAAGTATGATGAATTGAAAAAATATTTTAATATAAGATATTTGGATAATTTGATTATAGAAGCAAAAAAAAATAATGAAATGATTAATTCAAATGCTTTTATAGAAAAAATAAAACAAATAATTGAATATGATGACTTATATTTACTTAATAATATATCTATACTAAATTTTTTATATGAATATGCCAAGAAAAGTAATAAAGGAATAAGGATATATCAAAAAAATATACCTATAAAACAAATTTGTATAGAAATATGTGAATTTTATTCTATTAATCCATATAGATTAGCTTCAAATTTTATTTGTATTTTTTGTGATAATGCTCTTAGAGCTTTGGAAAATTTGAAATATAATAATATTATTGCTAAGCATGTAGGATATGTAACTGATGGTAGGGATAAGATAATAGTTGATAAAGAAGAGATTCAATATATAGATAATATAAAGCAAGATGAAATATATAAAATTATGGAGAAAATATGAGAGAAGAAATTTTAAATATATTGGAGAAAAATAGTCGTATAGATATTAAAGAATTGGCGATTATGCTGGGTATTGATGAGGCTATTGTAGCTAATGAAATAAAACAAATGGAAGCTTCAGGTATAATATGTGGATATAATACTTTAATAAATTGGGACAATACTAAAGATGAAAAAGTAACCGCTCTTATAGAAGTTAAGGTAACACCGCAAAGAGGTATGGGCTTTGATAAAATTGCAGATAGAATTATGCAATATGATGAGGTTAATGCACTTTATTTAATGAGTGGTTCATTTGATTTTACACTTTTGATTGAAGGAAAGAGTATGAAAGAGGTATCTATGTTTGTATCACAAAAATTAGCACCATTAGAATCCATACTTAGTACGGCAACACATTTTGTTTTAAAAAAATATAAGGATCATGGAACAATTATGTTTAAAGAAAAACAGGATGAAAGGTTATTGGTGAACTGATGAGAAATCCATTATCAAGTAAAATAACTAGTATAAAGCCATCAGGAATACGTAAATTTTTTGATATAGTAGCTACTATGAAAGATGCGATATCCTTAGGAGTTGGAGAACCTGATTTTGATACTCCATATTTTATAAGAGATGAGGCTATTTATTCACTGGAAAAGGGTAGAACCTTTTATACATCAAATTCAGGCTTGCATGAGTTAAGAGAAGAAATAAATAAATATTTACAAAGAAAATTAAATATAAGTTATAATCCGGATGATGAAATTATAGTTACTGTCGGCGGTAGTGAGGGGATTGATATTGCTATGAGAGCTATGCTTGATACATCGGATGAGGTCTTGATTCCACAGCCAAGCTATGTAAGCTATGAACCTTGTGTGCTTTTAACGGGAGCAAAGCCGGTGATAATAGAGCTGAAAAGTGAAAATGAATTTAAGCTTACAAAAAATCAAATATTGGAAAAACTAAGTCCAAGAACTAAGCTTTTAGTTTTACCTTTTCCAAACAATCCTACAGGATCTATAATGAATTATGATGAGCTTAAAGAAATTGCAAATGTATGTATAGAAAATGATTTATATGTAATATCCGATGAAATTTATTGTGAATTAACATACAAGGGAAAGCATGTAAGCATAGCACAAATTGATGGCATGAAAGAAAGAACGATCATTATAAATGGATTTTCAAAATCATATGCTATGACAGGCTGGCGTCTTGGATATGCCTGCGGTCCTAAATCTATAATTCAACAAATGACTAAAATCCATCAGTTTGCAATTATGTGTGCACCGACAACCAGTCAATATGCAGCTATAGAAGCACTTAAATTTGGAGATGAGGCAGTTGCCAAGATGAGAGATTCATATAATCAGCGTAGAAGATATTGTATAAATAGATTAAATTCTATGGGACTTGATTGCTTTGAAGCACAGGGGGCTTTTTATGTATTTCCATCTATTAAAGCCTTTAATATTAGTAGTGAGGAATTTGCAAGCAAACTTTTAAAGGAAAAAAGAGTCGCTATTATTCCGGGTACAGCCTTTGGTGCTTCAGGAGAAGGCTTTATGCGTATAAGCTATGCTTATAGTATAGAAAGATTGAAAGAGGCTTTTGATAGATTGGAAAATTTTGTTGAAAAATTGAGGTGTAATAGTGTTTAATATTGTATTATTAGAGCCTGAAATGCCTTCAAATACCGGAAATATAGGAAGAACTTGTGTAGCTACTAATACAAGCTTGCATCTTATTGAGCCTCTGGGTTTTAAGCTTTCTCAAAAGGAGATAAGGCGTAGCGGTCTTGATTATTGGGAAAAATTAGATTTACATATTTATTCAGACTATGAGGATTTTCTTGCAAAAAATCCAAAAGCTAAAGATAATATATATTTTGCAACTACTAAGGGACATAAGGTATATTCACAAATAGATTTTAAAGATGGTGATTATATTATGTTTGGAAAAGAAAGTGCAGGCATTAATGAAGAAATTTTAGCTTTAAATGAAAAAAGATGTATAAGAATACCTATGTGGGGTGAAATTAGAAGCTTGAATTTATCGAATTCAGTTTCAATAGTATTATATGAGGCATTAAGACAAAATAATTTTGAAAAAATGAAATTATTGGGTGATTTACATAGATTAAAATATATAAAATAGATATTTAAAAAACTTGCCAATTCATCTCGCAAAGCTAAAGTTTAAGAGATGAATTGGCATAATTTTCCTTTTATGGTATAATAAAAATATAAGTGAGTGAACTACCAAAATATAAGCTTGTGGACTTTGTGTAAGACATTTTGATTTTTAGAAATAAAATGATAAATGTTGTAAAGGTTGAAGCAAGAAGCACCTATGCGATAAATAGTGTGTAGTTCACTATATGTATGACTATACTTTGTATGAGGTATAGTCATTTTATATAGTTTGATATTATATAAGTATACTTTTAAGGTTTTTTAATGTATAATTTTTATTGAAAAATATGTAAATTTTCACATAAAGAGGATTTTATTATGAATAAAAAATCTATAGAGATTTTAGAATATCAAAAAATTTTAGATAGACTTACAGAATTTGCAACAAGTAAGCTTGGTAAAGAATTGTGTATGAAATTATATCCTATAAATAATATTGAAGATATATTAAGGATGCAGGATGAAACAACAAAAGCTTGTGATAAAATCAGAATAAAGGGCAATTTAAATTTTTCAGGATTAAAGGATATAAAATCAAGCTTAAAAATTTTGGATATAGGTTCCAATTTAAATATAAATGAATTCTATAATATAAATAATTTATTAAAGCTTAGCACTCATGCCAAGTCATATAATATGAATAATAAAGCTGATGAAGAAATAAATTCTATTGATGAATATTTTTTAGGAATTGAAGAAATAAAGGATTTATCAAAAGAATTGGACAGATGTATATTGTCAAGTGATATGATAGCTGATGATGCAAGTAAAGAATTATCAGCTATAAGAAAGAAATTAAAAAATATAAATGCCAATATACATAATTATTTAAATCAAACAATGAACTCATATAGGGATTATCTTATGGAGAGTATGGTTACCATAAGAGATAATGCTTATTGTCTTCCTGTAAAGGCTGAATTTAAAAATAGAGTAGCAGGAATTATTCATGGTCAGAGTGCGACAGGTTCAACTTTTTTTATTGAACCTATGCCTATTATAAAATTAAATAATGAAATCAAAGAATTAGAAATAAAACAGGCACAGGAAGAAGAAAAAATATTAAAAGATTTGAGTATAAAAACTATGCCTTATATTGATAGTCTAAGAAAAAATCAAGATATTTTGACAAAATTAGATTTTATATTTGCAAAAGCAAAATTTTCTAAAAGCTTAAATGCAAATGAGCCTATATTTAATGATAAATATTATATTAATATAAAAGAGGCAAGACATCCACTTCTTGATAGAAATGTTGTACCTATTGATATAAGCTTAGGTAAGGACTTTAATTCACTTGTAATTACAGGTCCCAATACCGGTGGTAAAACTGTATCATTAAAAACAGTAGGGCTTTTAACACTTATGGGGCAATCAGGACTTCATATTCCCGCTATTTATGGCAGTACACTTGCTATATTTGATGATGTATTTGCAGATATAGGAGATGAGCAAAGTATAGAGCAAAGCTTGTCCTTTTTTTCAGGTCATATGAAAAATATAGTAAATATAATAAAAAATGCAAATTCAAAATGTCTTTGCTTATTTGATGAGCTTGGAGCAGGAACAGATCCGACAGAGGGAGCCGCCCTTGCTATCTCAATTCTTTCATTTCTTAATAAAAATAATATAAGGACAATTTCAACGACACATTATAGTGAATTGAAAATATTTGCTTTAAATACTCCTATGGTAGAAAATGCTTCATGTGAATTTGATTTAGAAAGCTTGCAACCTACTTTTAAAATTCTTATAGGTGTTGCCGGAAAATCAAATGCTTTTGCAATATCAAAAAAGTTGGGCTTGCCTGATTATATAATAGAAGATGCTAAGCAACATATAGGAGTGAATGAACAAAGTTTTGAGGACTTATTGATAAAATTGGAAGAAAATAAGATTACAATAGAAAAAGAAAGAAAGGAAATAGAAAAGCAAAGAAAAGAAATAGAAGGATTAAAAAATAGATATAAGGATAAAGATGAAAAGCTGGATAAGCGTAGTAAGGATATTATAAATAATGCAAAAAATGAGGCTAATGATATATTAAGAAGAGCTAAGCAGATAGCTGATGAGAGTATTAAAAATATAAATAAAATAGCTGAGGGTGCAGGTATTGGAAGGGCTTTAGAACAACAGAGAGAAAAAATAAGAGGAGAAATAAATCAGAATAATATAAATATAGCTTCAGATAATAATAAACTTTCTAAAGGAAAAGAAGCTGATATAAATGAGTTGAAAATAGGAAGCTTAGTACATATCAATTCCTTGAATCTTGATGGTAATATTACAAATATACAAAGAGATAAAGAAATTGTATTTGTACAGGCAGGTATATTAAATACAAAGGTAAATTTAAAGGATATAAGTATTTTAACACAAGCTAAGGATGAAAAAATAAAAAATATACATAAATCAAAATCTTCAAAGCTTATGAAGGCTGCAAATATTTCACCTCAGATAAATGTTATAGCTTTAAATGTCGATGAAGCCTGTGCAATTTTAGATAAATATTTAGATGATGCTTTATTAGCTAATTTAAATACTGTAAAAATAATACATGGTAGAGGTACATATGCTCTACAAAAGGGTATACATGCTTATCTAAAGAAGCTTAGCTTTGTTAAATCATATAATTTGGCGGATTTTGAGGATGGTGGCAGTGCAATTACTATAGTGCATTTTAAGTAGGAGGATTTATTTTGGAAAAACAAAGAATACTTATTGTTGATGATGATGAAAATATAGCAGATCTTATAGCATTATATCTTATGAAGGAATGCTATGAAACTTGTATAGTACATGATGGCTCAGAGGCTTTGAAAAAATTTGAAGAATTTAAACCGCATATGATTTTGCTGGATTTAATGCTTCCGGGAATAGACGGATATCAGATTTGTAGGCAAATAAGAAGCATCTCTCAAGTGCCTATAATAATATTATCTGCAAAGGGAGAGGTTTTTGATAAGGTTTTAGGCTTGGAGCTTGGAGCTGATGACTATATTATAAAGCCCTTTGACTCAAAGGAATTAGTCGCAAGAGTAAAGGCTGTATTAAGACGTTATAAAGAGCCACAGCTTAATATTAATCATCAAAAAGGAAGTTTTGTTGAATATCCTGATCTTATAATTAATTTAACTAACTATTCTGTAATATATATGGGAAGTGTTATTGATATGCCTCCAAAGGAGCTTGAGCTTTTATATTTTTTAGCTTCAAGTCCAAATCAGGTTTTTACAAGAGAGCAATTATTAGATCATATTTGGGGATATGAATATATAGGCGATACAAGGACTGTAGATGTACATATAAAAAGATTAAGAGAAAAAATAAAGGATCATAATAGCTGGAGTATAGCAACTGTATGGGGTATAGGTTATAAATTTGAATTAAGAGGAAATATAAATTGAAAATCTCATTATATATAAAATTAATCTTTGCATATACTATCTTTGCAATCCTAACTTTTTTGACTATAGCTACATTTTCATCAAAATTAACATATGATTATTTATTAAAATCAAAGACTTCTATTTTATATGATGAAGCTAATTTAATTGCAAATACATACTCTAAAAATTATAGTATGAATAAATTAAAAATTGGACAGACATATCCTCAATTAAAAATAGTGGCTCATTTTCTTGGAGCCAAGATATGGATAATAGATACTGACGGAAATATTATTTTAAATTCTGATGAAGGAGAAACAAGAAAAATTATAAATAATTTTAATCCTATTAATACAAAAACTAATAAATCAGTTTTTATAGGAAATTATTTTGGATATTTTGATTATAAGGTTTTGAGTGTTTTAGCTCCTATAATAGGAAATTATAAGACTTATGCATATGTTGCCATACATTTTCCTATTTATAAAATAAAATTATATCTAAATGAAATATTAAATATAATATATTTGACCGGTATTGTAATTTATATTTTATCCCTGCTTATTTTTTTGATTTTTCATAAGTGTATTTATAAGCCTTTAAAATCAATAACAGAAGCTGCAAAGCAATATGCTACAGGAAATCTTTCTTATCAAATAAATGTTGATAATAATGATGAAATAGGTTATTTAGCTGATACATTAAACTTTATGTCGGATGAATTATATAGAGCTAAGGATTATCAAAAAACCTTTATTACCAATATTTCTCATGATTTTCGTTCTCCACTTACTTCAATAAAGGGTTTTCTTGAAGCAATTTTAGATGGTACCATACCGAAGGATATGCAAAATAAATATTTAGAAAGAGTTTTAAATGAAACTGAAAGACTTACTAATTTGACTAATAGTATTTTAAGTCTTAATCAGGCAGATTCAAGTGCTTATTTAAGAAGAACTAATTTTGACATTAATAAAGTTATTAAGGATACTGTCGCGAGCTTTGAAGGACAATGTCTTGCAAGAAATATAAATTTCGAACTAATCTTTTCCGATATAATAACTATGGTGAATGCAGATATTGGAAAAATACAGCAGGTTTTATATAATCTTATTGATAATGCAATAAAATTTTCGAATGACAACTCAATTATATATTTAACTATTTCTATAAAATATGAAAAAGTTTTTATAAGTGTAAAGGATGAAGGAGCAGGTATTCCAAAGCAACATATTCAAAAAATTTTCGATAGATTTTATAAATTGGATACATCAAGAGGAAAAGATAAAAAAAGTACAGGTCTTGGACTTTCTATAGTCAAAGATATTTTAAATTCTCATAATGAAACTATAGATGTAATAAGTACACAAGGTGTAGGTACGGAATTTATATTCAGTTTAAAAAAAGCAAATTCTGATAATATTTAGAATATTATATTTAAGCATGTAAATAAAAAAATATTATTATAAAATAAAAAGATTTTTTGCAAGCTGATCTCAAAAGGTAAAATTGAAAGCTGACTAAAAGAGGTCAGTTTTTTGATGGAAAAATATAGCAAATAATTTAAAATGAAAATTATAAAAGAATATTCACAAGAGAATATAAGGTTTTTATAAATATATAAATTTTTATCAATATTGTCTAAAAAATAACTAACAATAAAGTTAATTATCAGACAATATTGTTATTTAAACTACTTTTGCAAATACTATTGTATAAAATAAATTTTGTGCTAATATAAAAACATAAGATTTATTAATCTTAAAGTATAAAAAAGGAGAATATATTTATGGAAAAATTATTATTAGATAAGTATGGTCTATTTATTAATGGAGAATTTGTTGATTCTTCTGATGGTGGAACTTTTGATACCTTTTCTCCTGCTACAGGTAAAAAGCTTGCAACTGTTGCAGAAGCAACTAAGCAGGATGTTGATAGAGCGGTAGATGCCGCATGGGAAGCTTTTAAAGCATGGAAAAATGTAGATAAAATTACAAGGGCATCAATTTTATTGAAAATTGCAGATATAATTGATGAAAATAAAGAAAGGCTTGCAAAAATAGAAAGCTTGGATAATGGTAAGCCTATAAGAGAAACACTTAATATAGATATTCCATATGCTGCTGATCATTTTAGATATTTTGCAGGTGCTATAAGGGCACAGGAGGATAGTGCAAGTCTTTTGGATAATAATACACTTTCTATAGTTTTACGTGAGCCTATAGGTGTGGTGGGTCAGATTGTACCATGGAATTTTCCATTTTTGATGGCTGCTTGGAAATTAGCACCGGTTTTAGCGGCAGGCTGTTGCACAGTATTTAAAACATCATCATCCACTCCACTTAGTGTAATAGAATTTGCAAGGCTTATCAAGGATATAATTCCAAAGGGAGTATTTAATGTTATTTCAGGATCAGGTTCAAAATCAGGTCAATATATACTTGAGCATCCTGGATTTAGAAAATTAGCTTTTACAGGTTCTACAGAGGTTGGTTGCTGTGTAGCAAAGGCCGCCGCCGATAAATTGATTCCGGCAACTCTGGAGCTTGGAGGAAAATCAGCTAATATATTCTTTGATGACTGTGATTGGGATATGGCTATAGATGGAGTATTACTTGGAATTTTATTTAATCAGGGTCAGGTATGCTGTGCAGGCTCAAGAGTTTTTGTACATGAGAATATATATGATAAATTTGTAGCAGAACTTATTGATCAATTTAATAAGGTTAAAGTTGGCGATCCTCTTGATATTAATACACAGATGGGTTCACAAATTAATGATAAGCAAGTAGAAAAGATACAAGCACATGTAGATAATGCAATAAAGGAAGGTGCTAAGATTGCATGTGGAGGTGGCAGATATACACAGGGAGAGCTTGCAAGTGGTGCCTTTTATAAGCCTACCTTGATAGTTGATGTAACAAATGACATGAAGGTTGCAAAGGAAGAAATATTCGGACCTGTTGCTGTAGTTATTAAATTTAAGACAGAGCAGGAGGTTATTGATATGGCAAATGATAATGACTATGGTCTAGGCGGGGCTGTATGGACTAAAGATTTGAATAGAGCCTTAAGAGTATCAAGAGCTATAGAAACAGGACGTATATGGGTTAATACATATAATGCTATTCCGGCCGGAGCTCCATTTGGAGGTTATAAGGCTTCAGGAATAGGCAGAGAAACACATAAGGTTATATTAGAGCATTATACACAAATGAAAAATATATTTATTAATATGTCAGAAAAACCAAGTGGCTTTTATCCAAAAAAATAAGATGAAAATATAAAAATATAATACAGAAAAAAATAGAGCTGTAGCATAAAATAGAGCTGTAGCTCTATTTTTAATGCCTATATTTTATAAAGCTATTAATTTTTTGATAAGTATGTGCTAATATTTATTATATTAAATTTGTGAAGGGATGATTAAAATGATAGAAGATATAAAAACAAAAAATATATTAATGTATATATATTCTTTCTTTATTCCATGTTTTATTATGTTATCCTTATTTTTTGCAAGAGGTATATATCCTTTTTCAAACGAAAGCTTTATGCGTACAGATATGTATCATCAATATGTACCTTTTATGTCTGAGCTTTGCTATAAATTTAAAAATATGGAAAGTCTTTTTTATACTAATCACATAGGTATGGGAACAAATTTCCTTACAATATATGCTTATTATCTTTCAAGTCCTTTAAATATATTTTTATTTTTTATCCCACAAAAATATGTTATAGAATTTGCCTCATATTTGGTGATTTTAAAAATATCTCTTTGTTCTCTGGCATTTAATTTTTATTTGTCAAAGCATTCAAAAAAGGCGAGCATCTATTTTTCATTTTTTTCAATAGCATATGCACTTTCAGGCTATGTTGTTGCATATTCGTGGAATATTATGTGGATGGACAGTCTTGTTATATTTCCTCTACTTTGTCTAAGCTTTGAAAGGTTGATAAAAAGAGGGTTAGGTATAAGATATTCCTTATTATTGGGGCTTACTATTATATTAAATTATTATATTGCAATAATAATTTGCATATTTTTTATATTTTATTATTTTATACTTTTATCAGAAATAAAAAAACTTAACATAAAAAAAATCATAAGGCATAGTCTTGATTTTTCTATTTATTCAATTTTAGGAGCTATGCTTTCGGCAATTTTATTATTACCACAAATATATGCTTTAAAAACAACAGCTTCAAGTAGCTTGGATTTTCCGGATAAATTTGAAATGTATTTTCCTATAATGGATATTTTGGTTAGACATTTACCAATGCTTAAGACTCATCAAGGCTTGGAGCATTTTCCCAATATTTATGCAGGTACATTTATATTTTTATTAATTCCACTATATTATTTAAATAAAAATATAAAATTAAAAGAAAAAATAGCTTATAGTCTAATGCTTATAATTCTACTTCACAGCTTTTCGATAAATATATTTAATTATATATGGCATGGTTTTCATTTTCCTAATTCCTTGCCTGCGAGAAATAGCTTTATATATATTTTTATAATATTATTTATGTCTTTTAGAGTATTTCAAAATATATCCTGCATAGCTAAAAAAGATATAGGATTAAGCTTTTTTTTGGGTTTATCATTTATTATTATATGTCAGAAAATTGTTGGAAATGAACAGGAAATAGAGTCTTATGTATATTATTCCGGTATTTTATTTTTAAGCCTTTACACTCTCTTATTATATTTATATAAGAAAAATTTTAATGCAAATTTATTATTTATATTTGCAATCAGTGTTTTTTGCACAGAAATGACTATGAATATGGCTATAACAGGTATAGGAACCAGTTCAAGAAAACAATATTTAGAAGATGTAAATGATATAAAAATAGCACTTGAAAAGGTGGATAATCCTTTATACAGATATAAAAGAGTTGATAGTAAAACAAAAAATGACGGAGCATTTATAAATTATAATAGCAGTTCTATTTTTTCATCTACTGCATATGCAGCTATGACCGATTTTTTTAAGAAAATGGGTAATGAAGCTTCAACAAATGCCTATTCGGATAATGGAAATACTCCATTATTTGATTCACTTTTTTCTATTAAATATGGTATTTATAATACTGAACAGATAAATCCATATTTAAAGGATATTGCAGAAATAGGTAATATTCATATCTATGAATATCCATATATTTTGCCATTGGCTTTTATTGATAAAATAAATATAGATGAAAATTGGAATAGAAATTTATTAAGTCCTATAGATGTTCAAAATGATTTATCAAATTTATTTGTAGGAGATGATATATTAAAAGAAATTGATATTAAAAATAATCTTAAAAATATAGATATTAAAATTAATAGCTCAGCTAATTATTATATATATTCTTTGAATCCATCTACAAAGGAATTAAATGTAGATATTAAAAATACTGAAAAAAAGCAATTTGAAAATTTATCCAGAAAATACTTACTTGATCTTGGTTATTTAGAAAAAGGAACTAAGCTTCATATAAGCTCTGAAAATACTATGAATTTAAAAATAGTATATTTTGATTATTCCATTCTTTCAAAAATATATACTAAATTAAGTAAAAATATTGCTACTATAAAAAGATATGAAGCAGGAAATATAGATTTATATGTTAATGCGAAGGAAAGATCGAATTTGTTTTTAAGTATACCTTATGATAAGGGCTGGAAAGCTTATGTAGATGGAAAAAGAGTGTCATATATGAAATATCTTGATGCCTTTATGGCTATACCTTTAAATAAAGGAGAGCATGAAATTGCTTTGAAATATGAAATAATAGGCTTTAGGCAAGGAATATATATCAGTATTTCGGCAATTATTATTTTAATTATATTGAAAGTCATAAGCTTTTATCGTAAAAAAAATATATATGAATATATTATCGGAAGAAAAAATATATAATAAATTTTATCCTGTTAGCTTGGGTGATTTAAACAAAAATATTTATGAATTATTGTGCAGTATAATAGGTATATCGTTTTATTATTAACTATTAATATATAAATGAAGCTGTTTATTGTATTAAATGTATAAAAACAGCTTTTTATTTTTTGTATATTTAGTATAAAGTCATGCTATTTCATATTAAAATACTAGAAAATATATACAATGTCATAAAATTAACTAAGGTTGTTTATGAATTGTATATATAATACAATTAAGTATATAAAAGTGTTTGTTATTTTAATTAGGAGAGTGCTTATATGAGTAGATTACAGATTCATTCTCAGAGTAATTCACAAGTTATAGTAGAAAATATTTATGAAGATTTAAAAAGACGTATATCTTCAGGACCATCAGGTATATGTCCTGTTGATACTACAAGAGCCTTTATAGAAATGTGTCATGCTCAAACCTGTGGTAAATGTGTACCTTGTAGAGTAGGTTTATTACAATTAAAGCACCTTATTACCGAGGTTTTAAGAGGAAGTGCCAAGCTTGAAACTATAGATATTATAGAAGAAACGGCAAAATCTATATATGAAACGGCAGATTGTGCAATAGGATATGAAGCTGCATTAATGGTTTATAAAAGTGTAAAATATTGTAGAGATGATTATGAGGAGCATATAAATAGCGGTAGGTGTACATGTCTTAATACACAGCCTGTTCCTTGTGTTTGTCTTTGTCCTGCCGGAATAGATATACCGGGATATATAGCTTTGGTAAAAGAAAAAAGATATGCCGATGCAATAAGACTCATAAGAAAGGATAATCCTTTGCCAACCACCTGCGGATATATTTGTGAGCATCCTTGTGAAGCGAGATGTAGAAGAAATATGATAGATGCTTCTATTAATATTAGAGGAATAAAAAGAGTTGCATCAGATTTTGCCGGAGTTGTAGAGCCTCCTAAATGTATGGCAAAGACCAATAAAAAAATTGCTATAATAGGAGGAGGGCCTGCCGGACTTAGTGCCGCTTATTATTTACAGCTTATGGGGCATCAGACTACTATATATGAGATGTTACCAAAGCTCGGAGGTATGCTTAGATATGGTATTCCAAATTATAGATTGCCTAAAAATCGTTTGGATGAGGATATAGATGCCATATTGAAAACCGGAGTAGAAGTAAAATTTGGTATTAAAATAGGCTTAGATATAGAATTTTCAGATTTAAGCAAACAATATGATGCTACTTTAATTACAATAGGAGCTTCAACAGACAAAAAGCTTGGTCTTGAAGGCGAGGATAATGAAAATATTTCTTCAGCAGTAAAATTTTTGCGTGATATCGGACTTGGAAAAGCTAAAAGATTGGATGGAAAAAAGACTGTTGTAATCGGTGGAGGCAATGTTGCCATGGATGCAGTTCGTTCAGCTGTAAGGCTTGGAAGTGCCAAGGTTACCTGTCTTTATAGAAGAAGAAGTATTGATATGACAGCACTTCCGGCAGAGGTAGAAGGTGCATTGGCAGAAGGTGTAGAATTAGTAACATTAAAAGCACCTGAAAAATTGGAAATTGTGGATGGTGTATTGAAGGGGATCTGGGTCATACCTCAAATGATTTCTAAAATTAAGGATAATAGAGCAATGGTTGTAGCTTCAGGTGAAGAAAAAGAATTTATAGAATGTGATAATATAGTAGTTGCCATAGGTCAAAATATAGAAACGAAGCATTATGAAAAAGCGGGTATACCTGTAGAAAGAGGAAAAATCTTTTCTCTTCCGACAGGAGGATTTGCAGGAATTCCTAATATATTTTCAGGAGGAGATTGTGCTTCAGGTCCTGCTACAGTAATAAAAGCCATAGCTGCCGGTAAGGTTTTAGCTGCAAATATAGATGAATATTTAGGATATCATCATGAAATCAGTTGTGATGTAGACATACCTATACCAAGTAAAGAAGATAGATTACCTTGTGCCAGAGTTGAATTAAGTGAAAGAGAGGCATGCACGAGAAAAGAAGATTTTGAAGAGATAGAATTATGTATGCCCGAGGTGGCTGCCATGCAGGAATGTAGCAGGTGTTTACGTTGTGATCATTACGGCTTTGGAATATTTAAAGGAGGTCGTGAAAAGCTATGGTAAATTTAATTATTGATGGTATGGAAATAAGTGTTAAAGCCGGTACCAGTATAATGGATGCCGCAAAAGGTATAGGAATTAATATACCAAAGCTTTGTTTTTTAAAAGGCTTAAATGAAATAGCGGCATGTAGAGTTTGTGTAGTTGAAGTTGAGGGAATAGAAAGGCTTGTAACTTCATGTAATAATAATGTAGAGGAGGGTATGGTAATACATACCGACAGTCCAAGAGTAAGAATTGATAGATATAGAACTGTACAGATGATACTTTCACAGCATGATTGTAAATGTGCTATATGTGTTCGCTCAGGGAATTGTTCATTACAACGCTTATCAAATGATTTAAATATTAGAGATACTTTGTATGGTGAGGTTTTGGAGCTTCAGGAATGGGATAGAACTTTTCCTCTTATAAGAAATTCAAGCAAGTGTATAAAGTGTATGAGATGTGTACAAGTATGTGATAAGATGCAAAGCTTGAATATATGGGAGCTTGAGGGAACAGGTGCAAGAAGCACTATTAATGTTTCCGGTTCAAGGACAATTAATGAAGCTGATTGTTCTTTATGCGGGCAATGTATTACTCATTGTCCGGTTGGAGCTTTAGTAGAAAGAGATGATACTCAAAAATTGTGGCAGGTAATTGCAGATCCTAAGAAAACAGTTGTTGTACAAGTAGCACCGGCAGTAAGAACGGCTTGGGCAGAAAATACAGGTATGGATAGACAGCATGCTACAGTAAATAAAATTTTTGAAGGCTTAAAAAAGCTTGGTGTAGATTATGTATTTGATACTTCATTTTCTGCTGATTTGACGATTATGGAAGAAGCATATGAATTTTTGGAGCGTTTCAAATCAGGAGAATTAAATGAAAAGCCTATGTTTACCTCCTGCTGTCCGGGTTGGGTTAGATTTATAAAAAGTCAGTATCCTCATTTGGTAAAGCAATTATCAAGTGCAAAGTCGCCTATGCAGATGTTCGGCTCTGTTATGAAATCATATTTTGCTGAAAAAATAAACAAAGCACCGGAAGATATAGTTTCTGTAGCAATTATGCCCTGCCTTGCTAAAAAAGGAGAGGCTAATATGGAATTATTTAATGGGGAATATGCAGGGCATGATACAGATATAGTTATAACTACAAGAGAATTGGTAAGAATGTTTAGGGCTTCACATATAAAAATAGAAAATCTTGTAGGAACAGAGCCTGATAAGCTTTTTCATGACTATTCAGGTGCAGGAGTTATATTCGGTGCTACAGGAGGAGTTATGGAGGCTGCACTTAGAACAGCCTATTATGCTATGATGGGAGTTAATTGCTCACCTGATGCATTTGAAATTGTTAGAGCAAAATCGGAAAATGACGGTATAATAGAAGCCAATTTTGAATTAAATGGAGTTAATTTAAAGATTGGTGTTGCAAGTGGACTTGGAAATGCAAGAAAGCTTATAAAAAGTATAGAAAGTGGAGAAAAGCATTATGATTTTGTTGAGATAATGGCTTGTCCCGGAGGTTGTGTCGGTGGTGGAGGACAGCCTATACATGATGGTGATGAATTAGCTTATGAAAGAGGTAAAAATTTGTATTTTATAGATAGTGCTATGAATATTAGACATTCTCATGAAAATCCTGATATTAAGGCTATTTATGAAAATTATTTTGGTAAGCCTAACAGTCATAAGGCTCATAATTTATTACATACTGATCATTTTAATTGGAATATGCCGCTTGCACCAAATAAAAATAGAAATGGGTATGTTCTTCCTAAAAAAATAAGATAAGATTAAAAAATATTTTGAAGCTTATTCCTAAAATATGAATAAATAATGAAAAAATATAAAAAAATACAGCTTTATTTATAAAAGTCAAATTTTATAAATAAAGCTGTATTTAATAAAAACATAATTCCTAAATATTGCAAAAATCCAAGATTGGTTGTAATATGTTCATCGTAAGTTAGTGTATGCTAACTATAGTTAGCATACACTAATATTTTTTATTTGTAAATATAGGAGGGGAAGATGAGAAAAAGAATATTTAGCTCTTGCTTAAAAGCTGTATCTACCGGTGTTATATTCAGCATAGCATTTAGTAATTTTGCATTTGCAGAAAATATAAACAAAGGTATTTGGGAGCAAAAAGGAAATGTTTGGAAATTTCATAAGCAAGACGGTACTTTTGCAAAAGGCTTTATACAATTTGATGGAGACTGGTACTATCTTGATGAAGCTGATTCAAGCTTAAAGACAGGATGGTTTAAGGATAAGGATGGGAATTGGTACTTTTTCAATACTTTAAGTGATGGAAAAAAAGGAAAAATGTTGACCGGTTGGCAGTGGATAGACGGATATTGTTATTATTTATCTCAAGCTAAGGATGGCACACAAGGAAGGATGCTTGCAAATACGATTACACCTGATAAATTTAAGGTTAATGCTGACGGCAGGTGGTTTGTAGATAATTCAAATGGTGTTTATATAGCTAACAAAGGTCAAATAACTAAAAATATAGATACTAAAAAGCAGTCAAATTTAGCTAAAGGCTCTTTAAAAGGCATCTCCTCACATAGTGATTTTTCAAGTGCTTCTTCCGGAGGTCAAAGTTTAGGAAGAGGATATAGCTATGATAATATTAAAGATACGGAAGCTACATTGATTAATAAAGCACAAACTCATTTAGTAGAACAGGGTCATATAGAGTTTGCAACTATAGGATTTAATAGTGGAAATATAAATGACTATAATATTTTTATTAATGATACTGATGTTACCGGTAGTGTAACTAAGGTGGATGATGAAGGCAAATTGGTTAAATGGGCGACTACAATTAATAAGCCTAAAAATCTTAAGATTGTTAGAAAAAGTGATAATAAGATAGAAAGCTTTACTTATCAAAATGGTATAAATGAATCCAAGCCCGAGCTTGGTAGTGTAGATGATTTACCTAAGTATATTCTTACTAACGGAGCAATAAGTTTATTTGATTTCCATTTGGATAATTATGATGAAAATGGAGAAATAAGAAAAGAAGAAAAATTCACAAGCTTTGATTTATCAAATAAAAGAAAATTAAATATTTCAAAATATTTACCTACAGCATTTTATAGTCCTGATGTTGAAATAGATGATGAAGGTCATGGAAGTATGTTAATAAAATTAGCTTTAGATGAAAATAGTAAAAAATGGTTTGAGGGTACTTTAAATCTAAGAATGTTAAATTCTGAAAATGTTCCTATAAATAATAATTTAACTATTTCAGAAAAGACTATTGAAAATACACATGGAATGACAGGGGTTATAAAGATTGATTTACCACAAACCAGTGTAAGAAATAATGGCTATTATTATGTGAATATTTCTTCATCATTCAATAATGATAAGGTTACAGTTCCTATACAACTGGTTAGAAAAGGTAATTGGAAACTTGAGTTAAGTGGAGAAACACCAAATCCTTCTATAGGATCTAAGGCTGATGTTTTATTTGAGATTTTAGATTCAGATGATATCGATAGAAATTTTGGAAATGAATTAGGTATAAAGAGTACACTTAATTTAACATATCCTGATGGAAAAATTAGAGCCTTAAAAAATCTCAAAGAATATTCGTTGATAGGAAACAGTCTGCATATTTATGAAACATATAAGGATGAAAATGGAGATGAGCAGTCTGTTATTGATCAGGCAGGTCAATACAAATTAAGCCTTAAGGTTTCAGGATATAAGGAATTGGATAAAAAATTTACTATAGGTAGCTCTATTGCATTAAATACAGAACAAGCTACCGATGAAAATGATACAGTAGATACCTATTCACATGCTACCAGTGGAAGTTTCTCAGGCTCAATAAGCAATTCAAAGCCTGATGACAATGCTACAGGAGGTTTAAGCATTAATACATATCTATTATTTAACCATGATCTTATTATGAATGCTATGATATTAAATGATTTAGGAATTGGAAATGATGAATCAAGTGCTGTAGTTAAAAGATATCTTTCCAGTAAGCCTGAAGGCGTTTTGAGTGATGACTTGCATACAATTTATAGCTATCAAGATTATTTGAATAAGGTTAAGGATGAAGAGTCAGAAAATAATAAGGCCTTGAGCTTTGCTCAATATTTGAGAACAAATACAAGAAAATTAAAAAGAATTACCAATATCAAGCGTGTTCTTGAAGATGGTAAGCTCGGACCTACAATAAGATATGACAGCTTACTTAAAGAAGATGTAGGAGTTGTTAATGGCTTGGAAGCCGGTATTAACGAGGATTTTAAATTATCATTTGAGAATAGTGCTTATTTAGATAAGCTAAAGGATGTTTATTTAGATGGAAGAAGTATAAAGACTTATAAAATAGAGGATGGAAAGCTTGTTATACCAAGCGATGTATTAAAAAAATCATCAAGATATTCTTATATTGGTGAACATAAAATAATGCTTTATGCAATAGATTATAAGCTTTATGAAGCTAAATTGAAGGTTAAAAGACCTGAGGGCACTTTGACTATTTCAAAGGAAAATAATATAGAATTTAAAGAAAATCAGGATATTAAATTTAATATAAGCTTTGCAAATGTAGCCCTTACTGATATATTTAAAGATATAGATCAGCTTCTACTTATTAATAAAAATACAAATAGAAGTGATGAAATTTTAAAATATAATGAAGGTACTTTAAATACAGGTTATAAGCTTGAAGGTGATAAGCTTGTTATATCATCAAGGACAATAAGTGCAGGTAATTATAAGCTTATATTTAAGACAAAATCATATGGTCAGGCAGAAATTGAGTTTGAAGTTAGATCTAATAATAATCAAGCCTCTACAAATAATATGCCTAAATATAAAGCAAGTACATATCAGGAAAAAGCAATGTCTGATGTTGCAAAATATAGGATTGAATTTGAAATTGAAGGTAAAACAGATTCAGATGTAGAAAGTTATCTAAAAAAAGTTACAGAAGTTAAGGTTAATGATAAGAATTATAGTAGAAATATTCTTGGAGATTTTAATAATAATGAGTACAAGATGGCTGCTAAAGATTTAGAAAATGGTGGAGAGCGTTGTTGTTTATATGTAGCTGCAAATGGCTTTGATAAGCAAGAAAATATTGTTACTATCAAGGCTGCAGGCTATGATGATTTAAGCTTTACTATTAATAAAACTGCTTCAAATAGTGAAAATATACAAGAGCCGGATAAGCAAGAGGGTGATAAAAAGAATGAAGAAGAAAAGCATGAGCAGCAGGAAGATGAGCCGGCAGCAAATGTAATCAAAGCTCCTAGGGCTCTAAGATCCGAGTATGTTCGTGGTATGTTTAGTACAAAAAGTAAATATGTGGTAGAACTTGAAGCTAAGGGAAAAGAAATTGATATTAATAAATCAATGTTAGCTTGGTTGGAAAATGCAAAAGTAAGTGTTAATGGCATTGAATATAAAATTACAACAAGAGCCACTACATTAGAGGATAAGGAATGTGCTTTAGGTCAAAGTAATAATAATTACTTAGGAGGAGCAAGAAAATATTTACATTTAGAAGCAACAGCTTTTACAAAGGATAGCAATGAAGTAAAAATAGAAAAAGAAGGCTATACAACTATCAGCTTCAGTGTTAAAAAAGAAAAAACAGCTGATATAGATGATTTTAAGGTGGATGGTGTAGCTGAAAATAAAAATCCGTCAACAGAAGATGATACACAAGCCTCTGAGGGTGGAAATAATCCATCCAAGAAAAATTCTGATGAACAGGCAGATGAAGATAAAAATAAAGAGCATGAGGCTCCTGAATCCGGTGATTTGCAGGGCGAAGATGGAAATACTTCAGAAACACAAGATTTAAAAGAAGCACCAAATTATAGGCTTAGTGGAAATTATCAAAAAACTATAAGCCTTGAGACTAATGGAAGTACATTTAAAAATGAAAGTGAAATATTAGAATATATTAACAAAGTAAATGTTACAATGAACGGTGAAAAAGCTGTTAAAGTTGAATCAAAGGGATGGGCAAAAAAAGGTGAGAAAAAATATTGGGTTTCACTTTGCAAATTGATATTTCATAAAAGTGCATTGGATAAAGGTAAAGTGATTCTTGAGTGTGAAGGATATAAAAATATTGAAATAGATATTGAGTAGAATTTGTTTATAAAGAGCCTTGATTTTATAGATTTCAAGGCTCTTTATTTTTCACCTTTTATTGATTGATAATATATTCCTAAAAATTTTCTTTTATTTATTTAAATTTCACATTTTACAAAATTGTAATAAATAAAAATATTTAAAGTATTGAAATTTACAATTCTATAGTTTAAACTAAATCATAAATATAAAAAAAGAGGAACATAATGATTAAAGTCGTTGTTGATGCTATGGGTGGGGATAATGCACCTGTAGAGATTATTAAGGGTTCGATAAAAGCCTTAGATTTAAATAAAGATTTATTTATACAATTAGTAGGTAAGTCTGAGATAATAAAAGAAAATTTAAAATTATTAAAATATGATAAAAAAAGAATTGAGCTGATAGAAGCTCCTGAGATTATAGAGATGTCAGAGCCACCGGTTTTAGCTATAAGAAAGAAAAAAGCTTCTTCTATAGTTGTCGGTATGAATATGTTAAAAAACAATGAAGCACAGGCTTTTGTAAGTGCTGGCAGTACGGGGGCTATTTTGGTAGGCGGTCAATTTATAGTAGGTAGAATATCCGGTATCCAAAGACCGGCACTTGCTCCGCTTATTCCTACTCAAAAGGGTGTTTCATTACTTATAGATTGTGGTGCAAATGTAGATGCAAGAGCTTCTCATTTGGTACAATTTGCTAAGATGGGCTCTATTTATATGGAAAAACTTGTAGGTATAAAGAATCCGAGAGTAGCGATAGTAAATATTGGTGCTGAAGAAGAAAAAGGTAATTCATTGGTTAAAGAAGCCTTTCCACTTTTAAAGGAAATAAAGGACATTAATTTTATCGGTAGTATTGAAGCTAGAGATATACCTAAAGGCTATGCCGATGTTATAGTTTGTGAAGCTTTTGTCGGCAATATTATTTTAAAATTATATGAGGGTGTAGGATTAAGTCTATTTGCCAAGATAAAAGAGGCTTTAATGAGTAATTTACAAACTAAGATAGGTGCATTATTAATTAAAAAAAGTTTAAAAAAGAGTCTTAAGTCTTTTGATGTCAGTGAATATGGTGGGGCACCTCTTATAGGTCTTAATTCTCTTGTTATAAAAGCTCATGGTAGCTCTAAGGCTAATGAAATTTGTAATGCCATATTGCAAAGTGTAGATTTTAATAAGGCAGGCATTAATAAATTAATAAAAGATAGTTTAAATTAGGAGGAAAAAAGAAAAATTATGGAGTTTGAAAAGTTACAAGCTATTATTGCAGAGGTTTTAAATATTGATCCTCAGGAAATAACTTTAAATTCAACATTTGTAGATGATTTAGGAGCAGATTCATTAGATATATTTCAAATCATTATGAGTATAGAAGAGGAATTTGATATAGAAATACCTCAGGATATTGCTGAAAAGATTAGTACGGTGGGGGATGCTTTTGAACAAATAAAGGCTGCGATAAATTAATTTTTTATAGAGGGTGCTGCAAATTTTAAATTTTGTTGCACCCCTTTTTGAGAATAAAGGGAAAAAATATTATGATTGATTTAAAAGATTTAAAAAAAAGATTAAGCTACAGCTTTAAAAATGATAAGCTTTTAATTAATGCTATGATACATAGAAGCTATATACATGAAAAAAGATTAAATAAATTAGAATCTAACGAAAGATTAGAATTTTTAGGCGATGCTGTATTGGAATTGGTTAGTAGTGATTTTTTTTATAATAAATATAAAGCAAAGAGTGAAGGCGATTTAACAAAATTAAGGGCAAGCTTTGTTTGTGAAGATTCTCTTTGTAAGGTGGCAAATAAATTATCTCTTGGTGATTATTTATTGGTAGGCAGAGGAGAAGAAGTAACAGGAGGCAGACAAAGACCAAGTATGCTTAGTGATGCTCTGGAAGCTTTGATTGGAGCTATATATTTGGATGGTGGTTTTACTAATGCAAAAGATTTTATACTTGATTATGTTTTAAATGATATAGAATATGATCCGGCCTTTTACGATAGTAAAAGCATCCTCCAGGAGTTTGCACAAAAAAGATATGCTACATCACCTATTTATGAATTATTATCTGAGACAGGTCCTGATCATAGAAAAGAATTTGAATTTTCCGTAAAAATAAATAATAAAGAGCTATCAAGGGCTATAGGAAAGAGTAAGAAAGAAGCTGAATCAAAGGCGGCCTTTTTAGCATTAAAAAAATTAGGGAAAGTATAGAAATGTATTTAAAAAAGATAGAAGTACAAGGCTTTAAATCATTTGCAAATAAGATAATATTTGATTTTAATAAAGGAATTAACGGAATAGTTGGGCCCAATGGTTCGGGTAAGAGTAATGTAAGTGATGCAATTCGTTGGGTTTTAGGAGAGCAAAGTTCAAAAAATTTACGTGGTTCAAATATGCAGGATGTTATTTTTGCAGGAACAGCACTTAGAAAGGCACAAGGCTACGCATATGTTTCTATTACCTTTGATAATTCTGACAGATTTTTAGATATAGATTTTGAAGAAGTTAATATATCCAGAAGATTATTTCGCTCAGGAGAAAGTGAATATATGTTAAATGGCTCAAGTGTAAGATTAAAGGATATAAATGAGCTTTTTTATGATACAGGAATTGGAAAAGATGGATATTCTATAATCGGTCAAGGTCAGGTTGAAAAGATTTTAAGCACGAAGGGTGAAGAAAGAAGAGAATTATTTGACGAAGCTGTAGGAATAACCAAATTTAAAAGAAGAAAAAATCTGGCTATTAAAAAGCTTGAAAATGAAAAAACAAATTTAAGTAGAGCTGAAGATATTTTAAATGAGCTTGAAAAACAGCTTAAGCCTTTGAAATTACAAGCAACAAAAGCAAAAGAGTTTTTAAGTTTAAGAGATGATTTAAAGGTGCTTGATGCAAATATGTTTATTTTAAAGGAAAAAAGCATACAAAAAGAACTGATTGAAGCAAATGAAAATGAAAATATATTAAAAAATGATTTAGCTTTAGTAAATAAAGAAAGCCAAGCTATTACTCTTGATTTTGAAAATATTGATAAAGAAATTATATGCTTGGATAAAGCTATAGAAGAATATAGGCAAAAGCTTAGCACTTCAAATGTAGAATTAAAAGATTTGTATGGTCAAATTAATGTTTTAAAGGAACAGATAAATACACAAATAGTTAGTCTGGAGCATAAAAATAATAGAAAAATAAGCATAAAAAATGAAATAGAAAATAAAGAAAAAGAAAATATATCTGAAAAACAATTAAAGGGAGAAATTTTATCAGATTTTAAAAAACAAGAAAATGAAAATTCGGCATTGATTGACGAAATAAATGCTTTAAATTTAAAAATCATAAAAATAGAAAAGGATTTATCATCATATAATGATTTAAAATTGAAGCAATTAGATATAAGCTCAAATCTTTTTGCTAAAATGGAAAGTATAAAATCTAAGATATCTGAGCAAAATATTAGAAGAAGTGAATTGAATGCAAGATATTTAAGTATAAATTCGGAAAATGAGATCTTAAATAAAAAAATAGAAGATAAGGATAAGGATTTAAAAGAGCTTATAAAAGAAAAAGAAAAATTTTCAAGAGATATACTTAATTTAGAAAAGGTAAGTGAAGAAGCCAAAAATAAATTAAAGCAACTTAATTATAGTCTTAATAATTCAAATAATTTATATCAAAAATATAAGGCTAATTTTGAAAGCTTAAAAAATATATCTGAAAGATATGAGGGCTTTGGTATATCAATAAAAAAAATAATGGAAAAGAAAAAAGATATATCAGGAATAAAGGGCTTGGTTGCTGATATATTAAAAATTGATAAGAAATATGAGCTTGCGATTGAAATAGCTTTAGGTGCCAAAATTCAAAATATAGTTGTAGAGGATGAATATATAGCAAAAAAGCTTATAGAATATCTTAAAGAAAATAAGCTTGGAAGAGCTACATTTTTACCACTAAGTAACACTACCTCAGGAATAGAAATAAAAAACAAAAATATTTTGAATGAAAAGGGTGTAATAGCTTTGGCTAGTGATTTGGTAGAAGCTGAATTGGAATATAAGGCTTTAGTATTTAATTTATTATCAAGAGTTATAATTGTTGATAATATTGATAATGCAATAAATATTTCCAAAAAATATAAATATGAATATCGTTTAGTAACCTTATCCGGAGAACAATTTTTACCCGGCGGCTCCTTAAGTGGAGGAGCTTATAAAAACAGCTCTAATTTATTATCAAGGAAAAGAGAATTAAAAGAGCTTGAAACAAAGCTTGATCAGGAAGAAAAAAATATTGAAAATTATACTATTAAAATAAAAGAATTGGATTCAACAATAAAAGGTGATATTTTAAAATATAGTGAAAACACCTCTAAATTAAATAATATTTCTAATGAGATCAATATCATAAATAATAATATTAATATTTTTATAGAAAGAAAAGAGCAAATAGCTGTAGATATAGAAAACTTAAGGCTTGAGATAAAGAATTTGGATCTACAAATTAATGAGAACAATTTAAATTATACAAATTTAGAAAAAGAAATTGACATAGTAAAAAACAAGCATACTATTAATAAAGAAGATGAAAAAATATTAGAAGAAAATTTAAAAAAACTGAAGCTTGAAATTGATATAAAAAAAGAAAAGCAAAGACAGTCTGATATAGATATTGGTTTATTAAAATCAAAATTAGAGCATATTGATATAGATATCTTAAGAATTGCTAAAGAGATAGAAGGATTGGAAAAAGAAAAAATATCATTGGATTTTGAAGATAGCTATGAAAAGCTTATAGAAGAAAAAAATAATCATATAAAAGCTTCAAATAAAAGGATTGATGCTTTGAATGTTGAGCTTATTAATTATGAAAAAAAAATAGAAGAATTAAATTCTCAAAAAGAATTAAAGGCTAAAAAGCATAAGCTTATATTTGCAAAAAAGGATGATATAATGCAAAGAAGCTCATTATTAGATAAGGACATATTTAGATTACAGGCAAGAAAAGAAAAATTAGAAGAAAAGCTTGCTGATATTAGTAATTATATATGGAATGAGTATGAGCTTGATTTAAAACAATGTTTATTATTAAGACGAGAAGAATTTTCCCTTGCTTCGGAGCTGAAGAAAAAAATAGATGATAAAAAGAAAAGCATTAAAAATTTAGGAAATATAAATATATCAGCTATAGAAGAGTATAAAAATATATCAATGAGATATGAAGAGCTTAAGCTTCAATATGATGATATTATAGCTGCAAGTGCTAAGCTTCAAGATATAATTGTTGATTTGGAAAAGGGGATGAAAAAGCAATTTAAAGAAAATTTTCATCTTATAAATCAGGAGTTTAATCGAGTATTTAATGAGTTATTTGCAGGAGGTAATGCAAGACTTGAATTGGAAGAAGGTTCTGAAATGTTGGAAGGTGATATAATTATAATATCACAGCCACCCGGTAAAAAGTTGCAAAATATGTTGCAGCTTTCAGGAGGAGAAAAGGCTTTGACGGCTATTTCCTTATTATTTGCGATACAAAATTTAAGACCGTCTCCATTTGTTATCCTTGATGAGATAGAAGCCGCTCTTGATGATTCTAATGTTGATAGATTTGCACAATATTTACATAAATTAAATAAAAAAACTCAATTTATAGTCATAACACATAGACGTGGAACAATGGTAAATGTAGATAGCTTATATGGAATAACAATGCAGGAAAAAGGTATTTCAACACTTGTATCAGTTAATTTAATAGAAGATAAGCTGGAAAATTAGGAGGTGTTAATTCGTGAATGAAAGAAAAAAAAGCTTTTTTAATAAGCTTGTAGATGGTCTTAATAAAACCAGAAATATTGTTGTTTCAAAGATAGAAAATGTATTTTTAGGCTATAATTCCATAGATGATGATTTTTATGAGGAATTGGAAGAAACTCTTATTATGGGAGATATTGGAGTTAAGACTTCTATGGATATAATAGAAAATTTAAAAGAAAGAGTACATAGTGAACATATAAAATCACCTGGAGAGTGTAAGCAAATACTGATTGAAGGTATAAAAAAACGTATGGATTTAGGTGAAAATGCGTATGATTTTGAAAAAAATAAATCTGTTGTTCTTATTATAGGTGTAAATGGTGTAGGAAAAACAACGAGTGTAGGAAAGCTTGCGGGGCAATTAAAAGCTAAGGGTAAAAAGGTTCTTGTTGCGGCTGCCGATACCTTTAGAGCGGCGGCAGTTGAGCAATTGGAAGAATGGACTAAAAGAGCAGGTGTTGATATAGTTGCACAAAAGGAAGGTGCAGATCCTGCAGCTGTAGTATTTGATGCCTGTAGGGCGGCAAAGGCAAGAAATATTGATATTTTGATTTGTGATACGGCAGGTCGTTTACATAATAAAAAGAATTTAATGGAAGAGCTTAAAAAAATAAATAGAATCATAGAAAAGGAATTTCAAGATTATTATAAGGAAACCTTAGTTGTTTTAGATGGTACTACAGGACAAAATGCACTTGAACAAGCAAGACAATTTAAGGCGGCTACTGATATTACGGGAATAATTCTAACAAAGTTGGACGGTACTGCACGAGGAGGAATAGCAGTTGCAATACAGGCTGAGCTTGGAATACCGGTTAAATATATAGGTATAGGAGAACAAATAGAAGATTTACAAAAATTTAATTCACAAGAATTTGTGGATGCTTTGTTTGATGTACAAGATTTAGATAAAGAGGAGAATTAATATGGAAGCATTAACGCTTGAAAAATTTGAAGAGGCTAGTGAAATAGTAAAACAGGTAACTACAAAAACAAAGCTTATGTATAGCGAATTTTTTTCGGAAAAATATAATAATAAAGTATATTTGAAACCGGAAAATATGCAGAAAACAGGTGCATATAAGTTAAGAGGTGCATATTATAAGATTTCAACAATGAATAAGGCTGAAAGAGAAAAGGGTTTTATAACAGCAAGTGCAGGCAATCATGCACAGGGGCTTGCATATGCGGCAAAATTGGCAAATGCCAAGGCAACTATAGTTATGCCTACAAATACTCCATTGATAAAAATAAATAGAACAAAAAGCTATGGTGCTGAAGTGGTTTTAGAGGGAGATGTTTTTGATGAAGCTTTAGCAAAGGCTTATGAAATAGCAAGTAAGACAGGGGCAAGCTTTGTACATCCTTTTGATGATCTTGCAGTTGCAACAGGTCAGGGGAGCATAGCTATGGAGATAATAAAGGATTTACCTACAGTAGATTGTATTCTTGTTCCTATAGGTGGTGGTGGACTTTGCTGTGGAGTGTCTACACTTGCTAAAATGTTAAATCCAAAAATCAAAATTATCGGTGTTGAGCCTAAAAATGCCGCTTGTATGAAGGAGGCATTAAAAAAAGGAGAGCCTGTAGTTTTAGAATCTGCAAATACTATAGCTGACGGTACAGCAGTCAAAAAAGCAGGTGAAAAGGTTTTTAAATATATTAAAGAAAATGTTGATGATATTATAACAATTAGTGATGATGAGCTTATAGTTGCTTTTTTAGATATGGTTGAAAATCATAAAATGATAGTAGAAAATTCCGGATTACTTAGTGTTGCGGCATTACAGCATCTAAGATTTAAAGATAAAAAAGTTGTTTCAATATTAAGTGGTGGAAATATGGATGTTATAACTATGGCTTCATTAATACAGCATGGACTCATACAAAGAGATAGAGTATTTACAGTTTCAACATTATTACCTGATAAGCCGGGTGAATTGGCAAAAATATCAAAAATTTTAGCAGAATTAAAAGGTAATGTAATAAGACTTGAGCATAATCAGTTTGTGAGTATTAATAGAAATGCTGCTGTTGAACTTATAATAACTATGGAAGCTTTTGGAACGGAGCATAAAAATTCTATTGTTTCTTCATTGGAAAAAGAAGGATATAGACCGAAATTAGTTAAATTTAAGGGTACTTTTACAGATTAGGGTGGTATTATGGAAAATAAGCTGATAGATAATAAAATCATTGAAAAACAACTTAAAAATATATTTAAACATGAAATTTTAAATTATTTTATAAAATGGTCGATTTTGTCAATTATAATAGGTATTATATCAGGCTTTTTAGGTTATATTTTTGGGTTTTGTATACAAGAGGTAACAAAAGTGTGGCATATATATCCTGAAATAAAATTGATTATTCCCTTTGCTGCCATATTTATAGTATTTATATATAGATGCTTTAAAATATATAAGCCGAAGGGGACGAATTTAGTAATAGAATCCATTAGTACAGGTGAAAAGGTAAGTCCAATAATAGTACCTTTGATTTTTATATCATCAAATCTATCACATTTGGTTGGAGCAAGTGTTGGTAGAGAGGGAGCGGCTTTACAGCTTGGAGCAGGTATGGGTACTATATTTGCAAAGCTTTTTAAATTTAAAGAAAAGGATAGAAAGCTTATTATGATGTGTTCTATGGCTGCTTGCTTTGCAGGTTTATTCGGAACACCTATTACTGCAAGTATTTTTTGTATTGAATTATTTAGTGTAGGTACTTTTTATATGTCTGCACTTATGCCATGTATATTTGCTTCTTTTGTAGGAGCGGGAGTTGCAAGCTATTTTGGATTTTATGGAGAGATATTTAAGGTTACACAGACGATGCCTTGGAATATAAAAACCTTTTTTCTTATTATAATTTTAGCTGCTATTAGTGCGATTGTTGCAATAGTATTTTGTAAATGTATACATGAAATAGCAAGATTTTATGCAAAATATGTAGAAAATCAATATTTAAAGGTTTTGCTTGGTGCACTTTTATTTCTGATTTTTTGTTTAATTTTGAGGACTGATATTTATAATGGTGCGGGAATTAATTTGATTAAGCTTGCTATGAAGGGGGAATTAAGTAATTATGATTTTTTTATTAAGCTTATACTTACCTCATTAGCTATTTGTGCAGGATTTAAGGGTGGAGAGATTATTCCTTCATTGGCAATAGGAGCCGCACTCGGAGTTACTATTTCAAGGATTTTGGGTATTCCTATGGAGGTATCTGTCAGTCTTAGTATTGTTTCTTTTTTTGTCGGTGTAACCAATTGTCCATTAACAAGCATATTTTTAGCAATAGAATTATTTAGAATTAATGATATATATATATATGTACTTGCAGTAGTAACAAGCTTTTTACTGTCAGGATATTATAGTATATATAGTTCTCAGAAATTCTCCTATAAAAAAACCGGTTTGGAATTTTTGGGGAAAACAGCACATAGTATGGTAGAAAAGATTGATAATGAAGAATAAATATTTTTAGTAAAAGCACCTAAAACAGGGTGCTTTTTAAATGTTTAATTTAATGATTAAAATATAGTTAGCTAAAAAAATAACAATTTTTCCAGTTCCTGTATTGAAAAAAAACTTAAAATATAGTAAAATAATAAATGATTTTTTGTATTTTTAATACAGAATAATATATAGTATGGAGGTCAAGAAATGATTCAAAAAAAGCTGTCAAATGCTAGAAATCGTATAAATAGTCTTTTAGATAATAAAAGCTTTATTGAACTTGGAGCATATGTGAAAGCTCGTAGCACTGATTTTAATATGAGTAAGATAGATACTCCCGGTGACGGTGTTATTACAGGATATGGTTGTATTAACGGAAAATTAGTATATATATATTCTCAGGATAGCAGTGTTTTGGGAGGCTCTATGGGAGAAATGCATGCTAAGAAAATATCAGAGCTTTATGATAAGGCAATAAAAATGGGTGCTCCAATTATAGGTCTTATAGATTGCTCAGGACTTAGATTGCAGGAAGCAAGCGACGCATTGGATGCTTTCGGAAGATTATATTTAAATCAAACAAAAGCAAGTGGATTCATACCACAAATAAAAGCAGTTTTTGGCTATGCAGGTGGTGGCATGGGAATAAGTCTTGGATTAGATGATTTTGTATTTTTGTCAGATGAATCAAAGGTTTTTGTAAATTCTCCAAATGCTATAAAAGATAATTATGAAAGTAAATGCGATTTATCAAGTCCTATTTTTCATTCTACAAAGACAGGAGTCGCAGATTATGTAGGTAATGAAAATGAGGTTATAACTAAGCTGAGAGAATTAATAGATATTTTACCTTCAAATAATGAAGATAGTAATTGCTATTATGAAAGTCAGGATGACTTGAATCGTTTAGTACCTGAGATTAACTCTTTCATAGGTGATACGGGATTATTTTTAACCGGCATTTCAGATGATAATTATTTTTATGAAATCAAAAGAAATTATGCGAAAGAAATGTGTGTAGGATTTATAAGATTAAATGGTAATCTTGTAGGAGCTATTGCAAATAGAACTATGATTTTAGATGAAGAAGGTAAGCTTGTTGAGGAATTTAAACCTGAGCTTACTATAAAGGGTATTAAAAAAGCCTGCAAATTTATAGATTTTTGTGATGCCTTTAATATATCTATATTAAGCTTGGTAAATGTAGAAGGCTATAAGGCGAGCAAAAAGACAGAAAAATCAATTATATCCGCCGCATCAAAGTTAGCATATTCCTTTGCAAACGCAACAGTTGCAAAGCTTAGTATAATAATTGGTAAAGCATATGGAAGTGCATATGTTATTATGAATTCAAAATCAGTAGGAGCCGATATTGTTTATGCATATGAAAATTCGACTATAGCTATGATGGATTCTAAAAATGCTATAAATATTATTTATCATGATGAAATAGAAAAATCCGATGACAGAGTAAGCTTTGTTGAAGAAAAAATAAATGAATATGATAGATTACAGGCTGATATAAGCTCAGTAGCTGCTAGAGCTTATATTGATGATATAATAAAAGTAGAAGATACAAGAAAAATATTAATAGCCACATATGAAATGTTATATAGTAAAAGAGAGCAAAGATTGTCTAAAAAACATGGAACAGTTTAGGAGCTAGTATGAGTAAAAAAATAAAATATTTTGTCTACCTGCTTTGTATAATTGGCTTATTATTTGTTATAACAGCCTGCAGCAAAAAAGAACAAAAGACTGATGATATAGATAATAATATTAAAATGAATATTCTTAATATATCAAATAATTTAATTTCAAATATAACTTATCTTGATGATGAACAATTAGATAAAAATATAAAAGAATTAGAAAATAATAAAGAATTTAATTTAGCTGTCGGTATAGCAAATTGGAAGTCAAGTAAAAAAGAAATAGGAAAAATCAAAACTATTTCTATAGATTCAGCAGTAGTAGATAAAGACAAGGATGGATTTTTTGTTAAGGTACCTATTGTAGGTGAGCAAAAGAAGGCTTGCTTTAGAATTGCTTTTGATCAAAATCTTAAAAAGATAAATTCTATATCAATAGATATAGAATATACTATTATGGAAAAGCTTTCAAAGGCATTTTTGAATACTTTGATAGGTATGAGTATTGTATTTATCATATTAATATTTATTATTTTTGTAATATCTTTATTTAAATATATATCAATCATTGAGCAAAAATTAAAAAACAAAAATAATATTGAACAAGATAAAAAAGATGATGATAAGCAGCTTACAACAGCATTTGCTGAGGATTTGATAAAGGATGAAGAGTTGGTAGCTGTAATAAGTGCGGCAATTAGAGCTTATGAAGAAGAAGACTCAAATGATGAAGGAGATTTAATTGTTCGTAAATTAAATAAGAGAGAAAGAAAAAGAATATTTTAGGAGGGAACTTTAATGAAAAATTATATAGTAACAGTAAATGGAAATACATATGATGTTACAGTGCAGGAGGGTGGAAATATAAGCTCAATAGTTTCAAGTACTAAGGCTGTTACAGTACCTAAGGTTACTAATTCTGTGTCAAATACAAATCAAGGTGCTCAAGGTAATATAAAGGTTGAAGCTCCTATGGCAGGAAAAATATTAGATGTAAAAACAAGTGTCGGTAAAAATGTGAAAAAAGGTGATGTTCTTGTTATACTTGAAGCTATGAAGATGGAAAATGAAATAGTTGCACCACAAGACGGAGTTGTAGCAAGTATAAATGTTACAAGTGGTGATTTGGTAGAAATTTCTAAGGTATTGGTAACACTTAATTAATTTTATATTAAAAAAGATAGAAAGGAAGAGATATGGCTTATATTATTACAACCTTGGATAATTTATTACATCAGACAGCTTTTTTTAATATAACATTTGGAAATATACTTATGATAGCTGTGGCCTGTGTATTTCTTTATCTTGCTATAAGAAAGGGCTTTGAGCCTTTATTACTTATTCCTATATCATTTGGAATGTTACTTGTAAATATATATCCTGCTATTATGCTACATCCTGATGAAGCGTCAAATGGTGTAGGAGGTTTATTATATTACTTTTTTCTATTGGATGAATGGAGTATTTTTCCTTCTTTAATTTTTATGGGAGTTGGTGCTCAGACAGATTTTGGCCCTTTGATAGCAAATCCTAAAAGCTTTTTGCTTGGAGCCGCTGCACAATTTGGCATATATATAGCATATTTTATGGCTATTTTATTAGGCTTTGGAGATAAGGCCGCGGCCGCTATATCTATAATCGGTGGTGCTGACGGTCCTACATCTATATTTTTGGCAGGAAAGCTTGGACAGACAGAGTTTATGGGACCTATTGCAGTAGCGGCATATTCATATATGGCTTTAGTACCTATTATTCAACCTCCAATAATGAGAATGTTTACTACAAAAGAAGAAAGAATGATAAAAATGGAACAATTAAGACCTGTTTCAAAATTAGAAAAAATATTATTTCCAATAATAGTAACAGTTGTTGTATGTCTTATTTTACCGTCAACGGCTCCTTTAGTCGGAATGTTTATGCTGGGAAATTTATTTAAAGAAAGTGGAGTAGTTAAGCAATTAACACAAACAGCATCAAATGCACTTATGTAT
>CAMQCZ010000014.1 GCA_946999385.1 uncultured Lachnoanaerobaculum sp.
ATTCTTGCTCTTTTGAATGATTTTGAAAATAAGGTTCAATTATTAATAGATAAGGTTTTAAGTTTTTCTCTCATATTTTATCCTTTCTTTAAAATATATGATAAAAGTTTTTAATAATCATTACAGGGTTTTCTGTTCAGATATTGAATAAATTTTTAAATTTCATAATAGAAATAAAAAGATAGCTCTATTATAACATATTTATAAAAAAAACTCACGAAGATAAAAGCTATAAAATAAAGTATTAATGCAGAAAAAGCTGATATATCACTTATTTGTAAGATATCATATACTTAATAATATCACATAATAATGCTAATATTATATAATATTTTTAATTTATTATGGAATGCTTTACTTGAAGGCTTTAATAAATCGAAAAAAGTATTCGATTCCATATATAAGTATATGACCGGAAATATTTTTCTATTATGACATTTTCAAATATAGGATAAAGCATAGACTAAAGTATTTGTTATTCATTGCTTATAAATTATTTTCACTGATTTATTTTTCCGGCAATAGTATAGTAAACTATATACAAAATTGATCTATTTACTTTTAAACCTACGATACCATTTATTTACAGCTATTATAATGCTTACAAATTCAAAAGCCAATGAATAAAATATTAATATTCATTGACCTTTAATATATTATGATTTAATGTAGTATGATTTTCATAGATAATTATGATTTTTATATTAGTAAAAAATAATTCGAATAAGCTTTCACTTTGATATTTATTTTTAATAAACACTCGATAAAAAGTTAAATAATATTTAATTTTTTTAAAACTTTTCTAATTGCCATATAAACAAATATAACAACGATTGAACCTACAAAAGCATTTATTGCAGTTGCTCCTGCAGCCCAGGTAGACATTATTTTTGCTACATCAGAAGGAACTCCTAAAATAAATCTTTTATATAAATATCCAAAAATAGGATCCATAATTACATTAAAACCTAGAGAAGCTATCGAACTTATTATAACCCATTTTAAAATATATTTTGTATCATTATGTTCATTGATTTTTGCGATTTTATGTGCAATAAAGCCCGCAATAAAACCAATACAAAATTTTAAAATAAATGTTTTTGGGGCACTGGTTATATACACAGGGTCCATAAGATCGGCTATTGTCATACCCAAACTACCGGCAACCCCACCATAATTAGAGCCTAGTATCAAAGCAGCCAAAACACAAAAAGCATTACCTATATGTAAAGCTGTCATATCTCCTGAAAGTGTAGGAATAGGAATTTTTAAATAGCTAAATGAAATATAACTGAGTGCTGCAAACATCGCTGTTAAGACTAATTTATAAAGCATATCTTTTTTTTCCATAATATTATCTCCTTTTTAATTATAGATAAATATTATATCAAAATTGGACTGATATAAATAACCAATTTAAATTTTATATGCCAGTCCACTTTATTTCAATCCTTACTTTCTATAACTAATAGTTTTTTATTATTTATATATACTTTTGCTATATTCTCTAAAATTTCATTACTAAGACTAAGACTGGGGGTAATATATTTATTTAAATTTACATTTTTCAAATTATACTTAAAGCCTTCCAAGCTAAAGCTTTCTATTTCTTCTTCTATTGGATAAAAACTTATATATTTCCCATATTGTTGACTTTTATTTATTTCAAAATCATTATTTTTAATATATATTTTATTAAATTCATCTATAAGATATATATTAATATCAGAACTTGAATATTTGACCAAGGAATATATATTTGACAAGGTATGATCCATACGTTTACCTAAGGCTCCCAAAATAATAAGCTCTTTATATTCTAAATCAAGAGTTAATTTAATAGCCAATTCCGTATCACTATAATCTTTATCAACCGGAAATTTTTTTATATTAATATTATTATTATTCAAATACTTACTTAGTGTAATTTTGTCTATACTATCAAAATCACCAATTATTATATCAGGTTTAATATTAATTTTATCCAATATTTTTAAACCCTTATCTATACTTATTATTTTATCTTCCTTTTGTTTATTTTTTAAAATATTTCGTGCAAATTTTTCTTTTAATATACTACCTGCTATTAAATATGCTTTTTTCATAGTTTTATTAAAACATAAGCTGTTTAAGCTTATGAATGTTTTCCTTTATATTTCCGTTAAAGACAGCTGAACCTGCAACTATATAGTCAGCTCCTGCTTCTATAACTTCTTTTATTGTATTTTCATTAACTCCTCCATCAACTTGAATCATAAGAGATGGATTTATAATATTTTTTATTTCTTTTAATTTCTCTATTTTTTTAGTAACATAGGGTATGTATTTTTGTCCACCAAAGCCCGGATTTACACTCATTAAAAGAACAAAGTCAAGCTCAGCTAATATATCTTCTAAAACTGAAATAGGTGTTGATGGATTCAATACAACTCCGGCTTTCATATTAAGATTTTTTATATGATTAATAGTTCTATCAAGATGAGTACAAGCTTCATAATGAACACTCAACATATCAGCTCCTGCTTTTTTCATATCTTCAACATATCTATCAGGCTCTCTAACCATCATATGTACATCAAATATAAAATTTTTATATTTTCTTAATGAGGCAATAACAGGCATTCCAAAACTGATACTTGGTACAAAATTACCATCCATTACATCAAGATGTAAATATTTTATATCATTTTCTTCTAAAATTTTTAATTGTGCTTTTATATCAGTAAAATCAACCGATAATAAAGACGGAGATAAAATTTTCATATATGCTCCTTTCTTTTTAATTATTTAATATCTTTTTATATTCTTTAAATCATTAAAATTTTTTATATAATTATCATATCTAAGCTTAGAAATTTCTCCATTTTCCAAAGCTCGTTTTATTGCACAGTCAGGCTCATTAATATGTAAGCAAGCATTAAATTTACATTGACACTCATATTTAGAAAATTCCTGATAATAATCCTTTAAATTATTGTATTTTATATCGCTTATATCAATTGAAGTAAATCCGGGAGTATCACATATATATGTGTTATAATTATAAACAAATATTTCAGAATGTCTTGTTGTATGCTTACCTCTTGATATTTTTCTACTTATATCCCCAACTTGCATATTTGCTTGAGGTATTAATAAATTTGTCAATGTACTCTTACCTACACCTGATGGTCCTGCTAAAGCTACAGTATTATCTTGTATAAATTGTTTTATTTCTTCTATACCCTTATCCTGAGTAGCTGAAATTTCAAATGTATGATATACAATATTTTTATAAATATCAATTAATTCTAAATTTTGGCATAAGTCCAATTTATTCCATACTAAAACAAGCTTTATATTTTGTTTTTGCATATTTATAATATATTTATCTAATAAGTTTGGAATAGGCTTAGGCTTATCTACAGACAATATAAGCATAATAAAATCAATATTACTAAGGGCAGGTCTTAATATCTCATTTTTTCTTGGTAATATTTCAATAATATTACCAATTTTTTTATCTTCATCCAAGATTTCAACTATTACATTATCGCCTACCAAAGGCTTTAATTTATTATTTCTAAATATTCCTCTTGCCTTACATTCATAAACTGTATATCCATATGCTATATAATAAAAACCTGCAATTCCTTTTATTATTTTACCTTTTATCTTATTCAACCTTAAAAAACTCCACTTCATAGGATTTTAAAACTTTTGAGCTTGAGGCTTCAACAACCTCAACATATCCCTGATCCACTCCATAAGCTCCTTCTATAGTTTTGAATCTAACAGGTAAAATAGTATTACCATTTATTTTTCTAGGCTCCATCAATGTTTTATATCTATTTTCACCATTTACAACTTGTCTTAATCTAACCATTATGCTGACACTGACACTATCACTACCGGGACCTATAAGCCCTTCTATGTTATATGTTGCATCAATAGAAGCTATATATTTATATTCTTTTAAAGGCTCTATATTTTCCTTACCCTTACTGACAATTAAATCTATTTTGGTATCCTTTGATACTTGAGTATTTTTTAATATATTTTGCGATATAATCTTACCTTTTTCATAATCAGAATTATATTCCTCTTTAACATCACCTAAAACTAAATTTGAATTTGTAATTATTTGTATAGCATCATCTAAAGTATGATTATTTAAATCGGGCATCAAAATCATATCTTCCCTTTGACCTTTACTTATATATAAATCTAAAATATTATCTTTTTCTAAAATCTTAGGTTCATATTTAATAACATAATCTTTAGGAATATTATCATCATCCTGCTCAATTATTTTAAATAAGATATTATTATTATTCAATATTTTTGTCGCACTTTCTTTATTTAAACCTTCTATACCTAATTTTGATATATCTACTAAAGCTTTTCCCTTACTGATTATAACCTCTACATTGGAATATTTATTTATCTCTTCTCCCTCCATTGGAGTTTGTGAAATTATATCACCTTCTTCTAAATAGTTATCATATTCCATTCTTTTTACTCTTAGCTGTAAATCAAGTTCCTTTAATTTTTTTTCAGCTAAGTCTTCATTCATACCTACTATATTAGGTACTTTTATTTTTGTGCTGTCAATTTTATAATTATTATCTATACTTGTATTTTCTTTTTTATGATTGGAAAAATCAAAAATTTTAAATTTAAAAGAAAGATAAAATCCTATAATAATCACCATAATAAGTGCTATAGCTATTCCTAGAGCAGTAATAATTTTTTCAGTTTTATAGTTATTTATATTATTCTCTTTATTATTTTTAAGAGAAGTTTTTGAATAACTTTTTTTAAAATTATCATCAATTTGGTTTTTACTATTTTTTAATTTATTATTAATAGCATTTAATTCGCTGGCACTCAAAACTTTAGTTTGATTTGAAGGCTCTACTTTATTATTATCAACTTCAAAATCATCTTCTAATAAAATATTTTCCAAATCTTTTATCAGCTCTGATATATCCATATATCTTTTATCAGGATTTTTTCTCGTACAGGTCAATATAATATTATCAAGTCTTGCACTTATTAGAGGATTATAGGTACTTGGACATGGCATTTTTTCTTCTAAGTGTGCTAAAGCAACACTAATAGTCAAATCACCCTCAAATGGTAATCTACCTGTAAGCATTTCATATATAGTTATTCCTAATGAATATATATCACTTCTTTTATCACATTTTGCCCCTTTAGCTTGTTCAGGAGACATATAATGTACAGAGCCTATCGCAACCTGTGTTATAGTTTCTTCCGAAATAGCTCTTGCTATACCAAAATCCGTTACCTTTATACTTCCATCTTTATCTATTAATATATTTTGAGGTTTAATATCTCTATGTATAATATTTGCATCATGTGCGGCTTTTATTCCTTTGGCAACTTGTATACTTATAGATATTGCTTCTTTAATATCTAATATTTTTCTTTTATTTATATAATCCTTTAAAGTAATTCCCTCAATATATTCCATAACTATATAATGTAAATTTTCTTCATCAATTACATCATATACATTTACAATATTAGGGTGAATAAGTCCTGCAGCTGCTTGAGCTTCTAGTTTAAACTTGTATACAAAATTTTCATCACGTGTAAATTCTTCCTTTAATACCTTTATAGCCACAAATCTACTTAATTTATGGCATTTTGCTTTGTATACAAAACTCATGCCACCACAACCAATTAATTCTAATATTTCATATCTATTTTGTAATATAGTTCCCGCTTTAAGTTGCATTTATATCACCCACCTTATTGCAAAGATCATAAATAACTATCGCACTTATATTATCTTCACCACCTTTTAAGTTGGCATTATTAATCAATTCAGCAGCAATATTTTCTTCTTTAGTATTTAAGATTATTTTTCTTATTTCATCATCACTTAGCATATTGCTAAGTCCATCTGAACATAATAAAATTTTATCATTATGATTAAGTGAAGCTTCAAAAAAGTCAGCCTTTATATTTTCCATAGCACCTAAGGCACGTGTAAGAACATGTTTGTTTTTTGTATATTCCAAGCTGGATTTATGAATTGAATTTTTTAATAACAGTTCTTCTGCAACAGTATGATCTTTACTAATTTGATTAATTACATCTGTTATTATATAAAGTCTGCTATCTCCTATATTGGCAATATATAAAATATTTTCTTTTATACTAGCTAATACTAATGTGGTTCCCATTCCTGATTTATTAATATCTTTCTTTGCTTCATTTAGCATACTATCATTAGTTTTTTTAATTGCTCTTGTAAATAAATCTATAACCTCACCTTTATTAGTGCTTATAAAATCTTTTATATATTTTATAGCAATAAATGAAGCATATTCACCTGCATTTGCTCCGCCCATACCATCGCACAAAATAAAAAGATTATCCAAATCTCCTATTTTATCTAAAGTATAAAATATATTGTCTTGATTTACATATCTCACTTTTCCTACATCACTATAGGCAACAACTTTCATAGCCGTTCTCCTTAAATTATTCTTTTTTGTAGTGTCTTCTTAATTGACCACAGGCTCCATCTATATCTCTTCCCATCTCTCTTCTTATAGTTACATTAAAACCATTTTTTTCTAATTTATTTTTAAATTCATAAATATTTTTTTTGGTACTTTCTTTATATTCTCTTTCTTCTATAGGATTTATAGGTATAAGATTTATATGTGCCTTGGTATTTTTTAATAAGGATATCAATTTTTCTGCCTCTTCTTTATTATCATTCACTCCTCTAACAAGGCTATATTCATAGCTTATACGTCTTTTTGTTTTAGTAAAATAATATTCACAGGCTTCTAAAATTTCTTTTATACTATATGTTTTTGCTATCGGCATAAGAGTTTTTCTTATTGTATCATTAGGAGCATGTAAAGATAATGCCAGTGTAATTTGTAAGCCTTCATCTGCCAACAACTTTATTTTAGGAACTATACCACAAGTGGATATGGTTATATTTCTTTGGCTTATATTAAGCCCCTCTATTGAGCTTATAATCTTAACAAATTTTACAACATTATCATAATTATCCATAGGCTCTCCTGAACCCATAATAACTATATTACTAATCCTTTCAGAAATATTTTTTTGTATATAATAAATCTGATCAAGCATTTCCGAAGGACTTAAATTTCTAAGCAAACCATCCAGCGTAGAAGCACAAAATTTGCACCCCATTCTACATCCAACTTGAGATGAAATACAAACACTGTTACCATGTTTATATTTCATTAATACACTTTCTATAATATTAGAATCTCTAAGTGTAAAAAGATATTTTCTAGTACCATCTATATTTGAAACTTTAAGTAATTCTTCTTTTATTTCATTAATATATGCCAAACTTTTAAGTTTTTTTCTAAAAGTTAAAGAAAGACTCGTCATTTCGTCAAAATCAAGTAATAAATTTTTGTGTAAATAAGAATATATCTGCCTTGCTCTAAATTTTTTTTCTCCAAGCTCTTCAACAAATTTATAAAGCTCTTCTAAAGTTAAAGATTTTATATCTATCATTTGTCCCTTCTTAAAATGGATATAAAAAACCCATCACTATCATATTTTCCCGGTATAAATTGAATATACCCTTTTTTTGCTTCATCCTTTAATGTATCACAAACTAAATTACTAAAATCTACCAAAGAAAAATTTGGATTATTAAGCAAAAATTTATTGACATTATCTATATTTTCATAATGATTTATAGTACAAGTGCTGAATAATATTTTACCGCCTTTTTTTAGATATTTTGAAATATTATCTAAAATTTCGGATTGTATATTAGCCAGCTCTAAACAGGCTTCTTTAGATATATTTAATTTTATATCTGCTTTCTTACCGATTATTCCAAGTCCTGAACAAGGTAAATCGGCAACTATAAAATCAGCCTTTTCTTTAAACTGAGGATTAAAAATTTTAGCATCCTGTTTTTGAATATTATAATTATTATACATAGAATAATTATTTATATTGTCTTTTAATATTTTTATTTTACTATCACTTTTATCAAAGGCATATAATATACCGGTATCATTAAGTTTTTCCAAGATATTAATACTTTTTCCACCTGGAGCGGCACATACATCAAAAACCACCGAATTTTTTTGTATATCTAAAGCATTAATTGCAATAACTGAGGATACGTCCTGTATGTAAGCTTTTTTATCTTTTAAAATATCCAAATCTGAAATTTTATCAAAGTTTTTTATTTTAATTACATTTTTATCTAAGCTACTAAGTTCAACTTTTATATTTTGTTTTTTAAGCTCAGCTATGATATCGTTAAGCTCGCATATATTTTCATTTATTCTGATACTTAAATATTCATTAGATAAAAATACCTTTAAAACCATTTCTATATTTATATCAGGTGAAGTTTCTTTTATTATCTCTATAATCCAATCAGGGATAGAATATTTTAATGAAAGTGTATTAAAATTTATATTATTTTTTTCTAAGCATATTTTACGTAAAATTGCATTGACAAAGCCTTTTAATCCATAAAATGATTTTGCTTTTGCTAATTTTACAGCCTCATCACATATAGCACTATCAGGTATTTTGTCCATATATAATATTTGATATATTGATAATCTTAATATATTTCTAATAACCGGTTTTAATTTATTAACCTTAAGAGTGCTGTATGATGATATAATATAGTCTATTTGTAACAAATATTCCAAAGTACCATGAACTAATCTTGTTATAAATGCTCTGTCTTCTTTTTTTAAATATCCATATTTTATATTCAAATTATTTAAAATAATATGTGAGTATTGTTTTTTTTCAAGTATTTCTATTAAAGCCTCAAGACTAATCAATCTAAGATTGATTTGTTTAATCATCTCTTCTGCCTCCAAATAAAATCCAAAGTCTTAATAATTGTAAAATTGAAGAAGCCGCAGCTGCAACATAAGTTAAAGCCGCTGCAAATAATACTCTTCTGGCAGAAGCTTCCTCATCAAATGGCAAAATACCATCTTCATTTAATCTTATTAAAGCTCTTTTACTTGCATCAAATTCTACAGGAAGAGTAACAAGCTGAAATAATACAGCTAAAGCAAACATTAAAATACCTATTTGTATAATATTTGTTCCTGCATTTCCTAAAATAACTCCTAAGATTATAATAGGCCAAGCTAAATTAGATCCTATATTAGCTATAGGAAAAATTAAGGAACGAAATTTCAATGGTATATAATTTTTACTATGCTGTATTGCATGACCACACTCATGAGCGGCTACACTAACAGCTGCTATAGAATATGAATTATATGTAGAATCACTTAAATTCACTGTTCTATTTAAAGGATTATAATGGTCTGTCAAGCTTCCCGGAACATGATTGATTTTAACATCATTTAAGCCATTAAAATCTAATATTCTTCTAGCTACCATTTGTCCATTCATTCCTGAGCTTGATCTTAATCTTGAATATTTATTAAAGGTTGTCTGAAGCTTAAAATTTGCAAGTAATGTAATAACAATACCTATAATTACAAAAATATAAGTAGAATCTAATCTATATCCATACATATATCCATAAGGTATACCAAACATTTTTTACCTCCCTAATATAATTTCAGCATTAAATTTTTGACCACAAATAAATTTATCACTATCTAATTTCTTTTTTCCCTCTAATTGTAAAACTAATACTTCTAAAATACTATCTTTGCATATAATATATAAATGAGAGTTTTTTATTATTATTTTACCATATTTATCTTTATCCTCTTTTGAAACTAATGTTTGATATAAATCTTCATCCACAAGACTTGCTTTCCATATTTTTAATATTTTATTATTAAAATATGAAAAAGCAACCGGCCAAGGATTTAAGCCTCTTATAAGTCTTTCTAAATATATAGCTTCCCTTGAAAAATCAAGTAGACCATCTTCTTTTTTTAATATTTTAGCATATTTTGTTTCCTTATCACCTTGATAAATTCTATTTTTATAATATAACTCATAATTTTCCAATGTATCTAAGATAGCATCGGAAGCTAAAAAAGAAAGCCTGTCAAATAAATCCTTTGAATTTTCATCCGGATTTATATCTATTTTATATTGTTGTAATATATCACCTGTATCCAAACCTTCATCCATAAGCATTGTGCTTATACCTGTTTGCTTTAAGCCATCTATTATAGCCCATTGTATCGGTGCCGCCCCTCTATACATAGGCAATAAAGAAGCATGTATATTTATAGCGGCTTTTTTTGGAATTGATAAAATTTCTTTTTTTAATATCTTACCATATGCTACTACAACAAAAAAATCAGCCTCCACTTTTTTCAGCTTTTCTATTAATATAGGATCCTTCATATCTATATTTTGTACAACTTCTATATTATATTTTAATGCTGTTTGTTTAACCGGAGAATAAGAAATTTCATATCCTCTTCCTCTGGCCTTATCAGGCATAGTAAGAACTAAAGGTATTTCAAACCCGGAATTTATTAAAGTTTCAAGAATTCTTGCTGAAAAATCCGGAGTTCCCATAAATACAATTTTCATATATTCCTCCTATATTAACCTATATTTTCTTCTTCTTGATTTTTTAATTCTGAAACATCTTTTAATTCACCACTTACCTTATCTACATAAAGTTCTCCATCCAAATGTTCACATTCATGACATATAGCTCTTGCAAGTAATCCCTCACCTTCTAATATAAATTCATTCATTTCCTCATCATAAGCTTTTACCTTAACATGGTTTGGTCTTTTTACTATACCTGTTTTCCCCGGAACACTTAGACAACCTTCATATCCAACTTGTTCTCCGTCTTTTTCTATTATAGTTGGATTAATTAAAACATAACTATTTTCTTCATCAATTTCTATTACTACTATTCTCTTTAATACTCCGATTTGTGGTGCTGCAAGACCGACACCGTTTGCATCATACATTGTTTCAAACATATCATCTATAAGCTCTAAAATTCTGGGAGTTATTTCCTTTACTATTTTAGACTTTTTAGTAAGTATAGGATCTCCGATAGTCCTAATTTGTCTTTTAGCCATATTTTTCCTTTCCTAGAAATATATATTATGTTAAATCATATATTATTGATATATCATTAAAAATTTTTATATTATCTATTTCTATATCTATTTTTTCTTTTATATATATTAGTTTATCATAGCTTTTGTCTTTTATATATATTATTTTTCTAAAGTAATCTTTTATCTTATAAATATTCGGTATTACAGGTCCGATAATATTAAAAGTATTCTCACTATTTAAAGACATGTTAAGTATATCCATATATATATATACAGCTTTATTTAATTTTCCTTCATCCTTTGTAGATAATTGTACCCCCAAAATGTGAATAATCGGTGGATAATTTGCTAATTCTCTAAAAGATATTTCATTATTATAATAAAAATTATAATCATTTTTAAAACAAGCTTGTATTGAATAATGCATAGGATTATATGTTTGTATAAGAACATCTCCTTTTTTTTCTCCTCGTCCTGCTCTACCTGCCGCTTGAGTAATCAATTCATATGTTCTTTGTGTACTCGTATAATCATTTATATAAAGTGAAGTATCTGCTGCCATAATTCCGACTAAACTTACATTTTCAAAATCATGTCCTTTTACAATCATTTGAGTTCCTAATAAAATATCAGCTTCATTATTAGCAAATTTTTGCAATATTTCCAAACTGTTTTTTTTAGTTTTATTTGTATCTTGATCTAATCTAAGTATTCTGGCATTAGGAAATTTTTTTTGCGTAATTATTTCTAATTTTTGAGTACCTATACCAAAACCGCTTATATATATAGAAGAACAGCTAGGACATATCTTAGGCATTTCAATTTTATAAGAACAATAGTGGCAATATAATTGATTATTATTATGCAGAGTTAAGCTCACATCACAATGTGGGCATTTAATTACATTTCCACAGCTTCTACAGGAAATAAAATTTGACATTCCACGCCTATTCATAAATAATATTATTTGTTCTTTTTTTTCCAATCTATCATTTATCAAAGCTTCCAATTTTTTACTAAATATACTTCTATTGCCATTTTTTAATTCATTTCTCAAATCTACAATATGGATTTTAGGTAAATAAGCATTTTTATTAGCTCTATTTTTTAACTCTAAAAGCTCATATTCTTTATCAAGAGCTTTTTTATATGATTCGGGACTTGGTGTAGCACTGGCAAGTATCAAACTTGCTTTTGAGATTTTTGCTAATTCTACAGCCAAATCTCTTGCATCATATCTTGGTATATTATCATTTTTGTAGGCACTGTCGTGTTCCTCATCTATAATAATCAATCCTAAATTATCAAATGGTGCAAAAAGTGCAGATCTTGGACCTATGATAATATTAGCTTTTTTATTTATTATTCTCTCAAATTCTCTTTCTCTTTCTTTTTTTGTTAATTTGCTATTTAATATTGCAACTTCTTCTCCAAAAAAAGATACAAATTGTTTTAACATCTGATAAGTCAAAGAAATTTCAGGTATAAGAACTATTACTTGCTTATTTTTTTTCAAAATTTCCATAGTAATATTTATATAAACAAAGGTTTTACCACTTCCGGTAATTCCATGCAATAAATAAGTTTTAAAAATATTATTATTATAATCACTTAGAAATTTTTTACAGACCAAGGTTTGCTCTTGATTCAAAGCTTTATATAGTATTTTTTCATCTTTATTTATATTATAAAAGAAATTATTTTTTGAATTTTCTCTTTTTTTTAAAAATTTACCTTTAACAGGCATAACCGTACTTATAGCCTTTGCAAAAGTACAACCATAGTGCTTTTTAATATATATAGCTAGTGATAATAAGTTTTTATTGGTAGCTAAATCAAAATCTATAATAGAAATAATATCTTTTATTTTAGTCTTATCAAAGCTTGTTTCTTCTTTTAATTCAATTATATATGCTTTTATTTTTTTCTTTATACTTCCAAAATATACAAATACCGGACAACCTATAAAAACAGCTTCAACTAAGTCATTCGGAATTTTATATGTATACATTTTATCAATTTTAGTATTGGATAACTCTAAAACTAAATTTGCATATAATTCAGACAATTGTTTACCTTTCTCTTAAGTATTCATCTATAATATCAAATAATTTCATACTATTTGAAGCTTTAAATAATAATATTACATTTTCTTTATAGTTCTTTTTAAGCTCATCTAAAGCTTGAGTTGCAGAGTCAAAATGCTTTACTTTCTCAAAATCACCATATGCTTTGCTTATATCAGATATATTTTTTGACAATTCTCCCAAGGTATATACAATATTTATATTTTTTTTGTTTAATAAATATCTACCTATATCTTTATGAAATTCAATTTCATTCTTACCAAGCTCTTTCATATCCCCTAAAATAAGTATTTTTTTCCTATCTGATTTAATTTCATTTAAAATATCAATAGCCGCCTTCATTGAGCTTGGTGATGCATTGTATGAATCATCAATAATAGTAATATTTCCACTATCAATAACATTTTGTCTACCCTTGAGACCGACAAATTCTTTTATTTTTTCACTTGCAAGCTTTAAATCGACTGAAAATATATCAGCTACTGTTAAAGCGAGCATAGCATTTGTTGCTTGATGCAATCCATAAGCTTTTAAAGTACAGCTTATTTCTTTCCCATTAATACTTGCAATAAAATCAGCTTTTGCATCTTTAAATTCAATTTTCTTTATATAATATTTTTCCTGATTTTTATTTATATTATTATAACTAAATACATTTATTTTATCTATATTATCATAAGCTTTGGCAAAAAGAAGCAATTTATCATCAGCATTAACAACTAATTTTGAGTTCTTTTTCATATAATCCATTATATGAAATTTTTCTATTAAAATGCCTTCTCTTGAGCCTAAAAATTCTATATGAGCTTCACCTATATTTGTTATAACAGCAACATCAGGTTTTACTATTTTTGCAATTTTAGTCATTTCTCCTTTTAAACTGATTCCCATTTCAATAATAGCTATCTCATCACTATTTTCAATATTTAATATTGTAAGAGGCACACCGATTTGACTATTTTCATTGCCTTTAGTATGATATACTCTATATTTTGCACTAAGTGCCTTTGATATAATTTCTCTTGTACTTGTTTTACCGACACTTCCTGTTATAGCTACTATAGGTATATTCAAGCTTTCTCTATAATATAAAGCTAACTTTTGCAAAGCTGATATAGTATCATCTACAAATATATAAGTCATACCCTGAATAATATCTATATCTTTTTTTGAACAAAAGCATACTTTACATTCATTGTCATATACTTGATTTATAAATTTATGAGCATCTATATTTTCTCCTATAATCGGTATGAATAAGCTGTCCTTGTTTACTTTTCTTGAATCAATAATAAAATTATTTACATATAAGTTTTCATCACCTAAAATGTTCGCTTTACAAATATCAGCAATTTCTTTAACACTAAATCTAGGCATCAATAAATCCTTTCTTTTTTGCAATTTCTATGGCTTTTATAATTTCTTCTGAATCTTTAAAATAATGTCTTATTCCTTCTATTTCCTGATAATTCTCATGTCCTTTTCCTATAATTGCTATAATATCACCTTTTTTTGCATGCTCGATTGCATATTGTATTGCTTCTCTTCTATCATAAATACAAATATAGTTTGTAGTAGTATTTTTAATTTTTGAAATTATATCATTTGTAATATCCTCAATTTTTTCAAATCTTGAATTATCAGCAGTAACAATAATATAATCTGCCAATTTAGCAGCAACTTCACCCATGCCATATCGTCTGTCTTTTGATCTATTACCGCCACAACCGAATAAAACAACTAATCTTTTTGCTTTATAATTTTTTAAAGTATTAAGTAGATTTTCCAAGCTATATGCATTATGTGCATAATCAACCATTACACTAAAATCTTTATTTGAAAATACAATTTCCATCCTTCCATCTATTCTTATATCTTCTAAGGATTCTTCTAAAATATTATCATTAATCTTTAAAAATATAGCTACAGCTATAGCTGCTAAAGCATTATAGGCATTAAACAAGCCCGGCATTCCAAGCTTTACCTTTGTAACTTTTATACCCCTTAATATAAATTCAATTCCTACAAAATTATTTTTATTTACATACTTTAATTTATCAAAATAAAAGTCGGCTTTTTTACTTGATCCGAATGTGAATTTTGCTCTTGCATTAGAATTTTCTAATACATAATTTGAATTTTCATCATCTATATTTATTAAAGCAATATTACATTGATCAAAAAATCTTGTTTTACATTCCAAATATTCTTCAAAATCCTTATGTTCATTAGGACCTATATGATCAGGCGATATGTTCGTAAAAATACCATAATCAAAATCTATACCATAGATTCTATCTAATTTTACTGCCTGTGATGAAACCTCCATTACAACATATTCACAAGACTTCTCATACATTTTTTTAAATATACTATGTAACTCATATGATTCAGGTGTAGTATTTTTACTTTCAATATATTCATCTGAAATATAAATACCATTAGTACCTATCATACCAACTTTTTTACCGGCTTTTTCTAAAATTTTTTTTATCATATGAGTTGTACTTGTTTTTCCCTTAGTTCCTGTTACACCTATTATAGTCATATTTTTTGCAGGATTAGAAAATAAATTTGCACTTAAAATAGCAAGAGCTATTCTTGAATTATTAACTTTGATTATATTTATATTTTTATAAAGTTCTATATCTATATCCTTTTCTACAACTATTAATTTTGCTTTTTTTGAAATAATATCAGATATTAAATCGTGAGAATCAAAATTACTTCCACTTATACATACAAAAATATCATCTTCACTTATTTTTCTTGTATCATATGAAATTGATTTTAATTCAACATCATCATTACCGGATATTAATTCGTAGCTAAAATCCTTGATATCTTTTATTTTCATATTTTCACCTAAAATAATCCTATTATTTCCCCTTTATCATTAATATCTATATTATTGGCCGCAGGATGCTTTGGAAGCCCCGGCATTGTCATAATATTTTCAGTTAAAGCAACTATGAAGCCTGCACCAAGACTTACATATATATCATTTATATGTATATCAAAATTCTTAGGTCTTCCAAGTTTCTTTGAATCATCTGAAAAAGAATATGGAGTTTTTGCTATACATATAGGCAAGTTATTATATAAAAGTCTATTTAATATATCTATATTTTTATTAGCCTTATCAGAATATATAACATCATTTGCACCATATATTTTTAGAGCTATATGTTTTATTTTTTCTTTTATTGATAAATCGAGAGGATATAAAAGTTTGAAATCACTTTTTTTATTTTCTAATATATTTAGAAGCTTTTTACCTAAATCAATACCGCCGGCTCCTCCTTTTTCCCAAACATTTGAAATTGCAAATTCACATTTTTTACTAGAGCAAAGCTCTCTTATAATTTCATATTCTTTTATGCTGTCAGTAATAAAAGAATTTATACAAACAAGTACAGGTAAGCCATAGCTTTGTATATTATCTATATGTTTTTCCAAGTTTTCAACACCATTTTTTATAGCATTTATATTTTCTATTTCTAAATCTTTTTTATCAATGCCTGCATTATATTTTAATGCTCTTGTAGTAACTACCAGAACAACTGCATCAGGTTTTAAATCAGCTTGTCTACATTTTATATCAAAAAATTTCTCTGCTCCTAAATCAGCACCGAAGCCGGCCTCGGTAATACAAATATCTGAAAGCTTGAGTCCGATTTTAGTAGCCCTTACACTATTACAGCCATGTGCAATATTTGCAAATGGACCGCCATGTACAAGAACAGGATTATTTTCTATAGTTTGAATTAAATTAGGCTTTATAGCATCCTTTAATAAAACCGCCATACTTCCTACAGCATTTAAATCCTTTGCAAATATAGGCTCTCCCTGTTTATTATATGCAACAATTATCCTTGATAATCTATTTTTCAAATCATATATATTCTCAGATAAACATAAAATAGCCATTATTTCACTTGCAACAGTTATATTAAATGAATCCTCTCGTATTGTACCATTTGCTTTGGAGCCTAAGGCTATTAATATTTGTCTCAAAGCTCTATCATTCATATCTAAGCATCTTTTAAAAACAATATTTTTAGTATCTATATTCAATTCATTACCTTGATGTATATGATTATCCAATAAAGCCGCTAATAGATTATTTGCGGATGTAATAGCATGAAAATCTCCTGTAAAATGTAAATTAAGCTCATCCATAGGTAAAGCCTGGGAATATCCACCTCCTGCGGCTCCACCCTTTATTCCAAAACAAGGTCCTAAGGACGGCTCCCTAATAGCAACTATAGCTTTTTTATTTAATTTGTTTAAGGCTTCAGCTAATCCTATACTTATTGTAGTTTTACCTTCCCCTAATGGAGTTGGATTTATAGCAGTTACCAGTACCAGCTTACCATTTTTTTTATCTTTCAAACTTTTTATAAAATCTTCTGATAATTTAGCTTTATATTTACCATATAATTCCAAATCATCTTCATCTATATTTATTTTTTTTGCTACTTCTTTTATATGTAACATTTTTGAGTTTCTTGCTATTTCAATATCTGAAAGCATAATAATCCTCCTATTCCTTGCCGAATGTTTTTTCAAAAGCTTCTATATCCATAAGTATTTCTCTAGGCTTTGTTCCCTGCTCATTACCCACAACTCCGGCTTCACATAATTGATCCATAATTCTTGCCGCTCTGTTAAAGCCTATTTTAAATGCTCTTTGTAAATTACCTATACTAGCCTTTTCTTTATCAATAATAAATCTACCTGCTTGCATAAACAATTCATCAACATCAACATTTGAAGGAATATTAGCATTTGAAAGATTTTTTTCTATTTCTTCAAGCATTTCAAAATTATAATTTTCTTTAATTTGTTGATTTTTTATAAATTCAACTACATTTTGCACTTCATTATCATCTATGAAAGCTCCTTGAACTCTCATAGGCTTTGAATTACCCTGTGGAGCAAAGAGCATATCGCCTTTACCTAATAATTTATCAGCTCCTACACTATCTAATATAGTTCTTGAATCAACACCCGAAGTTACAGCAAAAGCTATACGACTTGGTATATTAGCTTTTATTAGTCCTGTTATAACATTAACACTAGGTCTTTGTGTTGCTATAACTAAATGTATACCACAAGCTCTTGCTAATTGTGCTAATCTGCAAATAGCCTCTTCTACTTCATTTTGTGCAACCATCATCAAATCTGCTAATTCATCTATTATAATAATTATTTGAGGAAGTTTTTCAAGCTTTATTCCTTGAGTTTTTTCAAGTTTACACATTTTTTCATTATATGCCTTTAAATCTCTTACAGCTTCTTTTGCAAATTTCTTATATCGTTGTGTCATTTCAGCAACAGCCCAATTTATAGCAGAGGCGGCCTTTTTAGGCTCAGTAACTACAGGTATTAGAAGATGTGGTATACCATTATATATGCTAAGCTCTACAACCTTAGGATCTACCATTATCATTTTCACCTCATCAGGTTTATATTTATATAAAATACTCATAATCAAAGTATTTATACAAACTGATTTACCTGAACCAGTTGCTCCCGCTATTAATAAATGAGGCATTTTTGCTATATCAGTAACTACAATTTGTCCTGATATATCCTTACCTAAGGCAAATGATAATTTGAAATTATTATTTTTAAATTCATTTGAATCTATCAATTCTCTAAAATATACTAAATTATGTTCTTTATTAGGAACTTCTATACCTACAGCAGATTTTCCGGGAATAGGAGCTTCTATCCTGATATCACTGGCGGCTAAACTAAGCTTGATATCATCCTGTAAAGATACAATTTTACTAACCTTTACACCTTGCTCGGGACTTAGTTCATATCTTGTAACTACAGGTCCGCAACTAATATTTGTAACTTTGACAGAAACACCGAAATTATGTAGAGTTTGTTGTAATTTTATAGCTGTTTTCTTATATTCATCATCTGAAATATGTATTTTATTTTGTGAAGCTTTTAATAAATCTATCGGTGGTAAAATATAAATTTTATTTTCTTCTTGAGGCTTTTCTTTTTGAATTAATGGCTTTTCATATTTTTCAATATTTTTTATATATAAATCTTTATTAAGGTTTATACTAGGCTTATTTAAAAGCTTGCCTGTAGATGTTGTAATACTTCTTTCTTCATTCAAAAGATTTTCATCATTATTTTCTAATTTATCTTTTTTAATTTCTTTTACTATAGCTTCATGTAAATAAATATCATCAGTACTGTCAGTTTCTTTAATATCTTCCTCTTTACCGGCTTCATTATTTTGAAGCTCAGATTCTTTTTTTAAGTCTGTATTTATATTAGCTTCTATTGCATGCTTTCTTTTATTTAAAATATTGCTGACTTTTTCTATTGTATTATCATCAAGACTTTCATTTGTTAATTCTGAATTTAAGGCGGAATTTGAATTAATTATAATACCTGAAAATATATCTTCTTCTTTTTTTATCTTACTTTCTAATGGAGTTGAAAATCCATCATTTTTACCCTTATATTCTATATTTGCTTTCTGATTTTTTCCGCCTTTTGATTTTTTAGACTGATTTTTGATATTATTTTCGCTTAATTCATCATTTAGAGATGATTCTATTTTGGTAGATTTTTTTTCGTTATATTTTTTAAGTCTAAACTCTATATCTAAAGGATTATTGATTATACTAACTCCTTTTAGTATTTTTGTATTATTATTTGTTGAGTCTAAGGCAGAGTAATCATCAACTCTTACTTTATCTTGAATTTTTATCATTCTTGAATTTTTTATTTTATCAATATTATAATTAATCTTGTTATATGAAGCTCTTGAAAATATATTTATAATTTCTGAAAAAGATATGTTAGCTATAAATAAATAATTAATACAAATAAGTGCAAAGATTAAAATAGCACTTACTATTTTTCCAAAAAGCTTAGAAAGCAAGGCAACAATAAGACTACCTACCAAGCCACCATAATTTTCAAGCTTATATGCTTGAATAATTATATTCATATCTGTAAATTTTCTACCTGAAAATATTTCTACAAATGCTACAAATAGAATATAAATAAATATTGATAGAATAATTTTAATTTTTATAGTTTTATTATTTATATTTGCTACAAAAAATAGATAAGCTATAAAAAATACTATAGGGAATATATAACCAAGAATTCCAAATAAACCTAATTGTATTTCTTTTAAATATTTACCAAAAGCAGCTCCTATATTAAATAAACTAAGAAACATAAAAATAGAAATTAAAAATACTACAAATAAGATAATTTCTACAAAAAATAAATTTTTATCTTTATTTTTTGCAACTTTATTTTTTTTATCTTTTCTTATAGTTTTTTTCTTAGTATTTCTTGCCACTTCTATCCTCCAATAAGTTAAATAATTTTATTTTACAAATTTTATATTACATTATAGCTTATAGTATACAAAAAAGAAAAATATTTTGCAAGATATTTGCGAATAAAAGTTCGATATCATTGCTTGCTTACTTGTAGAATATCTTGATATGATATATACTTAAATAAAATAAATAATTTAAAAGAGGATAAAATATTGATATTAAGTACTACAAATATTAATAAATCTTTTGGCATAAATAATATATTAGTTGATGCCAATATACTTATAAATGAAAAGGAAAAGGTAGCTATTGTAGGAGCAAACGGCTCAGGTAAGTCTACATTCATGAAAATATTAGCAGGTATATACAAGGCTGACAGTGGAGAAATTATCATACAAAAAAATACAAAAATAGCATATCTTAGCCAAATAAATAATATAAGCTCTGATTTAACTATTTTGGAAGAATTAACCGGTGTTATTCAAGATATATTGGATATTGAAATAAAATTACAACAAATTAATATTTCAATGAAAGATGCACAAGGTAAGGAATTAGAGGAATTATATGAAAATTATTCTTATTTAAGTAATATATTTGAATTAAAGGACGGATTTCATATAAAAAGTAAGCTTACAGGTATTCTTAATGGATTAGGATTTTTGGAAAAGGATTTTAATAAATTAATGAAGAACTTATCAGGTGGAGAAAAAACAAGAGTATTTTTAGCAAAAATATTATTACAGGAGCCTGATATATTGCTTCTTGATGAACCTACCAACCATTTAGATCTTTTTAGTATAGAATGGCTTGAAAATTATCTTTATAATTATAAAAAAACAATTATTATTATCAGTCATGATCGATATTTTTTAGATAAAATAGTTAATAAGGTTATTAATATAGAAAATTCAACAGTAAAAACATATAAAGGAAATTATACTTCATTTATAGAAAAAAAGAATTTAATTAATTTATCAAAAGAAAAAGAATATGAAAAACAGCAAGAAGAAATAAAACACCAAAAAGAGGTTATAGAAAAATTAAAATCCTTCAATAGAGAAAAATCTATAAAAAGAGCTGAAAGTAGACAAAAACAATTAGATAAACTAAGTATTGTGGATAAACCTATAGAACAAAATTTTAATATGCAACTAAATTTTGAAAATACTATTACAAGTGGAAATGATGTTCTTGAAGTTAAAAATCTTAGCAAAGCTTTTAATGATAAAATTTTATTTGAAGATATAAGCTTTTCAATAAAAAGAGGTGAGCATATAGCTCTCATAGGAGAAAATGGTTGTGGTAAAACCACCTTGATTAAAATAATTAATAATCTATTAAAAAAAGATAAGGGTGAAATATCATATGGTACTAATCTCTCAATTTCCTACTATGACCAGGAACAAAATATACTAAATGATGAGAATACTATTTTTGATGAAATATCTAATGCTTACCCTGATATGAATAATACAAAAATCAGAAATACACTGGCGACATTTTTATTCAAAAATGAAGATGTTTTCAAAAAGATAAAAGCTCTAAGTGGTGGAGAAAGAGCAAGATTAAGTCTTGCTAAGATTATGTTAAATAATGCAAATTTTTTGATTCTTGATGAGCCTACAAATCATCTTGATATTTATAGTAAAGAAATATTGGAAAATGCAATTAGAAATTTTAAAGGAACGATATTATATGTATCTCATGACAGATATTTTATAAATAGAACAGCAACAAGGATTTTAAATTTAAAAAATAAAAAAATTATAAATTATATAGGTAATTATGATTATTATCTTGAAAAACGTGAAGATATTGAAAAAAAATTTTTTTCAAATAATCAAAATGAATCTGTAGAGTTTGAAAGTAATTCTAAAAAAGATTGGCAAAGCATGAAAGAAGAGCAAGCGAGATTGAAAAAGCAAAAAAAGCTCTTGGAAGCCTGTGAAAATGAAATACATAAGCTCGAAAAAGAATTAAAAGATATAGAAAAAGAATTTTTAAATAAGGATATTCAAACTGATGTAAATAAATTAATATTTTTACAAAATAAAAAGGAGGATATAGAAAAAAGGCTTAATATTCTTTATATAAAATGGGAAGAATTGGCCTCAGTCTAATATATATGAAAAGATTATTTGCAATTTTAAGTTTAATACTAATATTATTTTTGTTGCTTGCTACTATTTTTGTAGCTATTATGAATTATAATACTAAAATTTTATTTTTCTTTATATTTCTTGATATAGTTATACCAATATTCATATATACCTACAATTTGATACCAAAAAATAAAAAATAAAGCTATCACATATGATTATAATTAAATTTCTTATATTCATTGAGATAGCTGTGAACTACACACTATACTAAAGCATAGGTGCTTCTTGCTTCAACCTTTAACTTTTATCATTTTATACCTAAAAATCAAAACTTCTTACACAAAGTCCACAAGCTTATATTCGTGTAGTTCACACCCTTTTATTTTTATTATATCATAAGAGAAACATTATTCCAAGAAATCTCGCAAAGCTAAAGCTTAGGAGATTTCCCCACAAGTGTTTTAAAATTAATTATTTATAGGTAAAATTAACTTTACTATTGTTTCCTTATCTTCAATACTTGTTATAAAAACTCCATATTCATTTCCATACATAAGTTTTATTCTTTTATTAATATTGTATAATCCTATATTTTTCAGTTTATTCTGTTTATTATTGAGATTGTTTTTTATCTCTTCTAATTTTTCTTTGTTAATACCAATACCATTATCTTTTATTATAATATAAAGCAGATTATTATGTATATATGACTTTATATTAATATTTAAATATTCTTTTTTATCTCCAAAGCCATATTTTATAGAATTTTCAAATATTGTCTGTAAACACATTTTAGGTATAAAAAGCTTTTTGGTATTATCTGATATATCCAAATCATAACTTAATCTTTCACCATATCTAATTAACATTAATTTAATATAATTATTTAAAAAATCTAATTCTTCTTCCAATAGAATTACATCTCTATCATTTTCAATACTATATCTTAACATTTTAGATAAATTAAGTACCATATTTTGTGCCGATTTTGGATCGAATTTTATCATATAACGTATGGATTCTAAGGTATTAAAAAGGAAATGTGGGTTAAATTGAGTTTTAAGCATTAACATATTTGTAAGAATATTTTCTTTTGCAAGCTCCTGATGTCTAAGCAATAAATGTCTAATGCTTCCTATCATAGTATTAAAGGAATTGGCAATATGTTCAAATTCATCTCGTGTATTTATATTCAAATGAATATTTAAATTACCTTTTTCCACTTCATCAAGTGCTTTTATAAGCTCATATAAAATTTCAATTTTTTTATCTACCGCTTTACCTGCACTATTATATATAGCTAAGCTTGCTATAATTATAAAAAGAAAACTAAGACATAGTAAACTTGTGCATAATTGTATAAAGAAAGTACAATTATATATTGATATAATTTTTAAATTATATTTTAAAATATGGCTTGAAGCTACATAATAGAACTTATTATTAAAATTTATAAGCTTTTTATAGTTATCCTTTATATTTCTTAAATTTTCAGGTAATTTCCCCCTGTCATCTTGAAATTTTTTATCACTGCTTATAAATATTCTATCAAAATTGTTTGATATAATTATTGATTCATCAGTATTTATAAGCTCGTTCTTAAAATCATCAGAATATAAAACAAATCCACTATACCCTTTAAATTCTTTATTATTTATAATTTTTTTAAATATAATAAAAGCCGGAAGTTTATTACTATTAACCTCATTATTGTATATTAATATATATTCCTTTTTATTTCTGATACTGAAATCCAGACAATTCGATATAGAATTTAATAAATATTTTCTATTATCTGTTGAAAATATTATTTCTTTTTCATTATTGAATAAATAGTATTCCCCTCTATATTTTCTTGAATTTAAAAAATTATAAATTTTAGATATTTCTTCAGTTTTATAATTACTTTCATTAATAAATTTTTCTATATCTATTTCAATTGCTAATATTTCAGATTTATCAACATATGAATCTATCAATTTTTCTATATTTATAGAATGCTCTTTTAAAATCAAATTATTCTTTTTTATAATTTGTTTAGCACCTATAAATGAAAAAACTAAGATTAAAATTATAAAAGATATAAACCAAGGCGTAAGCGTATGAAATATTAACACCTTTCTAAGCTCATCTCTAAAATAAAGTTCTTTCCTTTGTTTCATATACTCACACCTTTTATTTTTATATTGTTACCTCTTTATTACCTGATATTTTAAAGAATATTAACAAAGATATTATAGTTGTAATTGTTAATATTGTTGATAAAGCGGCTGCACTGCCATAGCTTGCTCTAATAACTTCATTATATATTGCTACTGATATTGTTCTTGTTTTTGCAGTATATAACATTACGGATGAACTAAGCTCATTTATAAGCGTTATCCAACTTAATATAGCACCTGAAGCAACACCTGAAAGCATCATTTTTGACGTGATTTTTATAAATGCTTTAAAAGGTGTATCTCCAAGGCTTATTGCAGCTTCCTCCATACTAGGGCTTATTTGATATAATATGGCACTACTGGATCTTAAAGTATAAGCTTGTCGACGTATAACTAATGAAATAATCATAATTATAGCACTACCTGCAAGCATAATAGGTTTTTTATTAAATGCAATTAAAAGTGTTATACCGAGGACAGAGCCCGGAACTATATATGGAAACATTGCAACAGTATCTATTAAATTTGTAATTGTATTTTTCTTTCTTACTGCTAAATATGCTATAAGCATAGATAAAATTATTATTATAATAATAGCAATTAAACAATATATATATGTATTTAATATAGATGAAACAGCTGTTGAGAATACTTTTTTATAGCTTTCTAAAGAAAATCCTTCAACAAACACCTGCATTTTAGTTGCTCTAAATGAAGTATATATTACCATAATTTGTGGAATTACTGAAGTTAGAGCTAATATATAAATGAATAAATGAATCAATATTGCTTTTATACCCACAAGCTTTTTAGCCTGTATAGGTCTAATTGAACTCATTGTAAATGATTTTGTATTTATATACCATTTTTGTAATAAAAATATACTTGCAGTAATTGCTACCATAATACTTGCCATAGTAGCTGCGAAATTAGCTGAACCTCCACTCTCTCCGACAAATTCTGAATATATTAATGTAGGCATAACTCTATATCCTTCGCCTATTAAAGCAGGTGTTCCGAAATCAGCCATACAATTCATAAAAACTAATAAAGCGGCTGCAATTAAAGTCGGAGTTACTAAAGGCATTATTATTGTAAATATTTTTTTGATACCACTACAGCCTAGACTTTGTGCGGCTTCTGATAATGCAACATCTATTTTTTTAAATGCTCCTGATATATACATATATATAAAGGGATATAATTTTAATGAAAATACTAAAAGCATTCCATAAAATCCATATATAGATGGAATATTCAAAGAAAATTTTTTTAATAATTGAGTTAATGCTCCACTTCTACCAAGCAATAATATCCATGAATACGCTCCTATAAAATTAGGACTCATCATAGAAATAATAAAAAGTATTTCCAAAAATGTTTTTCCTTTAATTTTATAAAATGACATAAAATATGCTAATGGAACTCCTATTAATATTGATATAATAGTTACACTCACAGTTAATTCAAAAGAGTTTAATAAGGCACTTAAATAATATTTTTTTCTAAAAAATCGTATATAATTGCTAATAGTCCATATACCTGTATCTGTATCCTTAAATCCACTTAAAAATAAACTTATAAGAGGATATACTAAAAATAATGCAAATATAAAAATAATAAATAATGTTACAATAGTCCAAAAATCATATTTCAACTTTTTTTTAGTCATATTTTTTCACATCCTTTATTAAGCTTTTTTCCATATCTTTAGTAAAAATATTTATTTTATCTTTATTAGGCTTTAATTTTATTTTTTCTCCGATTTCAAATATTTTACTAATATGGCCCAAATCCTGTGAATATTCTATACTTGCTTGATTTTCCAAAATTAAATTATCTTCAAATTTCAAAAAATAATTTGTATATTTTCCTAGAAAAGTTCTATTTATAATTTCACATTCAAGTCCATCTTCATTTACTGAAAACTCTTCCGGTCTTACTGATACAACTACTTCTTGGCCATCTATAATATCTTCAGATAAATTATTCATCTCTATTTCATATTCATTTGCCATTCTTATATAATTTTTATTACCTATTTTTAATATTTTTCCATAAAATAAATTTGAATGTCCTATAAATGTAGAAACAAATGCATTAAATGGTCTTGAATAAATATTCCAAGGACTTCCTATTTGTTGTATAACCCCTTCTTTCATTACTGCTATTCTATCAGATATTGCAAGGGCTTCTTCCTGGTCATGGGTAACATATACTGTAGTAATTCCAACCTGTTTTTGAACCTCTCTTATTGCACTTCTCATTTCTATACGTAATTTTGCATCAAGATTTGATAAAGGTTCATCCATCAAAAGAACCTGTGGGTGGATTACTATAGCTCTCGCAAGTGCAACTCTTTGTTGCTGTCCACCTGATAATCTTTCAGGTAACCTATCTTGATATTTATCAATCTTAACTATTTTAAGTATTTTATCCACCTTTTCCTTAATTTGTGCTTTTGGTAATTTTCTTATTTTTAAACCATATTCTATATTTTGCCTTACTGTTAAATGTGGAAATATAGCATAACTTTGAAATACCATGCCAATATTTCGTTTTTCTATAGGAATATTATTTATAATTTTATCATCAAATTTAATTCTTCCCGATTCTATACTATTAAATCCGGCAATCATACGTAATAAAGTAGTTTTTCCACAGCCTGAAGGTCCTAATAATGTAAAAAATTCACCATTTTTTATAAAGGCTGATAAATTTGGTATTATAGTAAAATCTCCATATTGTTTCACAACATTCTCAATATCTATAGAAACACTCATATATTTAACCTCTTCTTTCTAATTTTAATGGGGCTAATGATTTAGCCCCATATAGCTTGTATTATTTAGTAAATACCTCTTTAAATTCATCCAGCCACTCTGTCTTATGTTTAGCTGTATTTGTTTCATCATCCTTTATAATATTTATTTTATCCATAGAAATCATTGCATCTCCGGCTTCAACATCTTTACGGATTGTTCTTCTATATTGTGTATTATTCATAAATTCCTGTACCTTCTTACTTGTTAACCAATCAATAAATTTTTGTGCATTTTCTTCATTAGGACAATTTTTTATAATATAAACACCATCTCCACGGAATATAACGCCTTCATTCATATAAACAGTTTTTACAGGAGCACCTGCACCTACATACTGTGCTGAGCCTTGTTCAAATGTTAATCCTACAGTATATTCGCCATCTGCAACACCCTTGTAAACTGCTGAAGAGCCTCCCAAAAGCTTGCCATCTAATTGCTCACAAAAGCTTTTAACATAATCCCAACCATTTTCAGGGTTTCCTTTTCCCATAGCATATAACATATTAACTAAATGCTCAAAAGATGATGAAGAGGCTGCCGGATCCGCAAAGGCAATTTTTCCTTTTAATTCAGGATTTAACAAATCTTCATAACCTTCAATTTTTATATCCCCTATTAAATCTTTATTTACCATAATAACTGATGGTATAGTATCAAAACGTGTTAAATTCCCCTCTGTATTTTTATATTCATCATAAAAAGCTTCTTCATTTGGAGATGTATAATCTGCAAAAAATTCACTCTTATTTTTTACAGTTCCTATAGTACCTGACCACAATATATCAGCTTGAGGATTTGAGGTCTCAGTTTGTATTCTTTTTAATGCATCTCCTGTTCCCATAGCCAGACATTCTGCATCTATACCTGTATCCTCTTCAAACATGGCTAACATAGAATCAATCATAGATTCAGTTAATGGACTATATATAATTAACTTATTATCTTTTTTCTCCTCTTTAGTCATTTTATTTTCCGTTTTAGTATTATCGGATAATTTATTATTTGAACAAGCAGCTAAACCTATACTAATAATACCGATGGATAATAATGATATAAAATTTTTAATTTTCATTTAATTGTACCTCCCAAAATTTATTGTATATCAAAATTATATCCAATAATTTTTACTAAAACAATCCATAATACTGTTAAATTGTCTAATATTCTGAACTTTAATATATTTTTTTGTACACTTTTTTTGATTTTCTTTATAATATATTATAAATTTCTTCCCTCCATAGCCTTATAAAATTTATCTTTAAATTCTTTATAATTTTTTATTTTAGGTAAATTAAGTAAAATTCCTTCATTACTATCACTAATTTTCAAATATCCATCCTTCAAATAATATTCTTTAATATCAAAAAAAGAGCTATTATCCTCAAAAATCTCCGGATATAATAAATATAAGGCTGCTGTTGCATCCCAATTATAGAAACCATCTATACCATAAATATTATTATTATACTCAAACCAATGTAGGGACTTATATAAAACATATTCACCAAGTGTATTAAAATTAAAAAAATTTCGTTTTCCTACTTTTATTTGACCTGATAATTTATTTTTATATTCATCTAATCCAAAAATAACATCTAAGCAGTTATTTCCCGTTAAAATATTAATATTTTTTAATTTTGTCAATACCTCATAGCTTGATTTGTAATCAATAGAAAAATTAAGCTCTTCCATTCTTCTTTTTTTAAAAATAAGCTCCTCAGTTATTCCTCCCATTAAATAAATTGCTTTTAATGAGCTTTGCATATTTTGAGAATATCTCAAAGCACCTGCAATATTAGTTAAAGAGCCTGTTGAAAGTATTTCTATTTCACCTGGATATAATTCAATCATTTCGGCTATATATTTTGAAGCTTTATTATCATAGTCCAAGGGCTCTTTTCCACCCATATATACTTTTATATTAAGCTTTAATTCTTTTAATATATTTATTGTATTTTTATATACAATTTCCGTTTCATTATTCCCAAAGCTTGTAGTAATTGCTAAAAGCTCTACATTGTTATTATCTAAAATACAAAGTAGAGCTAATCCATCATCAACATCACAAAGCTTCAGTCCCATGGTATTATCACAATCAAAAATAATCTTTCTTTTCATTTTCACCTTTCAAATAAAATTAAATTATCTATATTTTTCTTTATACTCAAATTCACATAATTATCTATTGAAATATTTTTTGAAACAAAATCATTATAATTCATACTTATAATATATTTCTTTTCATTTGATAATATAATATTTACATATTCTCCCTTATATAATATTTCATCAATTTTATATCTATTTTTTTCTTTACTTATATTTAAAGAGCTTGGTCTAAGCATAAGCTCATATTGCCCATCTTTTTTATCAGTTATAAACTCTCCTAATTCACTGATAATTTTCCCATTTTTAACTTCCACATTAAAATAATTTACTTCACCCATAAATTCAGCTGTTGTTTTACATTTTGGAAAAAGAAATAAAGCCTTAGGAGTTCCATATTCTATGATTTCTCCATTTTGCATAAATGCGATTTTATCCGATAATTGCATAGCTTCTTCTTTATCATGAGTTATCATAATGGTAGTTATACTATTTCTTTTATGTAATTTTTTTACTAATTTACCCATATCTTTTCTTAGAGCTTCATCAAGACCTGAAAAAGGCTCATCCAAGAGTAAAATATCGGGATTTGCCGCTAATGCTCTGGCTATAGCCACTCTTTGCATTTGACCGCCTGATAATTGATATATTTTTCTTTTTTCAAATCCTTCTAATTGAACCCATTCAAGTAATTCGATTAATCTTTTTTTAATTTCAGTATTAGGAATTTTTTTTAATTTCATAGAAAATATTATATTATTTTCTACATTCATATGAGGGAAAAGTCTTAAATCCTGAAAAACTATTACAGTGTTTCTTTTATGTGGAGCTAATTTTAATATACTTTTATTATCAAGTAAAATATCCCCTTGAGAAATATTATTAAATCCTGCTATACTTTTTATCAGGCTTGTTTTACCACATCCACTTTTTCCCAATATTGATATAAATTCACCTGCTTTTACATATAAATTTATATTTTTCAATACATGATTTTTCTCTAAATATAATTCTACATTTTTTAATTCAAGCTTCATTTTTACTCCTATCTGAAATATTCTATTTTATTACCTTTTATAAGATACCTGGATAAAAAATCAAATATTATAAATATTATTATAGTTATGATTAAAAAAATAAGTGCATAAATGCTTGCAAAATTTCTTTTTCCACTTTGTATATAGGGTACCATTATAAGAGAAAATGTTTTTACTCTTCCACCACCTATTAATAAAGTTAAAAAATATTGACTTATAGATATAATATATGACATGGTGAATGCTGATAAAATAACGGGAAAAAGATTAGGTAATGTTATAAGAAAAAAAGCTTTTAAAGTATTTGCACCAAGAACTTTTGCCTGCTCCTCTAATTCATCACCTAAAAATCTTGTACCTTCTTCTATAAGCTTATTAGCATATGGAAGAGAATATATAATATGTGAAATAATAACCCCTATTATAGTATTACCTAAGCCTATTTTTAAAAAAAATATTTGAACTCCCATAGCAAATACAGTGGTAGGTACTATAAAAGGACTTATCATAATTAAAGAAATTATTTTTTTACCTTTAAAATTATAAAATACAAAAGCTCTTGCACTTAATATTGCAATAATAATACAACTAAAAGAAACTATTATAGAAATAATAATACTCAATATAAATGCTTTAGATAAAGTATTGCTTTGAATTAGAATATTATTCAATGCTCTAAGAGAAAATTTATTAGGTAAAATATTAGGCCACACATAACGTTCTACAAAAACCCACATAAATAAAGTTGATAGGGGCAATATTATTATAAGATTAAATAAAAATAAAATTGAATTATATAAAAATTTATTTTTCATTCTTAACACCTCTTATCTTTTTATTTATTAGAATAAAATATATCAGTGAAGATAATAATGAAATTAGTATTAATATACCATTATATGCCATTGCATATGTTCTCATTCTCAAATCAGGTTTTTGAAATTCTTGATATGCCATTATAGGTAAGGCTTTCGGTATAGTTGCACCCATTAACAAGGGTAACTCATAAGCTCCAAGTGAATAAGTAAAAATAATCAAAAAAGAACTCATTATTGTATTAAAGCAAAGTGGCAATGTTATTTTAAAAAATGTAAGGAATTTATTTGCTCCTAGATTTATAGAAGCTTCTCCTAAGCTTTTACTTATATTTGACATAAGTGATATAACAAAATATATTACAAAAGGAATTTCTTTCCACAAATAGGCTAAAATTATACTTATTGCATATTTGTCATATATTAACAAAGGAAATTCATTTTGATCTTTAATAAATCCGAAGCCATAACATAATCTTGCCAATAAACCATTATTAGAAATAATATTTATAAGAATTAAAGAAATAATTGTATGAGGTACTAAAATTGGTATTTTTGTTATTATTATATTGATACCCTTAACATTATTCGATTCTATCATTAGATAGCAAATAAATATTCCGATTATAATTGCTAATATTGATGATAAAATGGATATTTTTAAGCTGTATAAGATGGAGCTTATTGTTTCTTTTCTTTCAAATATTTCTATATAATATTTAATAGTAAATCTTTTAAGACCAAAAATTGGGATTACACCAAAGCTCCATGTAATCCCAATAAATATACCTATTAAAAATATCATTCCAATAATAATCTGTGGCACCAATAAAATATATGGTGTCAATTTTTTCATTATTTTCCGACAACCTCCTCTGCCCAAATATCTTCAATAATAGGCACTAAAGCCGCAGGTATCTCAGGAAGTCTTTTTGAAAGTAATTCTTCTTGAGGAATTACTCCTTTACCTATATCTACGGAATCAAACAGCTTCCTTTGTTCATTACTTAATTTAGAATAATCAACTACAGGAATAGTCTTTAAATTACTATATCTATCAGCCTGAACCTCAGGTGATAGCATTTCATTTATAGAAACCATAGCAGCCTCTTTATTTTTAGAATTATTAGCTATAGCAATATAATTTGTATTTCCTATAGTACCTTTATCAAATTGAAATGTTCTTGTAGTATCAGTAAATACACCATCCTCAATATTTACTGCAACACTAAATGCACCATAAGACATACCCATAACTAATTGTCCGTCTGCATACATATTTTTCATAGTAGGTTCCGATTCCGGAAATGTTTTTCCCTCATTCCAGAGATATGGATTTATTTGTCTAAGATATTCTAATGCAGGCTCGATAGCCTCTTTTACCTTTTCTTTATCTGCCGGCATATTTTGAAATTGTTCATAACCTACTATATCATATATTATATTTCTTACAAATGCAGAGCCTGTAAAATCCGGTAATGCAGGATATGTAACTTTACCTTTATATTTTTTTACAAATTCAAATAATTCTTGCGTATTTTTAGGAGCTTCCTCAGTTTTAGCACTATCATTATACATTATAAGCTGTGCCTTACCATAAGGAGCCTCATAACCATCTATAGCAAATCCAAAATCATAATTAACTTCTTTTTCATCTTTATTTATATATTTATGAAAATTAGGCAATTTATCTAAAAACGGACCATACAAAAGATTATTTTCTTTATCACTTTTAAAATTTTCACCATTAATCCAAATCATATCAATATCACCTTCTTTTTTACCTGCACTTGCCTCAGCAAGTAATTGTGTATTAATATCTTCTATATTCATAGGTACTAATTTTAAAGTAATATCATACTTTTCTTTTAAAATAGGAGCAAAATAATTTTCAAGCCAGGAATTTAATTTTTCATCTCCTCCCCAACCATAGAAGCTCACTTCGCTACCTTTTGCTTTTTCTACTAATTGTTCAAATTCAGAATTTTCAATATCTGAAGCAGCTTCATTTTTAGTATCTGCTGTTTCTTGAACCATTTTCTCGGCTTTAGAGTTTGTATTTTCCACCTTACTCGAACAAGCAAAGCTACCCAATGATATAGCTGCCAAAGATAACAATAGTAAAATTTTATTTTTCATTTATTTTTTCCTTTTCTTTTGCTTTTTTCTAGATATATCTGTCTTGCTAAAATAATTAAGAATGATAAACCGAATAAAATAAGTAAGCCGGTAACCATAATCTTAGCTCCTCCGGTTAAAAATCCTCCTACATAAGAATAAACTATAGTTGCCGGTAATTGTCCTATACCTGTTGCAATAAAAAAGCTTAAAAATGACATAGAAGTAAGTCCCGCCGCATAGCTAACTATATCAAAAGATATAAAAGGTAAAAGTCTGGCAATCAAGACACTCATTTTACCATGATTTTCAAAAAATTTATCTATATTTTCCATACCTGCTTTACTAGTTAATTTTTCCGCAACATCTCTTCCCAATATTCTTGCTATATAAAAACAAATAGAAGCACCTGCCATGGCACTTGACCATGAAAGTATAGCTCCTTGCCACCATCCAAATAAATTTGCATTGGCAAAGGTTAGTAAAAATGCCGGTAATGGGGCTACTATTGATTGCAAAATCATTAATAAAAATGAAACTATTGCAGCATAAATACCATAAGAGGCAACAAATTCTTTTACTACAGTAAAATCTCCGCCGGCAAACATTTTAATTATTTTATTTATAATATTATTTATACTTGGAATAAAGAAATAGGATAGCAAGCATATTATAAATATAGCCAATAAAATAATTTTATGAGTTAGACTTTTATTATTTTTCATCTTATCCTCTATTATTCAAATTTCATATCAACTTCTTTTGTTCCATCCAAGGAATTCCATACATTAGTATATCCCTTACCTGCTATATACTCGGCAGCCTTAGCTGAACGATTACCTGAATAACAATAAGTCATAATAAGTGCATTTTTATCTTCAGGTAATTTATCATCTAAAGTAGATAAATCTTTTTCATCTGCATTAATAGCATTAGCAAAATGTCCTGCTTCATAATCCTTTTCATCTCTTAAATCAACAAGAAAAGCTTCATCCTTTTTTGCGAGTAATTCATCAGCCCTAACATTACCATAATTTACAAGCTTATATTCATATTGTTTTACACCGTCTGCATTAGTAACATCTTTAAATCCATTCTCCACTAATATTTTTGCAGCTTCACCTGATTTTTTGCCTGAATTACAATATAATATTACTGATTTATCCTTCCAATCATCAAGCTTAGCTATATTATCCTTAAATGTATCTATAGGAAGATTTATAGCAAATTTAACATGACCTTTGGCATATTCTTCCGGACTTCTTACATCAACAACTAAAGATTCCTCTTTCTTTTTCTTATCATCTTCTATTCCTTGTAAATCTGCACCTGCCATAGTTTTTATTTCTGCACCTGCTGATGTATTTGCACTATTATTTTTATTTGCCGCACAAGCAGTAGAAAAAATAAGCATGCTTGCAATTCCAAATCCCAATACAATATTTCCTATTTTTTTCATTTTCAATCCTCCAAATTTTATTTATTTTTATTGAATATTTATTCAACTACATATTTTATCAAATATATATTTTATTTCTAATTGTTTATATAAATATAAAATATCAATTATAGATTTTCTCTATTTTAGTTAAAAATTCATCACTTAAATATGATTCTAATTTTATTTTTGTGCTTTCATTTAATATTTCTTTTTTTGAATTTAAATATTGAACATAAGCCATTGCACACCAAGTAAGCCCTCTGATACAATTTAGCTTTATAAATATATATGTAGCTTCTTTTAAATATTTAACATCAAAATAACTATCTACTAATTTAAGATATTTATCAATAAAAGCATCTATGATATTTTTTTCTAAAATAATATCAGTCTTCCAAAAAGTTGTAGTCGGTGCTAAAAAATGCCCAAGATCCTGTGCCGGTAAGGAATAGATAGGCTTTTCCCAATCTATAAGATAATCATTTTCATTAGTATTCATTAAAAAATTTGTCGAATTAAGCTCAGTATTAATAATGCACTTATACTCATTATCAAAATTATTTTGCTTTTCTATTTTTCTTGCTTTTGATAATAATATTTTTAATCTACTTTTTATATCATTTTTAGCTATATCACTATTTAAATAAATATCCAACATATTATCACATTCATCAAGCATAAATTTCATACTATTATCACTTTTTATAAGCTCGTTGTTATTGCATTCTAATGTATGAATATTCGCTAATATATTTGTAACTCTAAAAATCTCATTTCTATAATCAAGGCTGTGTCCATTTAAATATTCTATTACTAAAATCCCCTTATCTATATATTTTTTACTATCATCCAGATAATAAATTTTTGGAGTTCTATTACTTTTTTCTAATAATTTTAAAGCATAAGCTTCATAGCTTGCTTGCTTAATCAAATTCATCTGAGAAGCATAATTTATTCTTAAAATCAACTTTTTATTCCAAATAGGATGAAAAAAAAGTAAATTTACATTATATTCTCCTTTAGCCAAAAATTCATATTCCTCTATCCTTTGCTTAGGTAATTCTAAAGAATTTCTATATTCTTCACTATTTATCAATTTTTCTATTAAGCTCATATAATACATCATCTTACATCCTTATATAATTTCGATATAATATTTATATCAACTCCAGCTCTAAACATTTTTCTAAGCCTATTCATCTTCCACATTAATTTTAATTTTTCATAAAAATTGCCTTTAAATCTCCTTGTACTTGTATAAATTCTTTGTTTTGTCATACCAATTTTTATTTTTTTCTTCTTTAATTCTAATGAAAAATTATAATCCTCCATAATTGGCAAAGTTTTAAATTGTCCGATAGAAAAAAATAAATCTCTATCAACAATAATACCCTGATCACCGAACATAATTTTTCTATCAAAAACTCTATGATTACTTATATATCTGCATATAAACATAAGTAAAGAATGACTTTTAAAAGCTATACCGAAACAGGCAGCCCTATATAAAGCCATAACCTGTTTTATTTGTTGTAAAGGATTATCAGGCAATTCACTATCACAATGTAAAAAAAATAAAATATCAGCCTTAGATTTATTAGCTCCATAATTCATCTGGCGACTTCTTCCCTTTTCAGAATTTAATATTATAAACTCTTTATTTATTAAATTTAATGTATTATCCTTACTACCGCCATCAACAAAAATAATTTCACATTTATCTTTAATTTTATATAAATCCTGTTGCAATTTTAGAATTGTATTTTCTTCATTATATGTAGGTATAATAATTGCTATCTTCATACTTTTTATCAAAAATCTACCTAAATATGAATGTCTTAATTTTTCATCTCTTCTTAAAAAATTCCTAAAAAATTTTATATCATTTTTAGTATCAATATCTCTATGAGTCTTAATGATTTCAAAGCTTTTATTATTCTTATTAATTATATTCAATGTATTTGTTAATACTGTATTATTACCATATTTTTTTATTTCAAAAATATATTTATATATATTCTTTAAACCTATAAGATAATATCCACCATCTTTTGTCGGACCTAATATTATATCATTTTTTCTCAAATATTTAAAAGCAAGTTCAATATCATAATTAGTAAGCATTGGTATATCGCTGCCTATTAAAACAATATAATCATAAGAACTTTTTTTGATATAGCTCATAGCATTAAACATTTTCAATCCAATATTTTCACCTATTTGCCTTATATATTTTTTGTTTTCTCCAAAAATTCTTTTTAAAATTTCTATATTATTCTCATAAGCACCAGGTAAATCATAAAAAATAAATATATCTATATTTTCTAACTTAGATATAACTAAATTTAAATCCTTTAACATTGCTATATGTAAATCCCTGCACTCTTTAGGATTAAAATAAGGCATAAGTCTTGTTTTGGTATGATTTTCTATCGGTACTCTTGTAAATATAATAAGTGCTTTTTTCATATTATCCTCATATAAATTTAGTTTTCAATCTATTTAACCAACTATATTTAGTATCAGCCACTTCATTTGTTCCTAAAATAATAGGTAAAAAATGTGAAACATTAGTACAATTTTGTATATAAAAATTACCCGCACAGGTACCGCAATATGTTAAAATTTTATTATGATTTTCATTTTTTAGCTTTTTAGGCATATCCAAAGCTAATCTTTTTTCTTTTACGACAGCACATCCACCAAGACCACAACATTGTACATTTTTTACATAGTTAAACTTAGAGTTAATAAAAGGCATAATAAATTCTAACCATTTTTTATTTTCTCTATCAGGGCAGGGTAAAAATATATCAAAATCAAAATTTATCCTTTCACCAATACCTAATTCATATAATTTTTCATAAATAGTTTTAATTTTTACATTCAGTCGATTTCCAAAATGATAATAACAATTAGGACATATCAATATCAATTCTTTTATATCATTTTTTTCAATATAATTATTGATATTGGTCAATATTCTATTTTCATCTTTATCAAGTCCAAGCTCTGCTATAGGTTTACCACAGCAATCATAAACTGTATCAATATTATCTAAAGCTTTTAATAATTTTGAAATATAACTTGTTGTTATTGGAAAAAAGGAAGGAAAATTGCAGCCGGTAAATAATAATGCTTTAGACTTTGCTTTTGAATAATTTTTAAAAATATAATTTCTCTTTTCTATAAGTATACCGGAATATCCTTTTTGTTTAAGCTTATATTTTTTATTATTAGTTTCACTTACCCTCATATTAAGTATAATTTGTTTGCCATCTATATTTTTGGGACAAACTCTAGTACATTCACCACATAAAAAGCAATTATATGCTAAATCTTTTAATATATTAATATCACCTATGCTTATATTATATTTTGTAAGAAAACTACAATGCTTAGTACACAATTTACAATTTATACATTTTGTATAGTCGATATGTTTATCCATTATTTGCTTCCTTATCTACTATATATTTTTTAAAAATAAATGCCAGAAAAAAAACTATTATTGCTATTATTATTGCAGAAATAATATAGATATTTCTTTTTTCAGGATTTGAAATCGAAGCAAAGGCTACTGTATACATAGCTGTGCCTGGTAAAATAAAAATAAAACTAAAAATTGAATATGTAAAAAAATTTATATTAGTTATTCCATATGCAAAATTTTGCAAATTAAAGGGAAATATAGGAACTAATCTCGTGAGCATTAAAATAAAAACTTCACTTTTATTTATATAATCAAAAAGATATTTTTTTATATATTTATTCTTTATAACTATAGGCTTGAGTTTCTCTTGTAAAAAATAACGTCCTATGATAAATGACAAAATTGCACCTAAGCTTGCAGAAAAAGTACATAAAAATGTACCATAAACAGCACCAAACAAAATACCGGCTATCATTGCAAAAGTAATACCGGGTAATGCAAAAAAAACACTGCCTATAATTGTAAAAAATATATATACTAAGCTTGCATAAAAAATATTATCATTAAGTCTACTTTTGATTTCTATTAATTTATTTATATTTAAATAAGATGAAAGCTTGAAAAATTTATTTAATATATAAATTAAAATAACTAATAATATAAAAATAAGTATTTTTTTATTTTTTCTTTCCATGTAAACCTCAAAATATATAAAAAACTATATTAGATCTTTTGATATTGTAAAATATATCCAATCTAGTATAGTTCTTTTATTTTAAAATACAAATAGAAAATAATGATTAATAAGTAGCTTAATAGAAAATATATATAATTATCTATCTTTTATTTCTATATATTGATTAATATCCCCTACATATTTTGTTGCAGGTCTCATTATTTTACCATCGTATAATTTATTTTCTATATTGTGTGCTATCCATCCTATTGTTCTTGCACAAACAAACAAAGGTGTGTATAAATCTTTTGGAATTCCAAGCATATCATAGGCAAATCCACTATAATAGTCTACATTATTACTTATAGTAGTACCTTTTCTTTCAAAAATAATTTCCTTCACCAATTTTTCAAATAAAATATAAAATTTGAATTCTTCATATCTATTTTTCACTTTAGAAACTTTTTCACAGTAAGATTTTAATAACTCAGCTCTAGGATCACTTATTGTATATACTGCATGTCCAAAGCCATATATCAAACCTGATTTGTCAAAAAATTCTTTATCAAGTATTTTATATATTATTTCTTTTATCTTTACTTCATCATCTGTTATTCCAATTACTTTAATAATTTCTTTCATCATAGCAGATACACTTATATTAGCACCACCATGTTTTGGTCCCTTTAATGAACCTATGCTTGCCGCTATGCTTGAATATATATCAGTTCCGGTTGATGATACTACAACATTAGTAAAAGTAGAATTATTTCCTCCGCCATGATCAGCATGTATCATAAGAATAGTATCTAATAAATCAGCCTCTTTTTTATCAAATTTACCATCAGCTCTAAGTAAATGTAAAATATTTTCAGCTATAGAATATTCCTCTTTAGGATAATGTATAAATAGACTATCAAGATGAAAATGATGCATTTTGGATTGATAAGCATAACACATAATAGCCGGTATCTTAGCTACTATTGATAATCCTTTCAATAAGCTTGCAAAAACTTCAACATTATCAGGGTCATCATCAAAATTATATAATGATAAAACTGAGGTTTGTAAAATATTCATAAGATTTTTACCGGGCATTTGTAATAAATTAACTTCAAGAAAATTTTTAGGTAATTTATACATTTTTCTAAATATCTTAGAAAAATTATCCAGTTCACGTCTTGATGGCAAAAATCCAAAAAGTAAAAGAAACATAATTTCTTCAAAGCCATTTGTATTTCCTATATTTCCATTAACTAAATCTGTAAGTGAATATCCTCGATAATATAAAAAACCATCTGTATTTGTTTTTTTGCCATCTATTATATCATATCCTACAACATCACTAATCTTAGTAAGACCTACTATTACTCCTGTTCCATCTTCATTCCTAAGTCCTTTTTTTACCCCGAATTCTTTAAATAAAGGATTTGGAATATCAGTATAATACTGACTTTTACCAAATTCTTGGGCCAAAAAATTATCTGTCATCAACACAATAGAAATCCCCCATATTTTTTTTAAAATTTATAAAATGCAATAAAACTTAATATATTTAAATATCATAGCCTGTTAAAGATAAATATTTCAAAATCAATTCAACTGCGGCATCAAGATCCAGCTTGGTAGTATTTATAGGTAAATCATATCTACTCATATCATTCCAAGAAAGACCTGTGTAATATCTATAATACTCATTTCTTACTTTATTAATTTTTTGTACTCTCGAAAGAGCTTCTTTCTTATCTACGCCATCAACGTCTATGACCCTATTGACTTTAGATGTTAAATCTGAATATATATATAAGCTTATAAAATTGTTAAAACCTGTTGAAGATAATACAAAATCCGAACAACGTCCTATCAAAATACATGACTCTTCCAAAGCTAATTGTTTGATAACTTTACTTTCAAATCTAAATAAATTATCAGGATTTGTTATATCAACCTTTATATTAGGATTTTCTAAATGTGATTTAACTCCTCCAATAATTTTATATAAAATATTATTACCCGGTCTTTCATCATTCATTCTAAAATATTCTTCTGCAACTGCAGATTTTTCTGAGGCTAATTTTAGTATATCATCATCATAATATGGTATGTTTAACTTTTTAGATAATTTTTTACCTATAATTTTACCTCCGCTACCATATTCTCTATTAATAGTTATCACTAATTTCTTATTCATATATTACCTCCTTAACTGGAAATATATAAGCATCTTATAAAAAAATATAGCAAAAAAATCTTTAAAATACAATATATTTTTATACCTTCAATTTTGTTCCCCTATCATTTCTATGTCCTTTTTTATATTTATTTAAATAGATTTCTCTATTATTTATAGTAATTATTTCATCTTTTGATAATAAATAAATATTTTTTATATTTTCATCCTTAGCTAATTTCATACATTTTTCACCCTTACTCATCTTTTTTAATAATTTTATTTCTTCAATACTCAATCTTAATAAATAATTTTTATCTGATAATATAAATATATCCTCTTCATTATTTTGAATGAGCTTTATATCAATTAAAATATCATCATTATTTAATTTAGTAGAAAGTGTGATTTTATTTTTTGTAATAAATTCATCAAAGTTTGAAATTTTTATAAATCCATTTTTTGTTAAAAATAAAAGTTTATATGCTCTTAAATAATCAAAAGAATTTATAAGGAGTATATTTTCCTTAGAAGAATCAATTTTCGTTTTATTATCTATTGGTATTCCTTTATCCTTCAGCTTCATAACTGATAAATCTGAAATTTTTAATTGGTGTAAAAATCCTGAATCTGTAAATATATATATTTTATCACTACTCATTATAGGAATAATATATTTATATTCTTGTTCAATTATTGCATTATTTCTATCATAAGTATTTTTATCTATTAATTTAAAATATGCAAATTTATCCATTATAAAAACTAATTCTCTATCTTCTACTTTTATATCTTCGATAATAATTTCTTTACTATTTTCTATTTTTGTTCTTCTAGGAGTTCCATATTCATTTTTTATTTGTTCTAAATCTTTAATGATAATCTCATTCATTGTATTTTTAGATTTTAATATTTTTTCATACTCTTTTATCTTTTTTATACTTTCATTATTAGCTTTTATTAATGCTTTTATTTCTAAGCCTATTAATTTATAAAGCCTCATATCTAAAATTGCATTTGCCTGCTTTAAAGAAAATTTGAGATTTTTTGCAAAATTTTCATCTTCTTTATGTTTAAATTTAATATTTGAAATATCTCCGGTAGTAAGACAAGCTCTTGCACAATCAATATTTTTTGAACCACGTAATATAGCTATAATTAAGTCTATAATATCACAAGCTCTTATAAGCCCTTCCTGAATTTCTTTTTTTTCCAGCTCATTTTCAAGTAGTATATTATATTTTTTAGTATTATTTTTATATTGAAAATCCAAATAATATGATAAAATATCTCTTAAACTTAAAATTTCAGGTTTACCTTCAGCTATAGCTAAAATATTTACACTAAATGTATCTTCAAGCTTTGTTTTCTTATATAAGATTGATTTTATTCTTTCAATATCAGCATCCTTTTTTAATTCTAAAACAATTCTGGTACCATCTTTATCTGATTGATTGCTAATATCAACTATATCATTTAAAATTTTATCTTCAACCAATTTTGAAACATCAATAAGAAATTTATTTATCCCCTGTCCTATCATCGTATAAGGTATTTCACTTATTATTAATTTATCTCTATCATTTTTTCTTCTTCCAAGCTCCACCTCTATTTTTGCACGAAGCTTTATTTTACCTACTCCACTTTCATATATATTTAATAATTCGGCTTTGTTACTTATAATTGCTCCTGTAGGAAAATCAGGACCATGTAAAAATTTTAATAAATCAGCAGTTGATAATAGAGGATTATTAATATATGCAATACAAGTATCACAAATATCTGAAAGATTATGTGGAGGTATATTGGTAGACATACCGACAGCAATACCTTCAGCACCATTTACGAGTAAATTTGGAACACGTGCCGGTAAAACTTCAGGTTCAAGCTCTGTTTCATCATAATTGGAAATAAAATTCACAGTTTTATCTAAATCTTTCAAATATACATCTTGAGTGAACTTTTGAAGCTTAGCCTCTGTATATCTCATTGCCGCAGCTCCATCGCCCTCAATAGATCCAAAATTTCCATGACCATCAACTAATGGTATACTTTTTTTAAATGTCTGACTAAGAATAACCAAAGTTTCATATATTGATAAATCTCCATGAGGATGATATTTACCCATAGTATCACCAACTATACGAGCCGATTTTCTATGTGGCTTATCATAATTTAATTTTAATTCACTCATATCATATAAAACTCTTCTTTGTACCGGCTTTAAACCATCACGTACATCCGGTATTGCTCTGTCTGTAATAACACTCATTGAATAATCAAGATATGATTTTTGCATTTCATCTGAATATTCACTTTGTAAAATAATCTCCGGCATAATATTCTCCTAAATATCTAAAGTTGCCTCTTTAGCATGCTCATAAATAAATTTTCTTCTTGGCTCTACTTCACTTCCCATTAAAAGCTCGGTTATTTCACTTGCAAATCTGGCATCCTCTATTGTTATTTGCTTTAAAACTCTTTTTTGAGGATCCAGTGTAGTTTCCCAAAGCTGTGCTGCATCCATTTCTCCAAGACCTTTATATCTTTGTAAAATAAAATTATTTGAATGTTCTTTCTTATATTTTATCAACTCTCTATCATTATAAATATATTCCTCTTTACCCTTTTTTGGTATTACCTTATATAGTGGAGGCATAGCAATATATATATGTCCGTTATATATTAATTCAGGCATAAATCTATATAAAAAAGTTAATAATAATGTATCTATATGACTTCCATCAACGTCAGCATCAGTTAATAATATTATCTTATTGTATCTTAATTTTTTTATATCAAAATCATTGCCATAGCCTTCTGAAAATCCACATCCAAAGGTATTTATTATTGTTTTTATTTCTGCATTTGCTAAAACCTTGTCTATAGAAGCTTTTTCAACATTTAATATCTTACCTCTAATTGGCAAAATGGCTTGATATTTACGATTTCTTGCACTTTTTGCCGAACCTCCGGCTGAATCACCCTCAACAATAAAGATTTCACATTTATACGCATCCTTAGATTCACAATTTGCTAATTTTCCATTACTGTCAAAGCTGAATTTTGATTTTGTCAATAAATTAACTTTAGCTTTTTCTTCAGCCTTTCTTATTTTAGCTGATTTTTCAGCACAGGAAATTAATATCTTTATTATATCTAAATTTCTATCAAAAAATCTTCCCAATTCTTCATTAACAACATTACTAACAGCCTTAGAAGCATCTGCACTGGCTAATTTTGTTTTAGTTTGACCTTCAAAAATAGGATCTCTATGTTTAATAGCTATTATTGCACTCATTCCATTTCTTGTATCTGTTCCTGTAAAATTATTATCTTTATCCTTTAAAATACCGAGCTGTCTTGCATAAGAATTTATCATCTGAGTAAATTTTGTTTTAAATCCTACAATATGTGTACCACCTTCACTTGTGAATATGTTATTACAAAATCCAAGTATATTTTCTTCAAAGGTATCAACAAATTGTAATGCAATTTCAACATCAATACTATCACTTTGTCCTTTTATATATATTACTTCATGTAATATTTTTTTGCTATTATTTATTTCTTGTACATAAGAACAAATACCATTAGGTTCAAAATATATTTTTTCTTCTTTTTCATTATCTCTATTATTTTTATAATATATAGTTAATTTAGGATTTAAATATGCTATTTCATGTAATCTTGATTTTAACCAATCATCTTTAAATCTGATTTTTTCAAATATCTCATCATCAGGAATAAAATTAATCTTTGTTCCACTTTCTTTTGTATTTCCAATAATAGGTAGCAAACCATCTACAAGCTTAGTTGTCGGAATTCCTTTCTCATAACTGTCAAAATATATTTTACCTTCTCTATATATTGTTATCTCTAAACTTTTTGAAAGTGCATTTACTACTGACGAACCGACACCATGTAAACCTCCACTGGTCTTATAAGAATTAGAGTCAAATTTACCTCCGGCATGCAAGGTAGATAAAACTATCCTTTCTGCCGGTAAGCCTTTTTTATGCATCTCAACAGGAATACCTCTACCATCATCTTTAATAGTACAAGAACCATTATTTTCAAGTGTAACCCAAATTTTATTGCAATATCCTGCCAGATGTTCATCTACAGAATTATCTATTATTTCATAAATAAGATGATTTAAGCCTTTACTGCCTATGCTACCTATATACATACCCGGTCTTTTTCTTACTGCTTCCAATCCTTCTAAAACCATTATACTATCAGCATTATATTTATTCGACATTAAATACTCCTAAATTTTATTTTTAAAAATTAAAAAGCCCCTAAAGGCTCTTTAATTACTTATTATCATTAGTGAATATATTTCCTTTAACACGATTTAACCATTCTTTAGTTATTAAAACTCCTATTCCTGAAGGATTAATTATAAAAGCAAAGGTATTTTCAGGAACTATAAGCTCAGTCATTTGTTTAAAATCTAATATTTTCAAATCCACATCCAAATCTTTTTTAAATCTATTAAATTCTATATGGTCTGTAAATATAGGTATCAAATGTTTATCATCACCGGTTTTCATCATAAGTAAGCCTGCGGCATTGCCTTTTTTTTCTTTAGAAATAGGTAATAAAAAATTTGCTCTCATAATATTTACTATCATTTCTTCTTCAAGTTTTTTCAAATTATCTACATCGGAGTCTTTATCATTTTTTCTAAGCTCCTGCATAAAATAAGTCATAGTAATTGCAAGATTTGGATTTTCAAAAATTTTTAAATTTTTATCTTCTCTAGCCGGAATTTTTACTATATCACTTATCTGATATAAAAAATTATAATTTTTGTCTATAAAATTTATAGCATTTATTCCATATAATTCAAGTGTTGCTATTGCATTAGCTAAATCCTTTTGTTCTATAGTAATATATGATACATTATTATTCTTTTTATTTAATTTTTCAATCTCAGATTTTGCAAAATCTTCATCTAAAAAAACAATAACTTTATCATCAAATGTTTGCTCATCGCATATGACAAAGGGATTTTTTGTGTATCCTGATTGTATTAAATAAACTTTTTCCAAGCTTGGTATATTTTGTAAAAATTCTCTCTTATCCATAGTAATCTCCTTATATATTGATATAAGAATAGCATATTTTATAATTAAAATAAAGTTGTTTTTAAAAGTAATAATTCATAAACAGAAAATGTATCATCACTAAAACCATAATCACTACCAGTAACTACATTTCTATATTTAGGTATAAAGGTTGATTCCAAAATTACTGCTACATCAACATCAGTTTATTTTATCTTTTACAAAAATAGCCGGTACAGTCCTATGACCACACCGACTATAAAATTATCTTTTTGCTTCTTTAGATATTCTAATCAAAATAATTCAATTTATATCACTCCTATTAAAAATAACATCTTTGAAATAGACATATAGCACTAAACTAAATTTTAAATCCCAACAAAGACTTCTACAAGCTTTCTTATCTTTTCTAATACCAATTCTTTTTTCTTTTCCCTTGCTCCTCGTCTACGTGAAGTAGGTGGGATAATGCGATCCAACTCATCTCCTGCATATTCAACATATCCTTTGCTTATAGCCTTTTCTATAAATCGTTTTGAGTCTTCTTTTAGACCTTCTTCTTCAAGCAAAGATATAATTTTATTTTCCTTCTCTTTCTTTGCAAAACTATAGAATAACTCAAGAATATCATCAGTATTTTTCAGTTCAGACAATCTTGTGGTGTTTATAAATTCCATAATCAATTCTTCTTTTGCCCTTGTGCCGAGGCTTGATCTTATCACTCTTCGAACTTCTGCTTTTAAGCTTTCCACATCATCATTTTCTTTTGACTTTTCAAGTATCAAAGCCAGAATATAATCCAAATTTATTTCATCCGTTTTAAGTAAGTCAATCTGAAATTCAACATCAGAAAAATCAACTTGACTAGTTTTGGGATCTTCAACACGCTTTGCATTTACTATGCTTTCTCTGATATCAACATAGACACTTTTCATGTCCTGCTTCTGCCTATCTGATATAATTTTTTCAAAGTCTTCAAACTCATCAAAATTTTTCAAGATATTCTCGGCTTTCAACAGCTCGCCAAAAATTTCTACAAATTCTTTTTTATCCGCTTCTAATATAATTTCGGTAGGCTCCGGGAACTTAGCTATTATTTCATTACAAATATCTGTGTAACCCTTAATAACCTTGCCCGTTTCTTCATCTTTGAAGCCATTAATATACTCTTCATAGCTCTTTTCCAAAATGATATTTACACTATTTTCATCGCCAAACGTCTTGATTGCATCCTGCGTAGCTTTTTCCAGATTCCTAAAGCAAACAATGTTGCCAAAGATTTTTACTTTGTTCAGTATACGATTTGTTCTTGAAAAAGCCTGAATAAGACCATGATATCTCAGGTTTTTATCAACAAATAGTGTGTTTAATGTAGGTGCATCAAAACCTGTCAAAAACATTCCTACTACAATAAGCAAGTCAACTTGTTTATCTTTCACTTTAAGTGATAAATCCTTGTAATAATTTTGAAATTCATTACCATTGCTAGAAAAATTTGTTTTAAAGTGAATATTATAGTCAGCGATTACCTTGTCCAAAAATTCTTTTGCTGTTGATTCCATTGCAGAAACATCAAAATTCTCTTCTGATATTTCTCCGATTGCTCTTTGCTCCTCATTGGCTGCAAAGCTGTAAATTGTAGCTATCTTCAATCTTTTTTCTTCAGGTAAATTGCTTTGTTGTCTTTTAAACTCTTCATAATATAATTTTGCAGCTTCAACACTTTGCACAGCAAACATAGCATTAAATCCATTAAGTCTTCTATGCTTCAAATCATAAAAATCATTACGATGTGTTTTCGTATCAAAAACCTTGAGAATATACTTTGTAATCTCAGAAATTCTTTCAGGATGAAGTAGCATTTTATTTTCCAATTTAACTAATTTCTTTTCATCTTCCTCTTTCTCAGCATTTTTGAATTTCGGTGTAATATTGTTATAATCCACCTTGAATTTCAATACTTTGCCGTCCCGAATAGCATCGGTTATAACATAGCTGTGAAGCTGTGCTCCAAATATCCCTGATGTGGTATCTCCAGCAAGTGAATTTTCCGGAAAAATCGGAGTTCCGGTAAATCCGAATTGGTAATATTTCTTAAATGACTTCCGTATATTTTTCTGTGCCTCTCCAAACTGAGAGCGATGGCATTCATCAAATATAAGAACACAATGTTTATCATAAATTTTATGGGTGGGATTTCTCTTTACAAATTCATTTAATTTTTGAATTGTGGTTACCACAATACGATTATCATCTCTTTCAATACATCTTCTAAGTTCTTTTGTATCCTTACTTCCATTTACACTATCTGGCTGAAACCTTTGATATTCTTTCATTGTTTGGTAGTCTAAGTCTTTTCTGTCTACCACAAAAAACACCTTATCAATAAAATCTAATGTCGTAGCAAGTCTTGCTGATTTAAAAGAGGTAAGAGTCTTACCTGAGCCTGTCGTATGCCAAATAAATCCTCCTGCTTCAGGTCTGCCTGCTTTTTTTGCCTCATAACTTGATTTTATCTTCCATAAAATTCGTTCAGTTGCTGCTATTTGATATGGACGCATAATAAGGAGAGTGTTATTAACATCAAATACGCAATATTTTGTAAGCACTTCAAGAATGACACGCTTCTCAAAAAATGTTTTAGTAAAATCCACCAAATCACAAATCACCTTATTTTTAGCATCTGCCCATTCACAAGTAAACTCATAATTATTTTTATTCTGTGCTGTTGTATTAGCAAAATATCTAGTATAAGTTCCATTGGATATTACAAATATCTGAACATACTTGTATAATGAATTTTCACTGTTAAAACTTTCCTTACTATATCTATGAATTTGATCAAAAGCTTCATGCAAATTCACACCTCTTTTTTTCAGTTCAATATGAACAAGAGGCAAGCCATTTACCAAAATTGTTACATCATAGCGATTTCGTTTTTTCCCTTCGCCGACAATCTGATTAGTAACCTGAAGAAAATTATTATGAATATTTTTCTTGTCGACAATTTTAATATTTTTCAAATGCCCATCGTCAAATATGAAATCATGGATATAATTTTCCTGTACTTTTCGTGTTTTTTCAATCATCCCATCATTTGGTGCATCTAAATATTCGATTAAAAATCTGCTCCACTCTTCATCTGAAAAAGATATATTGTTTAGTTTTTCAATTTGAATTTTTAAATTTGCATATAATTCAGCATTTGACTTTACTATAAGCCTCTCATACCCTTGAGAGGTCAAGTTTTCAATCAATTGTTTTTCAAGTTCAGCTTCACTTTGATATGCAGTTTCTCTAACTTGAAAATCTTTTTCAAAATTAGCTAAAATAATTCCTCCGGTCATTTCGGCAATTGTAGCTGTGTTATACTTTAATCTTTCTTCTGACATCTGAATTACTCCTTCCATTTGTATTCAATTTTTTATATTTTCTCAATAAATTCTTTCTGATGATATTTTAAGCTATTAGTTTTAAAATAGAATTTTACTCTATTTTGATAAATTTATTTATTTTTCTTGAAATTCAACAAGTTCTCCCTGTAGTATTCATACTGTTTTTGTCTTAACTCAATCTCTTTAGGTAAACCCTCATTAAGATCATTTACCAATTTATCAAACTTATCAAGGATGGAAACCACCTGTTCTTGAACAGGTAGAGAAGGTAATGGTATTTTTATTTTTGAATATTTTGAAATCCAAAGCCTCTTATGCTCAGTACAGTCAATATTTATAGTTTGCATATAATGATAACAGTACCTTAAATTTATATTACCTTTTGCTTTTATCATCTTCATAGCTGAAGATTTAATCTTAAAATCAAAATTAACCCAATGATTTCCGGATGTAAAATCATCGAATATTATAACCGGATTTTGTTTACTAGCTTTATAGATATTTTCTTCTTCATCAGTAAAACCTAATATAAAAGTTTGTCCGGCTGTTAAAACCGGAACTTTAAAATTATTATTATAATTAGTTGTTTTAACTATATACTTTGATGGTTGTTCATAATTTAATAAATTTTCTAATTTTTCCCATTCAACTTCAAAAAGTTTAACTCCAACAATATCCGCAGCTTCTTTCAATATAACAAAATAATCGCTAGATATTATAGGTCTGTCTGTCTGTCTGTCTGTCTGTCTGTCTGTCTGTCTGTCTGTCTGTCTGTC